>NZ_JAIVFO010000170.1 GCF_029991245.1 Xanthobacter autotrophicus
TCTCGCGGGCGGTCATCGGGCACCCTTGTCCATTGTAGCCTTGCCCAGCGCGCGCCAGCCGATATCGCTGCGGTAGAAGCCATCGGGCCATTCGATCCGGGCAATGCCCGCATAGGCCCGGTCGCGGGCCTGCGTGAGGGTGGCGCCGGTGGCGGTGACGTTGAGCACGCGCCCGCCGTTGGAGATCAGCCCGACGCCCTTGCGCCGCGTGCCGGCCTGGAACACCAGGACGCCGTCCAGCTCCGTCGCCGCATCGAGCCCGCCGATGGGGCTGCCCACCTGATGCGGACCGGGATAGCCGCGCGAGGCATAGACTACCGTCATGGCCGCATCCTGCGACCACTCCGGCGTCACCTCGGCCAGGCGGCCGGTGGCGGTGGCGTGCAGCACCTGGACCAGGTCGCCCGTAAAGCGCGGCATCAGCACCTGGCATTCGGGATCGCCGAAGCGGCAATTGTATTCCACCAGCTTCGGGCCATCGGCCGTCAGCATCAGCCCGGCATAGAGCACGCCGCGATAGGGCGTGCCGGCCGCCACCATGGCGCGGGCGGTGGGGATGAGGATTTCGTCCAGCGCCCGGCGCTCCAGCTCCGGCGTCAGCACGGGGGCGGGGGAATAGGCGCCCATGCCGCCAGTATTGGGGCCGAGGTCGCCGTCGAAGGCGCGCTTGTGGTCCTGGGCGCTGCCGAAGAGAACCACCGTCTCGCCATCCACCAGGGCGAACAGGCTGGCCTCCTCGCCCTCCATGAATTCCTCGATGAGCACCTCGGTGCCGCCGCCGGCGAACACCTGCTCCACCGCGTCCACCGCCTCTTCCTCGGAGAGGGCGACCACGACGCCCTTGCCGGCCATGAGGCCGTCCGCCTTCACCACGATGGGCGCGCCCTGCCGGCGCACATAGGCGGCGCCCTCGGCCGCCGATGTGAACCGGCCGAAGGCGGCGGTGGGGATGGAATTAGCCTTGCACAATTCCTTGGTGAAGAGCTTGGAGCCCTCGAGCCGGGCGGCGGCAGCCGTGGGACCGAAGGCGGGGATGCCCACCGCTTCGAGCCGGTCCACCAGCCCCGCCACCAGAGGCGCCTCCGGCCCCACCACCACGAAGCCGATGTCGTGGTCCTGGCACCATTTCACGATGGTATCGTGGGCCGAGAGCGGGATGCCCTCGATCAGCTCTGCGTGCTCGGCGATGCCGGGATTGCCCGGTATGGCGTAGAATTGGCCGATACTGCGGCTCTGCGCCAGCTTCCAGGCGAGGGCGTGCTCGCGCCCTCCCGATCCGAGCAGCAGGATGTTCATGCGGCCTCCCCCGTCCGTTGCCCCATGTCTCGCTCGAACGTCTCTGCCAACGCCTCTTGCGAGAGTCTCTTGTCACAATCGCCTATCGGCTCGGGGGCGCGCAAACAAGAGGCACGGCTCTGCGCTCGCCGCATGGGGGGCTTTCCCGCTATGCTTATTTCTTAACCAAGCGATGGCTGTGATTCGATGGTGGACGTCGCCGAACCCCGCGCCAATGCCCCGGAATGGAGCGTTTCCGAGCTGTCTGCCGCGCTCCGGCGCACGGTTGAAGAATCCTACGGCCACGTGCGGGTGCGCGGCGAAATCTCCGGCTATCGCGGGCCGCACGGCTCGGGCCACGCTTATTTCAGCCTGAAGGATGCCGGCGCGCGGCTGGACGCGGTGATCTGGAAGGGCACCTTCCAGCGCCTGCGCCTGAAGCCCGAGGAGGGGCTGGAGGTGGTGGCCATCGGCCGCCTCACCACCTATCCGGGCAAGTCCGGCTACCAGATCGTCATCGAGGCGCTGGAATTCGCCGGCGCCGGCGCCATCATGGCCATGCTGGAGGAGCGCAAGCGCCGCCTCGCGGCCGAGGGCCTGTTCGATCCGGCACGCAAGGTGGCGCTGCCGTTCCTGCCGCAGGTGATCGGGGTGGTCACCTCGCCCACCGGGGCGGTGATCCGCGACATCCTCCACCGCCTCGCCGACCGGTTTCCGCGCCGGGTGCTGGTGTGGCCGGTGCGGGTGCAGGGGGAAACCTCGGCGGCGGAGGTGGCGGCGGCCATCCGCGGCTTCAATGCCTTGCCGGCGGGCGGCGCCATCCCGCGCCCCGACGTGATCGTGGTGGCGCGCGGCGGCGGCGCACTGGAGGACCTGCTGGGCTTCTCCGACGAGGAGGTGGTGCGGGCGGCGGCGGACAGCGCCATCCCGCTGGTCGCCGCCGTGGGCCACGAGACCGACGTCACCCTGATCGATTTCGCCGCCGACGTGCGCGCCCCCACCCCCACCGCCGCCGCCGAGATGGTGGTGCCGGTGCGCTCCGAGCTGATCGCGGCGGTGGAGGACCTGGGCGGGCGCCTCGCCGCCGCCCCGGTGCGCCTTCTGGAACGGCGACGGGCGGACCTGCGCGGCTTGTCCCGCCTTCTGCCCAGTGCGGAAAACCTGCTGTCCGTGCCCCGGCAAAGGCTCGATGCCGCGAGCGAGCGCCTGCCGCGCGCGCTCAGGGCCAATGCCGCCGCCCACCGCCTGCGCCTTGTGGCTGCACGCGCCCGCCTGTCGCCGGAGGCGCTGAAGCTGCGCCTGGAGCGCGCGGGAGACCGGCTGGAGACGCTGGACGGCCGGCTGAAACGCGCCTTCACCGTGGCACGCGAGCAGCGGGCGGCGCGGCTGAAATCGGCGGGCCAACTGCTGGACGCCTTGTCCTTCAAGGGGGTGCTCAGCCGGGGCTTTGCGCTGGTGCGCGATGCCGCGGGCCAGCCGGTGCGCCTTGCCGCCGGCCTCAATCCGGGCACGGCGCTGGATCTCCAGTTCGCCGACGGGCACGTGGCGGCGGTGACGGGGGAGGCGGCGCCGGCTGGAACGGCGCCGGTGTCAGCGCCCGCGCGGCCGCGCCCGGCCAAGTCCAGGAAGTCGTCCAAGGTGGAAGGGCCGACCCTGTTCGATCCGTGAGCCGGCGCCCCTTTCGCGCTGCGGGGCGAATGGCTATGTTGAATGTTCTTCTTTCAGGACGATGACCGAGGCGATGAACAGATTCGAACGCTTCCCCGAGCCCCATGGCGAGGCGGAGGTCCGCTACCTCGATGGCGAATTCCGTATCCTCCGGCCGGGCAGCTTCGTGCGCTGCGCGGTGACCGGGCAGGCGATTCCGCTGGATGAGCTGCGCTACTGGAGCGTGGACCTGCAGGAGGCCTATGCCGGCCCCGAGGCGGTGCTGGCCCGCGTCAAGGAGCGTCCGGCGGGCTGACGCCACCGGAACTCCCTTGCCTTCGAAAAGAAAGGGCGCGCCGGTGGCGCGCCCTCTTTCGTTGGAGGCGTGGCCTTCGCTGGGAGCATCCTTCGCTCAGCCCTGCGGCTGGAGCGTCTCCAGGAAGCGGATGGGCGCGCCGGTGGCGGGGCCGGTGAGGTCGCCCTCCCACATCACCTTGCGGCCGCGCACGAAGGTGCCCACGGGCCAGCCGGTGACCGCCTTGCCATCATAGGGCGTCCACTTGGAGCGCGAGGCGATCCAGTCCGCCGTGATGATGGCGCGGCGCTTCAGGTCCACCACGGTGAAGTCGGCGTCATAGCCCACCACGATGCGCCCCTTTCCGGCGATGCCGAACAGCCGGGCGGGGCCGGCGCTGGAGAGGTCCACGAAGCGCTCCAGCGTCAGGCGCCCGGCGGCCACGTGGTCCAGCATCAGCGGCACCAGGGTCTGTACCCCGGTCATGCCCGAGGGGCTTTCGGGATAGGGCTTGGCCTTCTCCTCCAGGGTGTGGGGGGCGTGGTCGGAGCCGAGCACGTCCACCACGCCGCTCTGGAGCGCGGCCCACAGGGCATCGCGGTGGCGGCCGTCGCGCACCGGCGGGTTCATCTGCACCAGCGTGCCGAGCCGGTCGTAGCAATCCGGCGCCGCAAGGGTGAGGTGATGGGGCGTCACCTCCACCGAGGCCACGTCGCGGGCGTCGGCGAGAAAGTCCATCTCCTCCGCCGAGGTCACGTGCAGCACATGCACCCGCGCCCCGGTCTCGCGGGCGAGGGTGACGAGGCGGCGGGTGGCGGTCAGCGCGGCGATCTCGTCGCGCCAGACCGGGTGGGAGGAGGCATCGCCCGGCACGCGCAGGCCCTTGCGCTCCTGCAGGCGGGGCTCGTCCTCGCAATGGAAGGCGGCGCGGCGGCGGATCACTTTCAGGATGTTGCGCACGCCGTCATCGTCCGCCACCAGCAGGGAGCCGGTGGACGAGCCGATGAACACCTTGACGCCGGCGGCCCCCGGCAGGCGCTCCAGCTCGGGCAGGTCCTTCACGTTGTCGTGGGTGCCGCCCACATAGAAGGCGAAGTCGCAGTGCATGCGGTTGGTCCCGCGCGCGATCTTGTCTTCCAGCGCCGCGGCGGAGGTGGTCTGGGGAATGGTGTTCGGCATCTCGAACACGCCGGTCACCCCGCCCATGACGGCGGCCAGCGACCCGGTCTCCAGATCTTCCTTCTGCTCCAGCCCCGGCTCGCGGAAATGCACCTGGGTGTCGATGACACCGGGCAGGATGTGGAGGCCCGTCGCATCCACCACTTCGCCCGCGCTCGCCGCCCCGAGGGCGCCGATGGCGCGGATGCGTCCGCCTGTCACCCCGATGTCCGCAACGGCAATGCCGGCGGGGGTCGCGACCGCGCCGCCCTTCAGCAGCAGATCGAAAGTCACGGGCATGGCGGAAGCTCGCTCTTGATGGGGACAGGCAAGCGGCCTTAAATCTGGTTTTTATTTTTCTGACAAGGACGGCCCCCATGCCCGTCGTTTATTTGACCGATCGTGTGCTCATTCGTGCCACCGGCCCCGAAGCCTCCAAGTTTCTCCATGGCGTAATCACCTGCAACGTGCAGACCATGGCGAAGGGCGACTCGCGCTACGGCGCGCTTTTGACCCCGCAGGGCAAGATCATCTCCGACTTCCTGTTCTACGCGGAAGGCGAGGATGTCTTCCTGTTCGACGTTCCCGCCGAGCGGGCCGAGGACCTGCTGAAGCGCCTCACCTTCCATCGCCTGCGGGCCAAGGTGACGTTCGAGAAAGCCGACGATTTCGCCGTCGCCGCCGTGTTCGGGGATGCGGGGGAGGTGCCCGAAGGCGCGCTTTATCCCGACCCGCGCCTTCCCGCCCTGGGCCAGCGGCTGGTGCTGCCCCGCGCGGCGGCGCAAGCCCTGTCGTCGGATGCGGCGCCCTACGAGGCGCACCGCATCGCCCTCGGCATCCCCAGGGGCGGGCCGGACTTCGCCTATGGCGACACCTTCCCCCATGAGGCCGACATGGACCAGCTGGGCGGGGTGGACTTCAAGAAGGGCTGCTATGTGGGCCAGGAGGTGGTGAGCCGCATGGAGCACCGCTCCACCCCCCGCAACCGGCTGGTGGAAGTGCGGTTCGACACGCCGCTTGCCGCCGGACAGGAGATCATGGCCGGCGACAAGAGCGTGGGGCAGATCCTGTCGGTCACCGATGGGCGGGGCATCGCCACGGTGCGCCTTGACCGCGCCAACGACGCCAAGACCGACGGGGTGCCGCTGCTTGCCGGGGAGGTTCCGGTGGAGCTGCGCCGGCCCGACTGGGCGGTCTTTTCCATGGAATGGGAAAAGAAGGTGAGCGAGCTGGACCGCAAGTTCAAGGGAAGCTGAGAGGGGCGATTGCGGAGCCGGAGGCGGGAGGGGCGATGGCAGAGCCGAAGGCGGGAAACGCGAAAAAGAGTGCGCCCGAGGCCGCACGCGCGACGGAGTCCGAGCCGGCGGTGAAGGCCGAACGCGCGCCGCTGCTCCGGCACGGGGACGGGCGGGCGCGCTGCTTCTGGTGCGGCACCGACCCGTTCTACATGGCCTATCACGACGACGAATGGGGCGTGCCCGAGCGCGACAGCCGCGCCCTGTTCGAGAAGCTGCTGCTGGACGGCTTCCAGGCCGGCCTCTCCTGGATCACCATCCTGCGGAAGCGCGAGAATTTCCGCCGCGCCTTCGACGGCTTCGATCCCGAAACGATGGCCCGCTATGACGCCGCCAAGGTCGAGGCCCTGATGGCCGACGCCGGCATCGTGCGCAACCGGGCGAAGGTGGAGGGGGCGGTGGCTTCCGCCCGCGCCTATCTCGACCTTCGCGACAGGGGCATCGCCTTTTCAGACCTCATGTGGGAGGCGGTGGACGGCGAGACGCGGGTGAACCGGCCACGCCGCATCGCCGACGTGCCGGCGCAGACCGCGCAGTCCATGGCCCTGTCCAAGCGGCTGAAGGGACTGGGCTTCAAGTTCGTCGGCCCCACCATCGTCTATGCCGCCATGCAGGCCTGCGGCCTGGTGGACGACCACCTCGCCGGCTGCCATTGCGCCAGCCGTAAGGCCGGAGGCGTCTGAGGGGAAACCCGCCGGGGCCGTTGGCGCAAGGTCCCGCGACAAAGGGTCGGGGATGGCGGCGGACTTTGTGGCACGCGCCCCTTTCATCGCCGGCGGGCGACGCCTATATTCGTTCTGCCGACGCAAGTCGGATACGGCGATAAATGGGTGTCGGAATAAGCCTTTCGGACCCGGGGGCGGTACCCGGCGCCTCCACCAAAGCCCAACTTCCCGTCAGGGAGGCGGGCTCCGGCGGGGGCGAAATAGGATCGACGAGGGTGTAAAGGGCATACTTTCGCTCGGCATGGTTCCGCCGTCATCGGGCCGAACTGATAGTTGCGAATGACAACTATGCTCCGGTTGCTCAGGCCGCGTGAGCGGTTTGACGATCGAAATCAAAGTCCTACCGGGTAGCACTGGCTAGGCGGGGTTCGGAGGCACCTGGCAACAGAAGCCTCCACTTCCCTTCCATCCGGCCGGACGAGGGAAGGTTGGAAGCTCCATCGCCAGACCCTCCGGATACGGCGCGCCCGTATGGCCCCCCGGAAGGTGCCCGGAGTCTTCTGGATCACCGGGCCGGACGGGGAAGTGCTGCGGGCTCATGTCGGTCGATCATATCCGCTACGATCTTCTCGCCCAGGAGGCTTTGCGCTCCGTGGTGCGTCGCGTGCTCCTGGATGTGGCCAAGACGGGCCTGCCGGGCGAGCACCATTTCTACATCTCCTTCGACACCCGCGCGCCGGGCGTCCGCCTCTCCCCGCGCATGCTGGAGAAGTATCCGGAGGAGATGACCATCGTCCTCCAGCACCAGTTCTGGGATCTCATCGTCACCGACACCACCTTCGAGGTGGGCCTGTCCTTCGGCGGCATTCCCGAGCGGCTGCTGGTGCCCTTCTCTGCGCTGAAGGGCTTCTTCGACCCGTCCGTGAAGTTTGGCCTCCAGTTCGAGCTTGCCGCGAACGAGAGCGAGGCCGAGGAGACGGACGACTCGCCGTTCGAGGCGCCCCGTTCCGCCAACGCGCCTGCGCCGCTCAAGCCGGCGCGGGGGGCGGCCTCCGAGCCGGTGCTGGCGAGCGCCGTGCCCACCGCCGCCTCCGACGCTGCCGAGACCGGCCAGGAGGCCGGCGCCCGGCCCGCGAGCGGCGCCCAGGTGGTGCAGCTCGACGTCTTCCGCAACAAGAAGTAGCCGGCCCTTCGGGACCGCATTGGTGAGCGCCGAAACCGACGTGGTGGTGATCGGCGCCGGAGCCTCCGGCCTCGCCGCCGGAACGCGCCTGCGCCGGGCCGGCATCCCATTCCGCATCCTTGAGGCCGCCTCCGTCCCCGGCGGGCGGGCGGCCACCGACACAACCACCCTCGGCGTGCCGTTCGATCTCGGCTGCCACTGGCTCCACGATGCGCGCGCCAACCCCTTCACGGCCCTGGCCGCGCGGCTCGGCTTCCGGGTGGGTGCGACCAATTCCGGCCCGCGCCGGCTGCACCTCGGCTCCCGCTTCGCCACCCCCGAGGAAAAGGCGCAGGCGGACGCGGAGGTGGACCAGGTGTTCGCGGCCGTCATCGCCGCCGGACGCGCGGGACGCGATGTGGCGGCTTCCGAGGTTGCGGGACCGCCCGGCCGCTTCGGGCCGCTGGCGCGCCATTGGCTGGAACTCATGTCGGCCGCCGGGCCGGATTCCATCTCCTGCGCGGATTTCGCATTCTATCACGACACCGACGACAACTGGCCGGTGCTCGACGGCTACGGCGCCCTGGTGCTGGCGGCGGCGGGCGCCCTGCCGGTGACGCTCGACTGCCCGGTGTCCCGGATCGACCGCTCGGGTGCGCGCCTCAAGATTGACAGCGCCCAAGGCAGCCTCAGCTGCCACAAGGTGATCGTGACGGTCTCCACGGCGGTGATCGCCTCCGGCCGGCTCGCCTTCGCGCCCGCCCTGCCGCCGGACATGGCCGAGGCGTTCGCGGCGCTGCCGCTGGGCTTTGCGGAGAAGGTGGCGCTGGCGTTCGATGAGGATGTGTTCGGGGTGCCGGAGCGCACGGCCCTCGACGCCATCGACCTCGACCAGCCCGCCCGCGCCGGGGCCTCCGCCCTGCTGAAGCCCGGCGGGGCGCCGGCGGCGCTGGTCCATGTGGCGGGGCCGGAGGCGCAGGCCCTCGCGGCGGACGGGGAGGGGGCCCTCGTCGCCTTCGCGCTGGATGTCCTCGGCGCGGCCTTTGGGGCCGGCCTCAAGACGAAGGTGAAGCGCAGCCTTGTCACTCGCTGGGCTGCCATGCCCTATATCGGCGGGGCCTATTCCTGCGCCCTGCCGGGCCGCGCCGGCTTGCGCGCGCGGCTCCATGAGCCCCTCGACGGGCGCATCTTCTTTGCCGGGGAGGCCTTGGGGCGGGAGGCGTTCTCCACCTGCCACGGCGCCCACCTCAGCGGCCTTGCCGCCGCCGACGCGGCCCTCGCCGCCTTGAACTGCGCCCGATGATGGAGACCGCCCCATGACCCCCGGCCAGCCGCCCCGCCATCCTTTGG
>NZ_JAIVFO010000171.1 GCF_029991245.1 Xanthobacter autotrophicus
TACAGCTTCGCCCGGCGCCTCAAGACCCTGAAGGGTCTCACGCCCTACGAGTTCATCTGCAAACGTTGGACGATCGAGCCCGAAAATTTCACGCTCAATCCAACCCACCAAATGCCGGGACTAAACACCTAGCGCTCCACGAAGGCCTTTTCGATGACATAGTGGCCGGGCGCCGACTGGCTGCCCTCGGCGAAGCCGCGCTGCTCCAGCAAATCCACCACCTCCTTCAGCATCTGCGGGCTGCCGCAGAGCATCAGGCGGTCTTCTTCCGGGGATATCGCCGGTACTCCGATATCGGCGAACAGCTTGCCCGAATTGATGAGGTCGGTGATGCGGCCCTGGTTGCGGAACGGCTCGCGGGTCACGGTCGGGTAGTAGATGAGCTTGTTGCGCACCTCCTCCCCGAGGAACTCGTGGTTCAGCAGGTCCTTGGTGAGGAATTCGTCGTAGGCGAGCTCGGCGACCGTGCGGGTGCCGTGGATCAGGATCACCTTCTCGAAGCGCTCATAGGCCTCCGGGTCCTTCACCACCGACAGGAAGGGGGCAAGGCCGGTGCCGGTGGAGAGAAGGTAGAGCCGCTTGCCGGGCAACAGGCTGTCCTGCACCAGGGTGCCCGTAGGCTTGCGACCCACCAGGAGCTTGTCGCCCACCTTCAGGTGCTGGAGCCGGGATGTGAGGGGGCCGTTCTGCACCTTGATGGAGAAGAACTGCAGGTCCGGCTCGTAATTGGCGCTGGCCATGGAATAGGCGCGCAGCAGCGGCTTGCCGTCCACCTTGAGGCCGATCATTGTGAACTGGCCGTTGAGGAACCTGAGGCCCGGATCGCGGGTGCAGGTGAAGGAGAAGAGGGTGTCGGTCCAGTGGCGGACGCTGGTGACGGTCTCTTCGTTGAAATTGCTCATCTTCAAAATCCGGTCACGGCACACCCCGAAGCGCGCCCGAAACGGCGACGGCCACATGAGGCTGTAGGGAGACGCGCTCACCCTACAGGATGTGGCCACGGTTCAAAAGTGCGACCGCGTGTCCTCCATCGCGGCTCCAGATGGGGCCCCGGCGATGCCGCCGGCGAGGATGATCTGCTTCAGGAGGCTTCCACGGGGACCTCGGCCGGCTTGCCCTGCGTGAGGAGCGCATCCACCACCTCGCTCACGCGCTGCTCCCAGGGGAGGGCCCGCACGCCGAAACTGCGCTCGAACAAGTCGCTGGCCAGTTCCGAGTTCTTCGGCCGCTTCGCCGGCGTGGGGTAGTCGGCGGTGGTGATGGGGGAAATCTGCGGCTTGCGGCCGGTGTGCCCGGCCGCCGCCGCGACGATGGCGCTGGCAAAGCCATGCCAGCTGGTCGCGCCGGTTCCGGCGAAATGATAGGTGCCCCAGCGGGCGTCACCACGCGCCGCAGCGTCCGCTGCCGCCAGCACCGCCTCGGCGAGGTCGCGCGTGGCGGTGGGGCAGCCGCGCTGGTCGCTCACCACCTTCAGCAGGTCCTGCTCGGCGGCGAGCCGCAGCATGGTCTTCAGGAAATTGTTGCCGTGGGCGCCATAGACCCACGAGGTGCGCACGATGACGTGCCGCTCGCTGGCCGCACGCACGGCGGCCTCGCCGGCGGCCTTGGTGCGGCCGTAGACGCCCAGCGGGGCGATGGGGTCCGCCTCCACATAGGCACCGGTCTTGGTGCCATCGAACACATAGTCGGTGGAGACCTGGACCAGGGGCGTGCGGTAGCGCGCGCAGCGCTCGGCGATGAGGCCAGGGGCGAAGGCGTTGATGCGGGCCGCCAGCTCCGGCTCGGTCTCGGCCTTGTCCACGGCGGTATAGGCGGCCGCGTTGATGAGCGCGTCGGGCCGCACCGCCTCGATCGCCCGGGCCACCGCCACCGGATCGGCGATGTCCAGGGCATCATGGCCGAGGCCGACGAGATCGATGCCGCACGCGGCGGCAAGCCCTGTCACCTCGCGCCCGAGCTGGCCGCCAGCGCCGAACAGAAGGATGCGCGTCACGATGCAAGCTCCAGCCTGGAGGAATCGTTCGTGGTGGCGCGGAGGATGCGCGCGACACCGATTCTCCGCTGCTCGCGGGCGCAGTCCATCTGGACGGCCGCACCGGCGAGCGTGTCGAAGGCGAGGACGTGGCATCCGTCACCCATGAGGTGGTGCACCACCGCCGAGCCGAAGAAGCCGGCTCCTCCTGTCATCCGTACACGCATGCCGTCCCCCTTCACCATTGCAACTGCCGCCCCGCCACCGGCCGCAGCTTCATCCGCCCGTATGGACGAACGGGCTTTGGAAATCCTTGAGGCGCGGCAAAATCCGGTCCTTGTCGGAGGGGCTGGTCTCGCCGTCGAAGCCCCACTGGATGGCGAGGTCGGGGTCGTTCCAGATGATCCCGCGTTCGCTCGCCCGGTTGTAAAATGCGTCTACCTTATAGGCGACCCACGTGTCCGGGACGAGGGTGCAGAAACCCTGGGGCACGAACATCTGTTCCCCGCACTCGGCAGTGAGGCGCGCCCCGGCCCAGCGGCCGTAGGTGGGCGAGCCCTTGCGCACGTCCACCGCCACGTCGAAGATGGCGCCGCTCAGCACCCGCACCAGCTTGGCCTGGGCGAAGGGGGGCGCCTGCATGTGAGGCCGCGCACCGTGCCCGGCAAGGCCGACAGCGATTCGTTGTCCTGCACGAAATCGGCGGCGATCCCATGCGCCGCATAGAGCGGCTTGACGTAGGTCTCGCAGAAATAGCCGCGCGCATCGCTGAAGCGATGCGGCGTCACGAGAATTACCTCTGGCAGGTCGAGCGCTTGAAAGGCTTTCATGGCGCGCTTCTAGGATTGCTGCACGGCGAAGGCAACGGCGCGGTGGGCAAGGGATGTGCCTGCGCCGATTTGGGTACCGAGCGGCAATCGCCGGCGATTTGGCTTGCGGCACTTTGTCGGCCCGCATCTCCTCTGGCCGAACCGCCTTCGCGTTGTGATGGCCGCCGGGCTAATGTGCCGACCATTGAGGTATGGGGTGATGGCGATGGCCCTTTTGGAAGCGCAGGCCCGTTGGGCGCGTGAGTGGCTGTTCGATGCGGCGTTACCGCTGTGGTGGACCGTGGGGGCCGATCCGGCCGGCGGCTTTCACGAGAAGATCGCGCAGGACGGCTCGCCGGTGGCCGCGTCCCGCCGCCTGAGGGTACAGGCCCGCCAAGCCTATGCTTATATGGAGGGCGGCCGGCTGGGGTGGGACGGCCCCTGGCGGGAGGCCGCACGGCACGGCCTCGATTTCCTGCTGGCCCATTACCGCCGGCCCGACGGGCTGTTCCGCACCCTGGTCGCGCCCGACGGCCGGCCCCTCGACGAAACCGCGGACCTCTACGACCAAGCCTTCGTCCTGTTCGCGCTGGCCCATGCCCACACCGCCGGCCTCGGCGGCGATGAACTCGTCGCGACCGCCCGCGCGCTGGCGACGCAGCTTCAGGCCGAGCGCGGCCATCCCGCCGGCGGCTTCGAGGAGGCACGCCCGCGCGTGCTGCCCCTGCGCTCCAACCCCCACATGCATCTGCTGGAAGCCAACCTCGCCTGGGTGGCGGCCGGCGTGGCGGACCCCTTCGCGGACGTGGCGCGTGGCATCGTCGCCCTTGCTTCGAAGCGCCTCATCGATTCCGAAAGCGGCGCCATCGGCGAATATTATGACGGCGACTGGCGCTTCGCCGCTGGCGAATCAGGCGGCGTACGCGAGCCCGGCCACCAGTTCGAATGGGCTTACCTGCTCGATCACGTCAGCCCGGTGCTAGGTCTGGACCATCGCGCGGCAAGCCGGCGCATGTATGGGTTCGGGGCGCGCTTCGGCATCGATCCGGCGCGCAAGGCAGCGGTGTTTGCGCTGGATGCGACGGGGCAGGTGAGCGATCCGAGGGCGCGGCTCTGGGCGCAGACGGAGCGCCTGCGCACGGCCCTGATCTTCGCCGCGGCCGAGAGCGATGCCGCGAGCCGCACCGACTACGTGGCCGCGGCCGAGGAGGCCTTCGCGGCGCTGCAGGCGTATCTGGATGTTCCGGTGCGAGGCCTGTGGCACGACCAGTGGCTGGCCGACGGTAGCTTTGTGGCGGAGGCCGCACCTGCCTCTTCCTTCTACCACATCCTCTCGGCCCTGGCGGTGCTGCTGAAGGCGGGCGGGGCCGCCTGAGGGCCCGAACCCTGCCGCCCCCGGCGCGCCCGCTCAGGCGCGCTGGTAGATGTCCTCGAAGCGATGGATGTCGTCCTCGCCGAGGTAGGAGCCGGTCTGCACCTCGATCAGCTCCAGCGGAATGCGGCCGGGATTGCCGAGCCGGTGCACGCTGCCGATGTGGATGTAGGTGGATTCGTTCTCGTGCACGGTGTAGCTGCGATCCGCCACCGTCACCTCGGCGGTGCCGCGGACCACCACCCAGTGCTCGGCCCGGTGATGGTGCTTCTGCAGGGACAGGACGCCGCCCGGCTCCACCACGATCTTCTTCACCTGGAAGCGATCGCCCTTGCACACCGTCTGGTAGGTGCCCCAGGGCCGGTGGATGGTGAGGTGCTCCTCCACTTCCTTGCGGTTGGAGTCCTTGAGCGCCGAGACCAGGGCCTTCACGTCCTGGCTGCGATTGGAAGGCATCACCAGGACCGCATCCTCGGTGGCGATGACCGAGACGCCGTCGAGGCCGATGGCCGTCACCAGAGGGCCGTCCGAGCGCACGAAGGAATTGCTGCTGTCGAGCAGCTGCACCATGCCCACGGTGACATTGCCCCTCTCGTCCTGGTTGCCGATCTCGTGCAGGGCATCCCACGAACCCACGTCCGACCAGCCGAAGCTGCCGCGCACCACCGCGGCGTGGCGGGTACGCTCCAACACCGCGAAGTCGATGGACTTGGTCGGCGAGGACTTGAAGGCAACCGGATCGAGTCGCAGGAAGCCGAGGTCGGATTTGGCCTCGGCGACGGCCGCGCGGGCGGCGTCGGCGATGGCCGGCTCGAACACGTCCGCCTCCGTCAGCAGCAGCCCCGCCGGAAAGAGGAAGTTGCCCGAGTTCCAGAGGTAGCCGGCTTCCACATAGCGCTCGGCGGTGGGGCGATCCGGCTTCTCGACGAAGGAATCCACGTCGTAGGACCCGCGCTCGTCGATCTTGGCGCCGAGGCGAATGTAGCCGTAGCTGGTGCGCGGCTCGGTGGGCTCGATGCCGAAGGTGACGATGCGGCCGAGGCGGGCGGCGTCGGCGCCGATCTCCACGGTCTTCACGAAGCCGGCGGGATCGAGCACCACATGGTCGGAGGCGAGCGCCAGCACCAGCGTCTCGGGGCCATAGGTCTCGGCCACCCACACGGCGGCGGCGATGAGGGCCGGCGCGCTGTCGCGCCGCGCCGGCTCCAGCATGACGGTGGCGTCGATGCCGATGGCGCGCGCCTGGCGCTGGGCGAAGAAGCGGAACTCCTCGTTGGCCACCACCACCGGATTGGCGAACACCGGGCCCGGCGCCGCGCGCAGCAGCGTGTCCTGGAACATGGTGTTCTCGGTGGCGAGGGGCAGGAACTGCTTCGGCAGGCTGTTGCGTGAGAGCGGCCAGAGGCGGGTTCCGGAGCCGCCGGCCAGAATGACCGGGACGATCTTTCCGCCGACCGCCATCGGGGACTCGGTGGACGAAGTGGTCATGGCGCGGGCCTCAAGCTGGGTTAAGGTCACGTTGCTACAAGCAACTGGCGTGGTCCACAAAGAAGTGTCCCGAGGCCTTCGCCGGGCAGCTGCAAAAACCGCTGCCCGGACTGGCGCGAGATCTGCCCGAGCTGCTGGAGCCCGAGCAGCAAATCCGCTTCCTGGCCTGGGCGGAAGCACGGTTGACCGTCCGGATCGCGATAGAATCCGGCCGGAACGTCCTCCGGCGTCCGCGACCTAGGCTTCAGGCGTCGGCGAGGCCGCGCCCGACGCCGCTGTACTTGAAGCCGAGGCCCGCCATCTCTTCGGGGCGGTAGATGTTGCGCAGGTCCACCACCACCGGTTGGGCCATCATCGACTGGATGCGCTTGAGGTCGAGGGCGCGGAAGGCGTCCCATTCGGTGACGATGACCAGGGCGTCGGCCCCGTCCGCCGCCTGATAGGGGCTGTCCACATAGTCGACGTTGCCGAGCACCAGCTTGGCCTGCTCGACGCCTTCGGGATCGTGCGCCCTGATGATGGCGCCGGCATCCTGGAGCGCGGTGATGATGGCGATCGACGGGGCATCGCGCATGTCGTCGGTGTTGGGCTTGAAGGTGAGGCCCAGCACGCCGACGGTCTTGCCGCGCACCGAACCGCCGAGCGCGGCGATGACCTTGCGGGCCATGGCGCGCTTGCGCTGGTCATTCACCGAAACCACCGTCTCCACGATGCGGATGGGCGCATCATAGTCCTGGGCGGTCTTGATGAGGGCGAGAGTATCCTTCGGGAAGCAGGAGCCGCCATAGCCGGGGCCGGCGTGCAGGAACTTGGAGCCGATGCGGTTGTCGAGGCCGATGCCGCGGGCCACGTCCTGCACGTTGCCGCCGACCTTCTCGCACAGGTCCGCGATCTCGTTGATGAAGGTGATCTTGGTGGCAAGGAAGGCATTGGCCGCATACTTGATCAACTCCGCCGTGCGGCGAGACGTGAACAGCAGCGGCGACTGGTTGAGGAAGAGCGGACGGTAGAGGTTGGTCATCACCTCCTTGGCGCGCTCCTCGTCGGTGCCCACCACGATGCGGTCGGGCCGCTTGAAGTCGATGATGGCGGCGCCTTCGCGCAGGAACTCGGGATTGGAGACCACCGAAAACTCGGCGTCGGGCCGGGTCTCGCGGATGATGCGCTCCACCTCGTCGCCGGTCCCCACCGGCACAGTGGATTTGGTGACGATCACCGTATAACCCGTGATCGCGCTGGCGATGTCGCGCGCAGCCTGGTGCACATAGGAGAGGTCGGCATGGCCGTCGCCACGGCGCGAGGGCGTGCCCACCGCGATGAACACCGCTTCGGCGTCGGCAACGCCTTCGGCGAGGCTGGTCGTGAAGAACAGCCGCTCGGCCTTCACGTTCGACGCCACGAGATCGTCGAGGCCAGGCTCGAAGATCGGGATTTCACCGCGCTTTAGGGCGGCAATCTTGCCCTCGTGCGTATCGATGCACGTTACCGTATGGCCGAAATCCGCAAAGCACGCGCCGGAGACCAAGCCCACATAGCCCGCTCCGATCATGGTCACACGCATGGCCCAGCCCTGTCTTGTGCAACTTTCGCCCTAAGGCTCCGGTCGCATGTTGCATCGCAACAGGGATTAGCCCCCCGTGGGCCAAATCTCAATGGATTTTTGCCCGTCGCAGTCCATTGGGAAGCGACCTCAGCGACGCACCCTCCACCGTCCGCGCTCGACGCGTGCATCCGTGAAAGACGCGCGCGCAGGTGGTTCCCCGCAGTGCGCCAGAAATTTCAGTCAAGCTCCCGATCTCGCTGCCAGCCAGAAAGGCGATTTTCGAGCAAATGCTCAAAAATACATCTGAAATCGCGATCGGGCCGCGATCCTGCGTCTCATTTCGCATCGCGGAAGCGCCTGCGACACAACCGCCGACTGGATGGGCGCAACCCGTGCGCCGTTTGCAGTGCGGAAACTGCGTGGAACAGGGCCCCCACGCGAACTTTTTTGCCCGAAACGTGCCAAGATACCGCCTGTGTGCGCTGCAGCGCTGGCCTTCGCGGCGGGGGTGCGCTAACGTGCTGCCCGAGAGTTGATGTCTAGTGTAGCCACGAGGGGTCGTATCGTGCCGCAGTCTCCGAAAAGGTCGAGCGGAGGGCTTCGCTACGAAGGTAGCTCTCAAAGCGAGAGTGCCATTCCTTCCATCGATTTCTCCGGCATGCGGGCGGCCGTGCGTCGGCAGATGCGGCCAGTCCTGATCGGGGTCTTCATCGGCGCCACGCTGGGCTTGGTGTATTTCATCGCGAAGACGTCAGTCTATTTTGCCGGTACACAGCTGCTTCTCGACAGCAAGTCCAGGGTCAATGACGAGGTTGCAGTAACCGCCTTGTCGGAGTTGGGTCTCGACACCGGCGCTGTGGACAGCCAGGTGGAAGTGCTGAAGTCCATGAACATCGCCAACTCGGTGATTGCCAAGATTGGAATCGATCGGGTTCTGGACGACGACAATGTGCAGTCGCTCGCGGCGAGCGGGATCTCCGCGGTGAAATCCGGCATCCGCGCCGTCAAGGAATAGATCCTTCCCCCGCCCAAGCTGACCTCCGAAAAACTGGACGCGGCTCAGCGCGAGGCGGCTTTTATCTACCTGACCAACAATCTGTCGTTGAAGCGCGTCGGCCGCACGTATGTGATCGAGATTGGCTTTACATCGACCCAGGCCTACAAGGCGGCGCAGATTGCGAATGTCTACACCCAAGCCCATGTGGACGACCAGTTTTCCGCCAATTTCGACGCGACGCGCCGGGCCAGCGACTGGCTGCTGCCGCGCATCCAGGATTGTGCCTGAAGGCCATCGAGGCCGATCTCGCGGTCCAGAGCTCCGCGGCGAGAAGGGGCTGATCACCACATCCACCGGTTCGCTGGTCAACGAGCAGCAGGTCGGCGAGATCAACATGTCAAACGGTGTTGGAAGGGGACCCCGGATCGGCATCCAAGAAGGAACCCCCTTTGGCTTTTGATCGACGCTGCCGTTGTGGAACGGCACGGAGCCGTAGGCGGAGTGGCGTTCCACAACGGCCTT
>NZ_JAIVFO010000172.1 GCF_029991245.1 Xanthobacter autotrophicus
GGGCGGGGTTCCGGGGCGGCGCATGAAGCGCCACCCCGTCCCCTACGGGCGCCGGTCAGGGCTTGGCACCCGAAGCTTGATGGTGCGAAGTCACATCGGATCAGCCCGGTCCTGCCCACGGGCTTGGAGGTAGCTTATTCGTGATGTGACACTCACTCTTGTGTGACCGCGGAAAAAAGCAGTTTCAAGAAAAAAGTGAGACCGTGGCCGACAAAGCATGCTGTCGGTAACCGCGTCCGCACATCTCGCTAAATGAATGGTTGTAGCGGCGGGTGTGTTCCCGCGCTCCTGAGCGATCTTCAGTCCCGGCGGAACAGCAGGTTACCCATAAAGCCCACCGCGAGACTGCCCAGCGCAACCACGAGACCGTACAACCAGCCGTCCCTCTGGGAAAATTCTGCGATCTTTTGCTCAAAACCGGTCTTGTTCACATCGAAGCTCGTCAGTTCCGTAGCGGCAATGGATCCGTTCCGGAACACCTTGACCGCCACGCTATAGCGTCCCAGCGGCGCCGTTCCCGGAATGCCGACCTCCGCGCGGAACACGCGTGGCGCGAGGAAGCCGACGCCGCGGGGATCTTCGCGATAGACGCCCTGGGCGGCCTGGATGCGCAGGAAGGCGGTGCGGAACGGGTCGCTCGGCACCACATCGGTGAAGTCGGGTCCAACGCGCTGGACGAGGATGTTGTAGTTGAGGCCGATCTGCTCGACGCGCAGGGTTTCCGGGCTGGCCATCTGGTCGGTGGGGCGGCTGGAGAGCACGGCGAGGAAGGCCGGCGCCTCCACGAAGGTGCGGCTGTCCGAATTGACCCACAGGCCGAGCACGCGGGACTTGCGCCAGGTGGTGAAGCGTTCGCCGGGGCCGCGCACCGTCACCACCACGTCGATGGGGCCGTCATCGCCATTCTGGGCCTCGGCCACGCCGAAGACCACCAGCTCCGCGCCGGTGAAGCTCGACGTGATCCGAACCTGGGGCTGCGACACGGACACCACCAGCCCGCCCGCCTGCGCCGGCAGGGCGGCAAGCGCGATCAGGAGGGTCAGGAGCGCCCAGCTTGTCCGCAGGGTCCTCACGGCTGCGCCCGCCGGTCCCCTCGCGGCTGCACCCACCTTTTCCCTCACGGCTGTGCCCATCCGTCCCTTCACGGCTGCGCCTCCTGGGTGACGGCAAACGTATCCGCCGGCCGGCTGACGAGGTCGACGGCGACGCGCACCGCCACCGACAGGACCAGGATGCCGAGGAGCAGGCGCAGGTGCTCCGCCTTCAGGGTCTGCCCGGTGCGCGCGCCGAACTGGGCGCCCATGGTGCCGCCGACCATCAGCACGAAGGCGAGCACGGCATCCACGGTGCCGTTGGCCTCGGCGTGGAGCACGGTCGCCGCCGCCATGGTGACGAGGGTGAGCACCAGCGAGGTGCCCACCGATGTCTGGGTCGGCACCCGCAGCAGATAGATGAGCGCGGGAACCAGGATGAAGCCGCCGCCCACGCCGAGCACCGCGCCGAGCAGCCCGATGATGAAGCCGATGCCGATCACCGGTAGCGCCGAGACATAGATGCGCGAGCGGCGGAAGCGCATCTTCAGCGGCAGCCGCATGAACCAGGCCCGGGTGCCGGGGCGGCGCACCGTGGGCGGCAGGCCGTGCCGCATCCGCGCCATGGCCTTCAGGCTTTCCACCAGCATGAGCGAGCCGATGGCGCCGAGCAGCAGCGTGTAGGAAATGCGGATGGCCAGGTCCACCTGGCCGATCATCCGCAGCCACAGGAACAGGAGCACGCCGGACACGGTTCCGGCGAGGCCCCCGGTCAGCAGCACGCCGGCGAGGGTCAGGTCCATCATGCCCTTGCGCCAGTAGGACAGGGCGCCGGAGAACGAGGAAGCCGCCATGTAGGGCGACACGCTCGCCACCGCCACCGCCGGGGGCACGCCGGTGAAGATGAGGAGCGGCGTCATCAGGAAGCCGCCGCCGACGCCGAACATGCCGGAGATGAACCCCACCGCCAGCCCCATTGCGAAGACGGTGAAGATGGCGATCGGAAGCTCGGCGATGGGCAGGTAGATGGTCACGGCGGAACTTTCGCTGGCGCGCGGCGTCCCTGCCTATACGGCTGGAGTTTGATGGATGAAAGCTGAAGCGGCCCCGCCAGGCAAATGGACGTAAAGCCAAACGGCGAGTTGCACGCGCATGCCACCCTTGTACGTTGGCGCGAGCGCCTTTACCGCGGGTTCGGTTCGGGTGTGCCCTTCGGTTCGGGCGTGTCCTGGGACAGTGAGGCGACGAACAGGGCGGGTCGGGTGCCAAATCTCAAAACGTACGCTTTCATGGGCGGTCTGCTCGATTCCATCGACATCGCATTGTGCCTGTTCGATGCGGACGATCGCACACAGGTGTGGAACGACAGCTTCCTGCGCTTTTTTCCCGAGCATGCGGGCCACGTGCATTGCGGCGAGCCCTACCGGGAGAACCTGCGCCGTTTCTATGACAGCCGACTGGATGGCGAGGAGCGCCGGCACCTCGATCGCTATGTGGAGGAGGGCATTGCCCGCCACCGGGCGCAGTCGCGTCCCTTCGTCTTCACCCATCTGGGCCGCCGCCTGCGCGTCGCCTCCCTGCCGACGCCGGAGGGCATGCGCCTGCGCATCTGGCAGCACCTGCGCGAGGAGCAGCAGGAGCTGCCACCCGGCAGCTGGGATGTCTTTCCCATCGACCTGCTCGACCATATCGCCGATGGCGCCATGGTGCTCGACCAGAACGACCGCATCATCGCCACCAATGACGAGTTCCGCATTCTTTACGATGTGCCCGAAGGGCACTCGATCATCGGGGCCACGCTCCAGAATGTGGTGCGGGATGCCTGGGCCAAGGTCGATCAACCGGAACGCTGGTCCGACGGCTTCGTGCAGGACAGCCTGCATTTCGCCGGCGCGCCGTTCGAGGTGGAACTGCCGGGGGGGCGCTGGCGCCGCGTCATCGCCCGGCGCACGGCCTCCGGCATCGGCTATTTCACCCATTCCGACATCACCGAGCTGAAGCGCCAGCAGGCCGCGCTGGAACGCGCCCTGGCGGAATTGTCCGCCATCGCCGCCACCGATGTGCTCACCGGCCTTGCCAACCGGCGCGGCTTCGAAAAGGCGATCTCCGCCGCCTGGCGGGCCTGCGGCGTGGCAGGCACGCCGGTGGCGGTGATCATCATCGACCTCGACCACTTCAAGGCCATCAACGACCGGTTCGGCCATGCCGCCGGCGACGATTGCCTGCGGCGCATCGCGGCCGCCGTGCGCAGCGCGGTGACCCGCCCCGACGACCTCGCCGCCCGGCACGGCGGAGAAGAATTCGCCATCCTCCTGCCCAACGCCACGGCGGAGGAGGCGCTTGCCATCGGCCAGGGCATCCGCCGGTCGGTGCGCATGGAGCCGTGGGCCCAGGTGCATTCCGATCTCAGCCGGCTCACGGTGAGCATGGGCATCTGCGCGGTGAAGTCGGCGTGCGAGGTGGATATCGCCTCGGCCATTCGGCAGGCCGATGAGGCCCTGTACCGGGCCAAGAAGCGCGGACGCGACCGGATCGAAATTCAGCGCGCCTGACGGCTTGTCGGTCCCGGTCAAGCGGGGCTAGAGCGTTTTCCGCTCGCCCTGGCTCACGGCAATCGCTCCAGACTCTTGCATCGACGCGTTTTCTTCACGCGAAGCGGTGTCCACTTCGCTCGAAAACGCTCTTGCGCCACACCCTTTCCCCTCCGGTCCAGAGCCGGGACCGTTGGCATTCCGCCGCCGCGCTTCTGCAGCGAGCGCGACCAGCTGGCCGCAGAGCGCGCGGGCAAGGCCGGCGCGGGAGGCGCCGCGCGGAACACCCGAGCGTCCCGGCAGGTGAACGAAGAGAATGGGCGGCACGGCGCCCGCTCCTCGCGGCCATCCATGGGCCGCCGCGAGCGCGTGGAAATAGGCGGCGTTGCACAGATAGCGGCCGGCGTCGCGGGAGGCGCAGGCCGCGATGCCGGCCCGCCGAAGGGTCGCCACCCACGGCAGCGCCGGGGCGGTGGTGGAAAAGGCCTCCGCTTCGTTGGTCATGAGGCGTCGCCCCGGTGGATGCCTGCCCGCTGCGTCCGGGACCGTGCGGGCCGCATTCACCGCGCGGGTTTCAAGACAGACGCGCCGGCGCCGGGCGGCGACGCCCAGCAGCAGCACGGCGTCAAACGGGCGCCTCGTCATCAGCGCGTCGAGGCGCGGCAGTTCATCCCAGCGCGTGGGCAGGATCTCCAGCGCGATCTCTACGCCGGAGAGGGCCGGTCGCCTCACCCGCAGCAGGTCCATGGCGGCGCGCTGCGCGGGGTTCACCGGCATGCCCGGGAACGGCCCGAACGCCGTCACCAGAATGCGGAGCGGGCGCGCCACTACGCGCCCTCACAGCCCGATGAGGCCGGCGATCTCTGCCGCCGCCAGCGCCGGGGCCAGCGTTCCGGCGGCCACCTCCTGCTCCAGTGCCGGCAGGCGGGCCTTCACCGCGGGGTCGTGGGTGACCCGCTCGGCGAGGCGCTCGTTGAGCAGGGTCCACATCCAGCGCACCTGCTGCGCCCGGCGGGTGGCGGCGAAGGTGCCCGCCGCCTCGCACTTGGTCCGATGCAGCCGCACCTGCTCCCACACCTCGGGGATGCCGGCCCCGGTCAGCGCCGAATAGGTCAGCACCGGCGGCGACCAGTGGGGCAGGCGGGCGCCGAGCAGGTGGAGCGCGGTGCGATATTCGCCGGCCGCGGCGCGGGCGCGGGTGATGTTGTCGCCATCCGCCTTGTTCACCGCCACGATGTCGGCCAGCTCCAGCACGCCCTTCTTGATGCCCTGCAATTCGTCGCCGGCCCCCGGCAGCATCAGCACGAGGAAGGTATCGGTGAGATCGGCCACGGCGGTCTCGGACTGGCCGACGCCCACCGTCTCCACCAGCACCAC
The DNA here is from genome assembly GCF_029991245.1 of Xanthobacter autotrophicus. Classification (GTDB taxonomy): domain Bacteria; phylum Pseudomonadota; class Alphaproteobacteria; order Rhizobiales; family Xanthobacteraceae; genus Xanthobacter; species Xanthobacter autotrophicus_C. The sequence continues at coordinate 4,940 of NZ_JAIVFO010000172.1, forward strand.
GTCGAAGCCGGCGGCCTCGCACAACAGCATGGTTTCCCGCGTCTTTGCCGCGATGCCACCGAGTGTGCCGCTGGAGGGGGAGGGGCGGATGAAGGCGTTGGGATCCACCGCGAGGCGGGACATGCGGGTCTTGTCGCCCAGGATGGAGCCGCCGGTGCGGGTGGAGGAGGGGTCCACCGCCAGCACCGCCACCTTGTGGCCCTGCTGGGTCAGATAGGTGCCGAGCGCGTCGATGGTGGTGGACTTGCCCACCCCCGGCACGCCGGTGATGCCCACCCGGAAGGCGCCGCCGGTGCGCGGCAGCAGGGATTGCAGCAGCACCTGCGCCCGCCGGCGATGATCGGTGCGGCGCGATTCGACGAGGGTGATGGCCCGCGCCAGCGCCGCCCGCTCACCTTTGGCGACGCCCTGCGCAAGCTTCTCGTCGTCCTCGTGCCGTGCCGTCATGTTTGGTTCCCCCGTTCCGCAAAAGTTTTAATCCGGAACCTGTGTGTCAGCGTGAACGTTCTTCCAGCATAATTCCACTCCAACGGAGGACGAACGCATGAACTGGGATCGCATTGAAGGCAACTGGAAGCAGATGACCGGCAATCTCAAGGCGCAGTGGGGCAAGCTCACTGACGACGACATGACCGAAATCAACGGCAATCGCGAGATCCTCGAAGGCAAACTGCAGGAGCGCTACGGCTATGCCAAGGATGAGGTGAAGCGCCAGGTGGACACCTGGTCCACCAACATCCGCACCATGTGATCGCGGACCTTTCGGACCCGCCCCGCGCCACCCGGCGCGGGGCTTTTCTATGTGTTTTCAGTCGGCTGTAACCTTCATGATGCCGCTGCGGTCGAGACCCGCCAGCGCATCTGCCGCGCGCACGCCGCTAACCACGATATCGGGCGCGATCTCGGTCAGCGGCACCAGGGCGAAGGCGCGCTCCAGCAGGCGGGGATGCGGGATCTCCAGGTCCGGATCGGCGATATTTTCGTTTGCGAACAACAGGATGTCGATGTCGATGCGGCGCGGTCCGAAGCGCACCTCATGGGGCCGGTCGCGCCCCAGCATCCGCTCCACCGAAAGGGCCAGGAACAGCAGGCTGCGGGGCGGCACCGGGCTTTGGATTTCAACCACCTGGTTGAGGTAAGGCCCCTGCGGGATCGGCCCCCAGGGCGGCGTCTCGTAGAGCGAGGAGTGGGCGCCGATGGTCAGCCCGGCGCGCGCCAGCACCCCCAGCGCCAGCCCCATGGTGGCGGCCCGGTCGCCCACGTTGGAGCCCAGGCACAGATAGGCGGTGCGGCTGCTCACGAGGCGTCCCGGATGGCCTCGGCGACGCGCGCCGCCTGCACATGGGCCGCCACGTCGTGCACCCTGATGATCTCCACCCCGGCCATGATGGCGATGACGTTGGAGGCGATGGTGCCCGGCAGGCGTTCCGCCGGCACGGTCTCGATCACCTTTCCGATCAAGGACTTGCGCGAGGCGCCGAGCAGGACCGGCAGGCCCAGCACGCGCAGTTCGCCGAGGCGGCGGATGGCGGACAGGTTCTGCGGGAAGCTCTTGCCGAAGCCGATGCCGGGGTCGAGCACCAGGCGCTCGCGCTTCACGCCGGCCTTGTCGGCCGTATCGAGAGCTTTCTCGAAGAAGTCCAGCATATCGGCGACGATATCGAGGGATTCATCGACTTCGGTTCGGTTGTGCATGATGACGGCCGCGGCGTCGTACTCCGCCACCACTTTCGCCATGTCCGGGTCGCGGGAAAACCCCCACACATCGTTGACGATCACCGCCCCCGCCTCCAGCGCCCGCCGGGCGACGAAGGCCTTGTAGGTGTCCACGGAAATGGGCACGCCGGTTTCGGCGGCCAGCGGCGCGAGCACAGGGGCGAGGCGCGCCCATTCGTCCTCGGCCTCCACCGGGGTGTGGCCCGGCCGCGTCGATTCGCCACCCACGTCCAGCAGGTCAGCACCCTCGGTCAACAGCCGCCGGGCATTGGCGAGGGCGCTGTCCGGCGCGGCGCTGGCGCCGCCGTCGGAGAAGGAATCGGGCGTCACGTTCAGGATGCCCATGACGAGGGTGCGCGGACCGAGCGCGAGGGCGCGGCCACGGGCAAGAAGGGTGCGGGAGGGAGCAGCGGGCAAGGAGGGGCAAGCCTGGGCACGAACACGGGGAGGGGATCCCAATGAACCGCGCGGCGCCCGCCTTTGCAACAGGGGCCGAAACGAAGACAGGGCGCAGCCGGCGCCGCGCCCTGTGGGAAGAGGTGGAACCTGCCGTGCCGGCGCAGCTACTGCGCCGCCACCCCGGTGCCGATGGGGCAGGAGACGCCGGTGCCGCCGAGGCCGCAATAGCCGGCGGGGTTCTTCGCCAGATACTGCTGGTGGTAGCCTTCCGCGAAATAGAACGGCCCCAGCTCCGCGATCTCGGTGGTGATCGGCCCGAAGCCCTTGGCCTTCAGCGCCGGCTCGTAGGCGGCCTTGGCCGCTTCCGCCGCCACCCGCTGGGTGGCATCGCTCACATAGATGCCGGAGCGGTACTGGGTGCCCACGTCGTTGCCCTGACGCATGCCCTGGGTGGGGTCGTGGGATTCGAAGAACAGCCGCACCAACTCGTCATAGGTCACGGCCTTGGGATCGTAGACCACCAGCACCGCCTCGGTGTGCCCGGTGCGGCCGGAGCACACTTCCTCATAGGTGGGGTTCTCGGTGATGCCGGCCACATAGCCGACGGCGGTGGCCCACACGCCGGGGGTTTGCCAGAACTTGCGCTCGGCGCCCCAGAAGCAGCCGAGGGCGAACACGGCGGTCTCGAACCCGGCGGGGTAGGGGCCCTTGAGGGCATGGCCGTTGACAAAATGGGTCTCGGCGGTGGGCACCGGCGTGCTGCGGCCGGGCAGGGCATCGGCCTTGGTGGGCAGGTCGAGGGACTTCTTCAGCCAGAACATGGCGGGCTCCTCGCGGGGGCGCCGCGCCGGGCATCGGACCCGTCGCGCGCGAAAGGGCAGAAGGGAAGCGCCGGCGGCAAGCCGGGCCGGATCCCCAATATGGGACGTCCCCGCCGTTTCCGCGAGGGGGTGCCCCTCGCCCGACCGCGTTAACGCGTTTTCTTCACGCGAACCGGTACCCACTTCGCTCGAAAACGCTCTAGCGCGAAACCTCGAAGCGCGAGCGCTCGCGCACCCGGCCGAGGGCGAGGAGGATGAGCCCCACCACCACCAGCAGCAGGAAAGCCGGCAGGGACAACAGTGGCAGGATGGCGGTGTTCCAGACCAGCGGCAGGCCGGCGCGGCCGGAGCGTTCCGCCTGTTCCAGCGTGCCCGGCGACAGCGCGAACCAGGCGTCTCCGGTGGAGGTGAACACCAGCGCGGAGGACGCGATGGAGCGCGTGCCATCGACGATGAGGGCGACAAAGCCGCCGGCCACGAGCCAGAATCCGATGAAGCGGAACAGGAAGCGGATCATGGGTGGGCGCCTGGCTCCCTTGCATCTGCGGGCTGCGCGCCCGGCCGTTCCCATTTAGGCGGGATCGGGCGAAATTGCACGCCCCTCGGTGCGGGGGGCAGGGAGGGGGCAGACTTTCTCCGCGTACACCCGCCGTCAGTGTCCTGTCC
>NZ_JAIVFO010000173.1 GCF_029991245.1 Xanthobacter autotrophicus
GCGCAGGGTCTTGGGGGCGGCGGGCGGCGCGGCCTTGAGATCGGCGACGATGACCCGCCAGATCGAGGGCGGCGGCGTCACCGGGACAGCGAGTTCATGCAGCGGCGACAGGCGACGCTCCCACAGCCGCACCAGCCCCGCGAACGGGGGATCGGCCGCGATGCGCGCGCGCACCCTCTTGCGCTCTTCCAAATCAAGGGTCCCGAGCACGTATTCGGCGGCCAGGGTGCGATCGGCGTCGGTCAGGTGCGCCGCGGGGGCCGGCGCCATCACGAGCGTCGCCCCATGCACTCGCCGAGCTGGGCCACGCTGCGCGCCATCCAGGCCCGGATGGCGGCCACCGGCGCGTCGAAATAGATGGACAGGGCCTCGCGGTTCCAGCCGTCATAGAAGGCGAGCAGCACCATGCGGCGGCGTTCCTCGGGCAGCTTGCCGAGGCAGCCGAGCAGGCGGATCAGCGCCGGGCTCCGGCGTTCGGAGGCCAGCGGGTCCTCGCCCCTCTGGGCGGCGTCGAACGGCTCGAAGGCGTCGCCCACGGGCCGCTTCCAGGCCATGTCGAGGGCGCAGGAGCGAGCCACGGCCGCCATCCAGCAGACCGGATCTTCCTGCGGGCGCAGGGTGTGAGCTTCCGAACGGATGCGCCTGTACGCCTGCCGCAGCGCCTCGCCGGCCAACTCCGGTCGCCGGAGCAGGCGGAGCACGAGGCCGTACAGCTTCGGGCTCGTGAGGCGGTAAAGCTCCTCGAAGGCCTGGATGTCGCCGGCGGCGACGCGATCGACGAGGGCATGGACCTTGCGGTGGGAGGTCACGGAACACTCGTGCTCGGTGGGGGACCGCGCAGAGGCTACCGGAGCGGCACTGCGGAATGGAAGCCTTGAATGCCACAGGACACCCGTGCCGCGCGCAAAAAAGCATGCCGCACGGCAGGATTAGCTACCTGTCTACCGCCTCCCGCACCCTCCCCGGCTTTTCCGCCCCGCAGCAGGCGCCAGCGAAGGCGCCACGCCAAGACTTCAAGCGACGGCTTCCGGCGTCAGTGGCGAGCGGTCTCGCCGGGGCGCAGCGGCGGACGCCGGCCCGGCGCCTCGACACGCCCGGCGCGATCCATCTCGCCGGCCGCCTCCACCAGGGCAAGGTCGGTCTCCGCTTCGGCGAGGGTAGCCCGGGCGGCCTCCTGCTGCACCTTGAGGTCCTGCGCCGACCGGTGGAGGTTGTCGCGCCGGTTGCGCGCGGCGAGCGCCAGCGGCGGATAGGCGAAGTGCCTGGGATCGGAGATGCCGGAGCGCTCCTCCTCCGCGGAAATGTCGCGCTCGAGATCTTGGGCCATGCGCTCGAACTCGGCGATCATGGTGTCGATCTGGCCGAGGCGGCGGCGCGCATCGTCGATCTGGAATCGCTTTGCACGGATCAGGGGGTCACGCGACTTCATCGCCTCTACTCCGGTACGCATACGGGAACGCGCCCCCAACGCCCGTGTGCGCTCGGAGCTTCCGGGTTCAGAGAATGTCGCGTGCTGGTTGCCCATTCCTTACCTCGACCGCGGCAATGGGATGAAAATCACGTTCGCGGACGCCACGGCAACCAATCGTTTACCGCCTTCATTAATGATGACGCTACGGTTCGGGTGAAGCGCCATGGCGTGCGTCACCCGGGCACCGCCCCAAAGCTCGGGCGGAAGGGGTGGCCGCACACGTGACCGGGGGATTGTGGAAAAGACCTTAAGTGCTTGATGAAGAGTCAGTCTTGACTCTCGTGCACAAAGTTTTTTCGACAGACTCTTGTGGAAGAGAATCAAGTTCTGGTAACGATTCTACACACGTAACGCGAATCACCCCGATGGCCGAGCAACAGAAGTCGGCAGGCCCGACTTCTGGGTAGTTGCGAGGAAAGGGATAGCCATGCGCGTCTTGCTCATCGAGGACGACAGTGCTACGGCCCGAGGCATCGAACTGATGCTGAAGACCGAGAGCTTCAACGTCTATACGACCAACCTCGGTGAGGAAGGCGTAGATCTCGGTAAGGTCTACGAATACGACATCATCCTCCTCGACCTGAACCTGCCCGATATGTCCGGGTTCGAAGTCCTGCGCGCTTTGCGCGTGGCGAAGGTGAAGACACCCATTCTCATCCTGTCCGGCCTCGCCAATACGGAAGACAAGGTGAAGGGCTTCGGCTTCGGCGCCGACGACTATCTCACCAAGCCGTTCCACAAGGACGAGATGGTGGCGCGCATCCACGCCATCGTGCGCCGGTCCAAGGGCCACGCCCAGTCGGTGATCCAGACCGGCGACCTCGTGGTGAACCTCGACACCAAGACCGTGGAGGTGGAGAACAACCGGGTCCACCTCACCGGCAAGGAATACCAGATGCTGGAGCTGCTCTCGCTCCGCAAGGGCACGACCCTCACCAAGGAGATGTTTCTCAACCATCTCTACGGCGGCATGGACGAGCCGGAACTGAAGATCATCGACGTGTTCATCTGCAAGCTGCGCAAGAAGCTCGCCAACGCGTCCGCGGGCAAGAACTACATCGAGACCGTGTGGGGTCGCGGCTATGTGCTGCGCGAGCCCATGCTGGGTACCGAGCGCATCGCCGTCTGATCCCCGACCTCCTCGCAGACACCAAGAGGCCCCGCAGTGCGGGGCTTTTTCGTTTGAAGCGAGGCGCACCGAAGAGGCGGGGAGGACGCCCTCGCCTTGCGACGGCTGCGGCGCCCGGCCCCCTTGGGTCAGCCCGGCGTGGAGATGGTCACCGTGTCACCCTCCTGGGCGAAGCGGATGGCGATGGCGCAGTCGCGGGCCAGCATGCCGGCATAGAAGGGCTGCACCGAATGGGCGTCGAGCCCGCCCTCGGGGGCGACCCCGTCCACCAGCGCCTGAAGGCCTTCCGGAATGCGCGCCTTCTCGCCGGTGGAGGCCAGCACGAAGCCGGTGGCATCGCCCTCCCCCACCGCAGCGATGCGGATGATGCCGCCGCGCGGAATGGTGGTGCCGGCGAGCAGCACCAGGTTGAGCAGCAGTTTCACCCGGTTCTTGGGCAGAAGCTCCCGCGGCAGGGACCATTCCACCCGCGTGCGGCCGTCCTCGATCACCGGGCGCACCACCTGCTCCGCATCGCCCAGATCGAGCCGCGCCCCGGCCGATCCCGCCGCGCCGAAGGCAAGGCGGGTGAACTGGAGCCGGGCCGACGCCTGCCGGGCGCTCTTGGCGATGAGGTCGAGGGCCACGTCGCGCATGTCCGCGGCGTCCTCGTCCTCCAGCACCTCGAGGCCGTTGACGATGGCACCCACCGGGCTGATCACGTCATGGCACACGCGCGAGCACAAAAGCGCCCCGAGATCGAGCGCAGAGACGGCCAAGGTGACGGCGGACTTGTGGGTGGCGGACTTTTCGGTGGACATGGCGTCTCCCGGACGGCGACGGCGGGCGGCTCAATGCGGCTCCGCCGGACCGCGCCCGAATCCGTCTGGATCAAAGTCGATCCAGTTACACCGCCGGTGTGGCGCGCCACAAGCGCTGCCGCCCTGCCGCATCGCACCAACCCCGATTTGACCTGCGCAATCGACACGGCCGCCGCACAGGGCTAGAGACTGCGTCCCCGAGACCCGAAAAAGCCGCCCGCCATGATCTTGCCCGTGCCCCGCGCGCCTGCCCCCACCGACTCCGCCCTGCTGGCGGGCCTTGCGGAGGCGGCGCTGGCGGCCGGTGTCGTCATCCGCCGCATCGAGGCGGACGGCATCACCCATCGGCAGAAATCCGACCGGAGCCCGGTCACGGAGGCGGACCACGCCGCGGAAGCCACGATTCTCGACGCCCTCGCCCACCTCCTGCCCGGCGTACCGGTGGTGGCGGAAGAGGCGACGGCGGCGGGCACCGAAGTCATCTGCGGCAACCGTTTCGTGCTGGTCGATCCCCTCGACGGCACGCGCGAGTTCATCTCCGGCAATGGCGAGTACACGGTGAACATCGCGGTGGTGGAGGATGGCACCCCGGTGCTCGGCGTCGTCTATGCGCCGGCCCGGGCCCTGCTGTTCGCCGGGCGGCCCGGGGCCGCCTTCCGGGCCATCCGCGCGCCCGGCGCCCGCGTCGATGCGCAGGACTGGACCCCCATCACCTGCCGCAAGGTGCCGGACGGCCCCCTCGTGGTGGCCGAAAGCCGCTCCCACGGCGATCCCGCCACCGACGCGCTCATCGCCCGCCACAAGGTGGCCGAGCGCATCCCGGCGGGATCGGCGCTGAAGTTCGGCCTCATCGCCGATGGCAAGGCGGATTTCTATCCCCGCCTCGGACCGGTGATGGAATGGGACAGCGCGGCGGGTCATGCCCTGGTGGTGGCGGCCGGCGGCAGCGTCACCCGGCCGGACGGCAGTCCCCTCACCTATGGGCATGCCGAGATCGGCTATATGGTCCACGGCTTCGTGGCCTGGGGCGCCGGCGGGCCGCCGGAGACGGGATCTGAGGGTTAACCCGCCGATAATTCCGGATCCCGCATGGTGATTTTCGGGTAACGCCCGACCATCAACGCGCGACCGACGTCCCTGCGTCATACTCATCGCCATAATTTGAGCGATTCGGGCGGTCGCCATACATGCCCCAGCTGACGCAAACCCGGTTGACGCAGCCCCTGTTGACGCGGCCCCCTTCATCGAAGCCCACTGCGAGATCCCCCATGCGCTTCTCTTCGAGCTTCCTCAAGACCGCCCGCGGCCTGCCGCAGACGCTGCGGCGCCAGATGGGGCGCCAGATCACGCGCCACCTCGGCGGCCTCGTCATCGCCCTCGCCGCACTCGGCGCCGCGGCGCCCGCGAGCGCCCAGGGCCAGGGACCGACGCCGCAGGCCTATTCCACCAACGAACTGGTCAGCAAGGGCCACTCCTTCTTCGGCAGCGTCTCGCGCGGGCTCGCCCTCAGCATCGAGAAGGCGGTGGGCCAGTGGGGCCAGCCCAACGGCTACATCCTCGGCCAGGAAGGCTCCGGCGCCTTCGTCGGCGGCCTGCGCTACGGCGAGGGCGTGCTCTATACCCGCAACGCCGGCGACCTGAAGGTCTATTGGCAGGGCCCCTCCGTGGGCTGGGACTTCGGCGGCGACGGCGCCCGCACCATGGTCCTCGTCTACAATCTGAGGAGCGTGGACGACATCTTCCGCCGCTTCGGCGGCATTTCCGGCTCGGCCTATGTGGTGGCCGGCTTCGGCATGACCGCGCTGGGGGCCGACGGCATCGTGGTGGTCCCGATCCGCTCGGGCGTCGGCGTGCGTCTCGGCGCCAATCTGGGCTACCTCAAGTTCACCCCCAACCCCACCTGGAACCCCTTCTGAGGGCACCTCCTCCGGGGCCGCGGACGCACCCGCCATCGACGCGTCCGGAGCGAAACGGGCGCGTCGCCGCTGGCACGCTGCGACGCGTCGTGGCATGAATGAAAACGGGTTCCGGGACGGCGCGCGGTGGACATATTCCACTACCGCCCGCCTGACGGAACGGCAGATGAGACGTGTGACGGCCCCTCCCGCTCGCGGCAGCGAAACGGGTTCGCCGGGCCGGCTCAAGGGGAAGGGCGAGTGCGCGCGTGATCGAGCAGATCATGTATTTCACGTTGGGCGTGCTGATTGCGACGCTCGTGGCTCTGCTCGTGCTGCCGGCGGTCTGGCACCGGGCGGTGCGGCTCACCACCAAGCGGGTGGAAGCCGCCGTGCCCATCTCCATCTTCGAGGTGCAGGCCGACAAGGACCAGCAGCGGGCCTTCTTCGCCCTCAACCAGCGCCGGCTGGAACTCCAGACCGACGCCATGCGCGAGACCATCACCGCGTATGCCGCCACCATCGAGACCCAGCGCCAGCGCACCTTCGCCCTTGAGGGCGCGCTGAAGACCCTTCAGGCCCAGCTCGCGCTCTTCACCGCCACCGGCGCCGAACGCGACGTGCTGCTGGGCGAGACCCAGGATCAACTGGCCGACCGCACCGCGGCCGTCGCCCGCCTGGAGGACGAGCTTGCCGCGCGGACCTCGGCGCTGGCGGCGCTGGAGGCGGCGCACCACACCCTGGAAAGCGACGCGCAGGCCCTCGCCGCAACCCTGGCGACCCGCGAGGCCACGCTGGTGAGCGAGCGCGAGCGCATCGCCGCGCTGGAAACGGAAGCGGGAGACCTGCGCGCCCGCCTCGCCGACACCACGCGGCGGCTGGAGGAGACCTCCGCCGCGCTGGCCTCCGAACGCTCCGCTGCGATCGAGGCGAAAGGAGTCGCGGCGGAAGCGGCGACCCGCCTGTCCACCGATTTGGCGGAGGTCCAGGCGGCCCTCGCCCTCAAGGCCACGGAAAGTGACGGACGGCGCGACGTCATCGCCACGCTGGAGGCGGAGCGCGACCGGCTGGCCGGGCTGCTCACCATCACCGAGCGCGATCTGGACGCCAACCGCGCCGTCGTCCACGCCTTCGAGCAGCGCCGCGCCAGCGAGTTCGCCGCCGACGAGGGGGAGAATCGCCGGCTCGCCGATACGCTCCACATGCTCAAGGCCGACCATGCGCTGATGGAACAGGCGATCCAGCGTGCGCCCCGCGATGCGGCGGCCGAGACCGCGCCGGCGCTCGCGCCCGAGGGGCTCGATGCCCTGCGCGACGGCGTCACCGAGGTGGCGGCGAAGCTTGCCGCCCTGAGCGCCCGTCTCGAAGGGCCAGGTTCGCCGGTGCGCAAGCTGGTGGCCGACGACGCGACAGGCGAGCTTGCCGCGCGCATCCGGGACCTCCTGGACCAGGACGACGACGCGCATGTGGACGCGCACGAGGCCAATGCGTCCGGCGCGTCAGCGGATGCGCCCGCCGAAACCGCGGCGGCCAAGCGCAGCGCATCGAAGCGCGGGCGTGCCGTCGCCGGCTGATCGTTCGCGCGTTTGATCCTGAAGGTCGCAGGTCGCTCCAGCTGCAAGGACAAAGCAGGTTCCGATCGGCTTCGCCTTACCGCGACGCCATCTCCAGCTCGGACAGGCGCGCCCTTATATCCCGCGACAATTCGGGAAACCGCGCGGGCGCGACGAAGTCGGCGTCCCGATAGGGCGGACCTCTGCGGCCACCGGTGAACACCCGGCTGCCCTCCTGCGTCATGACCACGTCGCCGCGCCGGAGCGTTGGATCGTTCATCACGTCGATCCGGTGAAGCCCGCCGATGCGGCTTTCAGCCGTGCAGGTGCAGCCCTCCACCAGGCGCTGGCGATAGACGAAGGCGTTGGGCAGTTCGGAATAGGCCTTCCCGGTCCGGGAGACCGCCGCGTCGATGCCCCTGGTGCTGTCGGAAGAGGTGTAGATCGCCATCTTCGCCGCCGGGCAGAACGCGTTGCACTGGGCGAGCGCGCCGTCGTCCGCGGCTTTGCCCTGGAGCGGGAAATAGCGTCCGTCACAGGTGCGCACGCAATAGGCCATGCCCACGCCCGAGCCGGCATGGGCGGACCCCTCCCTGCGGATGCGGGGCGTGATGACGATGCGCGGCCGCTCCGGCGGATCGACGAGGGCACGCGGGCGCATGCCGCCGAACAGCATGGAGAAGAAGTTTCCGGGCGACGCGTGCGCGTGCGACGCGAGCGGAAACGATGCGCCTCGGGACTGCGCGCGCGCCTCGGTACCGCCCAGGGCGACAGCCACGAGCAAGCCAGATGTGAAAAGCAGGCCCGATGTGAAAAGAATGGCGCACCAACTCGCCGGCCGGCCGGTCAGGGTCGCCCCATTGTCCTGTCGCCCCAAAGCCAACCTCCCGTGCCTGCCGCCCCGCTCGACACGGCCGTCGTCGCTATCCGAAAGCCCGGCCATCTCTCGCCCTCCCGCGCCTGAAGATAAGGCGCAGGTCAAGGCTCCAAGAACAGGTGAAGGCTCCAGGAAAATTGATCACGTCCAGCTAAAGGTGTCAGGCGAAGGCAGATACCGTAAGTAACGGCCGCGGAGCCTCGCTTGGCCGCTCCTGCGGATGGGTCAGGAACGCCAGCGTCGGTGTCGCCAGCAGAACTGCGGCGAACAGCATAGCCACGAGAGAAATCAGAACCGAACCATGAGCCAAGCCAGGCATGGCAGGACTCCCCTTCTTAAACCCAGATCCTCGGCCCCCGGTCCGCCGCGCCGTCGCCGAGCTTTAAGATAACGTTAAAAGCTTGCCTGTGGCTCCAGTGTCACAGTTCACATTCGCGCGAGCATGGTTGCAATGCCGCAAATCTGCCCCCTGATACCGTCGCGAAACTACCGACACACCTGCTGTTACTGTCGCCACCCCGAAATGCAAGCATTGCCCACC
>NZ_JAIVFO010000174.1 GCF_029991245.1 Xanthobacter autotrophicus
GGGCCTTGCCTGGCTCCTCCAGCATGCGGTTGATGTCCTTCTGCACGAAGAAGGCGAGCTTGCGCCCGCCGGCGCGGGTGAAGCGGACACCGTCGTTGAAGCGCAGGCGGCGGCGCTGGCCGTCCACCGCCGGGCCGTTGGCGAGATACTTGCCGTCCTCGTCCACGAAGCCGTCCCACACATTGGCGAAGGCGAGGCCCGCCCGCGCGGCGCGGGTGCGCAGCAGCTCGTTGAGCTTGGCATAGTCGTCGGAGAGCGCCGTGTTCGCCACCGGCGCGAGGCCGGAGACGATCACCCGCCCGGCCTTGTCGCGCACCGCGGTCAACACCTCGTCCACGCGCTTGCCATAAAGCTCCAGCCAGCGCTCGGTGAGGGGCTGGATGAAGGCCTCCCCGTCCTTGATGGGCTGGAGGTCCTCGGAGCCGAGGGCGACCACCGTCACCGAGGGGCGCGCGGCGGCTATGGCATCCGGCGCGCGGGTGATCCAGTCCACCGGCGTGGGCAGATAGCCGCTGTCGTCGGAGGTGTTGTCGATGACGGCGATGCGGGCGCGGTCGGGGGCGTAGGAATCGGCGAGGCCCTGGGCGAGCTGGGCGGCGAGGCGGTCGCCGATCACCAGTATGAACTGGTTGGGCGCGGCGCGCTTGCCCTGCACCGCGGCATCGGCGGAGCCGTAGACCACGCCTTCGGGCTCGGAGGGGGCCGCCGGACGCTTGGGCTGCTGCTGCGGGAGTTGCTGCGGCTGTTCGTACTGGGGCTGGGGCTGGAACGGCCACCAGCCGGAATTCTGGCCCGGCCGCTGCGGCTTGGGCGCGGCCCGCGGGACCGTGGCCGGGGGGCGCAGGAAGGAAAAGAAATCGGCCTGCGCCAGGGCTGGCCGTCCGGCGTCGGCGACGAGGGCAAGGCCCAGCGTGACGAGGGCGACCAGCAGGGCAAGGGCTGCGCGCAGCGCGCCGGATGGCGCGGACCCTCGTGCGTCGGCCACTCCGCCGCGGCTGCGGGAGGAGGGCTCCGGCCGCAACGCCGGGCGGTCAATGGATGCGATCTGAACCTGACGGCACATGCCCTAGCAATGAACCAGCCGGGCGTCGGTTTCAAGGCGCGGTGCAGCAGGTGGACGCTGGCGCGGCATGTCTCGGCCGTCCGGAATGTGCGGAATCGGGGCGTCCGGAAATTGCGGCCGCCAGCGGGAGGCGCCGGACGATCAGGGCTGGGGCTTGCCCATCCCCAAACAAAAAGGCCGCCCGAAGGCGGCCCGCATGTCGGCTGAAACGAACGGAACCGCTCAGTTCAGCCTGGTCTTCACTTCGCCGATGGCGTTGGAGATGAGGCGGTCGCTTACATCGCCGCGCGCGGCGGAGCCCAGCAGGGCCTCGGCGGCCTTGGCGGCGGCGTCGGCGGCGATGGCCTTCACGTCGGCCACGGCCTGAAGCTCGGCCTGGGCGATCTTGTCTTCCGCCATCTTGGTGCGGCGGGTGACGAAATCCTCAAGCTTGGCCTTGGCCTCGGAGGCGAGCCGCTCGGCTTCCGCCTTGGCGGCGGTCACGATGGATTCAGCCTCGGCCTCGGCCTCGCGCTGCTTGCGCTTGAACTCGGCCACCAGCTTCTGGGCCTCTTCCTTGAGGCGGCGGGCTTCCTCAAGCTCGGCCGCGATGCGGTGGCCGCGGCTGTCGAGGGCGGACCCGATGGTGCGGTGGGCGCCGGCATAGATCAGGATGCCGACGAAGAGCAGAAAGGCGACGGCGACCCAAATCTCGGCCAGACTCATCTCGTTCATCGCAGGGTCCTCGGATCCGTCGGCGGCCACACGGCCGCATCTGCGGGGCAACGCCCCTTACGTGCTGAGCCACCGGAGCCGCGAAGGCCGGCGGAAAATTCGAACGGCCGCGCGATGGGAGGCGCGGCCGAGGTGCGGCCCGATCAGGCCGCGTCCTTCTTGACGAGCGCCCCGTCCACGGCCTGTTCCACGTCGGCCTGCGCAGGGCTGGTGCCGATGAGGGTCGAGACGATGGCGTGGGCGGCGTCCACCGCGATGCCCCGCACATGGGTGAGGGCCTCGGTCTTGGTGGAGGCGATGCTCTGTTCGGCGGTCGCCAGCTTGGCGGCGAGGCCGGCTTCGAGCGACTTGCGGTTGGCTTCGGAATCGGCGGCGAGCCGGTTGCGGGTTTCGCCGGCGATGGCATTGGCCTTGGCGCGGGCCTCGGCGAGGGCCTTTTCGTAGGAGGCCTGGGCGGCCTCGCTCTCGGCCTTGTGCTTCGCCGCTTCCTCGAGGTCGTCGGCGATGCGGTCGTGGCGCTCCTCCAGGATGCGGCCGATGCGCGGCAGGGCCACGCGGCTCATCAGGAGGTAGAGGAGGCCGAAGCTCAGGACGAGCCAGAGCAGCTGGGAGGCGAAGGTGGTGGCGTCGAACGGCGGGAAGTGGCTCTTCTTGCCATGCCCGTCTTCCGCAGCACCCGCGGCAGCGCCGTGAGCCGCCGGGGCGGCCTCATGGGTGCCCTGGCCTGCGGTTCCGACCGGCGGGGCCGCCTGCGCGACCACGACCGCCGCAGCGGTAGGGTGATCGCTCGCCGCAAAGAGGGGGGCGCCCCAGAGGGCCGCACCCGTCATCGCCAGCGCGACAGTCATTTTCCACGACTTCATCATGGCTTGCCCGCCTTCGCACCTGACCTTGCAATCACAGCACCCGGGCGCCGATCGCCCGGGAACCTCGTTCGTCCGGGCAATCAGGCCACGAACAGGAGGACGAGGGCGACGACGAGCGCGAAGATGCCGAGACCTTCCGCGAGCGCCGCGCCGATGAAGGCGCGGGCGAACTGGCCGTCGGCCGCCGACGGGTTGCGCAGGGCGCCGGAGAGGAAGTTGCCGAAGATGTTACCGACGCCGACGGCGGCGAGACCCATACCGAGGCAGGCGAGACCGGCACCGATGAACTTTCCAGCTGCGGGATCCATGGGACTGCTCCTTGAGAACGCTTTGGATTTGGGGATTTGAGACACGCCGCCCGGTCAGTGCCCGGGATGGATCGCGTCGTTGAGGTAGATCGAGGTGAGCACCGCGAACACATAGGCCTGCAGCATCGCGACCAGCAGTTCGAGGGCGTAGAGCGCCACGATCATGAAGAAGGGCAGGGTCGCGCCGAACCAGCCGACCACGCCGGCCGAGGCCAGTCCCACCACGAAGAAGGCGAACACCTTCAGCGCGATATGGCCCGCCAGCATGTTGGCGAACAGACGCAGCGACAGGCTGATGGGGCGCGAGAGGAAGGACACCACCTCGATCACCACCAGGAACGGCAGCAGGAAGGCCGGCACGCCCGACGGCACGAACAGGTGCAGGAAGTGGGTGCCGTGGCGCACGAAGCCGTAGACGATGACCGTGCCGATCACCAGCAGCGCCATGGCGGCGGTGACGATGAGATGGGCGGTGACGGTGAAGGTGTAGGGAATGAGCCCCACCACGTTCGCCACCAGCACGAAGGTGAAGAGCGAGAACACCAGCGGGAAGAACACCATGCCTTCCGAGCCGGCCGAATCGCGCACCATCTTGGCGATGAATTCGTAGCTCATCTCCGCCGCCGACTGGGCCCGGCCCGGCACCAGGGTGCGGCCGCGGGTGGCGTAGGTGAGGAAGAAGAAGATGATGGCTACGATGCCGAACATGAACAGCGCGGCGTTCGTGAAGGAGAACTGCACGCCGCCGAAATTCAGCAGGTCCACGTAGCGCTTGATCTCGAACTGGTGGATCGGATCGACGGTCATCCGAACGCGCCCCCTGCCAATGCGGCCAAGCCGCTGAACCAAAGATCACGGCCAGAAGCCGCGACGGCCAAATAGACGAAGCGACCTTGCAGCCGCCAAATTGCCCAACCGGCACGGGCCGCATGAACGGATCCGGCCGCAAACAAAAGGCGGCATTTCGCCGCGAACAAATCGTCCGGTCCCGCCGCGCCTTGAAATCCTTGGAGGATCTGGCGCCCGTCAAGTCCCGGTCTTGCCACGGTTCCGACCTTCGCCGGAGGCCCGCAGCATATTGGTCACACCGGCGGCGAAGCCGAACAGCGTGAAGACGATCATGCCCCAGGGCGCGATCGAGAAGAGCCGGTCGAGGCCGTAGCCGATGAGCGCGCCCACCAGAACGCCCGACACAAATTCCGCACCCAGCCGGAAGGCGAGCGCGGCGCCCGAGGATGCCGAGGTGTCCCGCCCTTTCGGTGCGGGGACCTCGGTCTTCGAGCGAACCTGGCCCAACGAGGTGTTGAGCTGCTCGAGCCTTTTGGAAAGCTCGGTGTCGCTGGTCCGGGAGCCTTCCGCCTCGCCTGGTCCTTGGTTCCCCCCGCGGGAGGCGTCTTCAGGTCCGGACATGGCGCAAAACCCCGGCTTCGGTGAAGGGCGTGCGGCCCTTCCCCTTGAAACCGCGGCGCACCATAGTTGCGTCAAAATTGGGTGTCAAGGCGCGCGGCCCTCATATTAAACAATTGAAACGCAAAGAAAAAATTGTGGCTGCGACATCGTGCTTCGCCATGATCGCCCGCCGCATTCCGTTTGGGCGCCCTGCGTTCGCCCCGGCGACAGCGGCGCCGGTGCCGGGATGGGGCAGGTTCAGACCGCTTCCAGCAGGCGCTCGGCGCGCTGCAGGTCCACCGAGACGAGGCGCGAGATGCCCCGTTCCGCCATGGTCACGCCGAACAGGCGGTTCTGGTGGGCCATGGTGATGGGGTTGTGGGTGATGGTGAGGAAGCGGGTGTCGGTGAGCTTGGTCATCTCCTCCAGCAGGGTGCAGAAGCGCTCCACATTGGCGTCGTCGAGCGGTGCGTCCACCTCGTCCAGCACGCAGATGGGCGCGGGATTGGTCAGGAACACCGCGAAGATCAGCGCCATGGCGGTGAGCGCCTGCTCGCCGCCCGACAGCAGCGAGAGGGTCTGCGGCTTTTTGCCCGGCGGCTTGGCGATGATGTCGAGGCCGGCTTCCAGCGGGTCGTCGGCCTCGGTGAGCACCAATTGGGCCTCGCCGCCGCCGAACAGGGTGTCGAACAGCTTCTTGAAATGGCCGTCCACCACCACGAAGGAGGCCTGAAGCCGTTCGCGGGCCTCGCGGTTGAGGCTGAGGATGGCGCCGCGCAGGCGCTTGATGGCCTCCACCAGGTCGTCGCGCTCGCCCACCAGCTTGATGTGCTGGCCCTCGGTTTCCTCCAGCTCCACGTCGGCGCGCAGGTTCACGGCGCCGAGGCGGTCGCGGTCGCGCTTGGCCCGCTCCAGCGTGGCCTCGATGGCGGCGACGTTCGGTGCCGGCGCGTCGGGGTCGAGGCCGGCCTGCTCGCGGGCCAGCTCCGGGGGACCTTCCAGAATGTCCGAGATTTCGCGCAGCAGGTCGTCGCGGCGCTGGCGGGCGGCTTCCAGCCGCGCGTCGGAGCGCGCCGCCTCGGCCCGCGAGCCGGACATGGCCTCCAGCGCGTCGCGGGCGGCACGGTCGGCGGCGGCAAGGGCCGCCTCACCCTCGGCCAGATGGTCGGCGGCGGCGCGGCGGGCGGCTTCCGCCGCTTCCAGCGCATTCATCAGGGCGCGGCGGCGGCGGATGAATTCGGAGGGGGCGTCCTCCAACGTGTCCAGCTCGGCCTTGGCCTCGGCCTCGCGGGCGGCGACGGCGGCGAGGCGGTCGCCGGCCCCGCCGGCACGCTGCCGCCATGAACGCTCCTCGCCGATGATGGCCTCCAGCCGGCGCTGGCGCTGGCTGTTGTCCCGGCGCACGGCGTCGAGCCGGGCGCGGGCTTCGGAGAGGGCGGCACGGCGCTCGGCGGTCTCGGCGCGGGCGCGGGCCATCTCGGTTTCCAGGATCTGCGGCGTGTCGAGGGCGAGGAGGTGCCCTTGCGCCTCCTCCATGCGCGCCTCGCCGTCCTCGCGCACGGCGGCAAGGCGGGTGCGCGCCTCGGCCAGGGCCGAGAGGCGGGCAAGATGCTGGGCGGCGCGGCGTTCGGCCGCCTCCAGCGTGGAGCGGCTCGCCTCGGCGGCGCGCTGGGCGGCGCGGCGGGCCTCGCGGGCGGCGTTTTCGGCTTCCGCCGCGTGGCGGAGCGCGCCGTCGCGATCGGCGAGGGCGGTGCGGATCTCGTCCAGATGGGCCTCGGCCTCCGCCACTTCCGCCTCGATGTCTTTGAGGCGGTTGCGCTCGGCGAGGCGGCGGGCGGCGGCGGTGGGGGCATCCGCGGCCGCGACCACCCCATCCCAGCGCCACAGGTCGCCTTCCACCGAGACCAGCCGCTGCCCGGCCTTGAGCCGCGCGACCAGCTCCGCGCCCTGTGCGCGCGGCACGATGCCCACCTGCGCCAGACGGCGGGCGAGGGCGGGGGCGCCGGAAACGAAGCGGGACAAGGGCTCGGCCCCCTCGGGCAGGGCCGGGTCGGCGGGATCGGAGGGGGCGCCCGCCCAGCGCGCCGGGGCGGCGGCATCAACCGGCAGGTCGAGGTCGTCCCCCAGCGCCGCGCCCAAAGCGGTCTCATAGCCCTTGGCCACGGACACGAGGTCCGCCACCGGCGGGAAGCGATGGTCGGTGGATTGCAGGAGCTTGGCGAGGGTGCGCGCCTCGGTGTCGAGGCGGCCGAAGCGCGATTGCGCCTCGGACAGGGCCGGGCGCAGCTCCTCCATGGCGCGGCGGGCGGCCTGATGGGCGGCCTCGGCCTCGATGCTGGCCTCCTCGGCCTCGGCGAGGGCGTCGCGGCCGGCTTCCGCCTCCATGCGAATGCCCTCCAGCGCCTCGGTGCCGGCCTGCTGCTTCAGCCGCGCTTCCTCCGCCTCCACCGAGGCGCGCTCGGCGGCATTGCGCACCAGCCGGTCGCGGATTTCGCGCACCGCCTGCTCCAGGCTGGCGCGCCGGGCGCCGAGGTCGGCGAAATGGGCGGTCTTTTCTTCCAGCGCCCGCTCGGCGTCTTCGAGGTGCGCGGCGGCTTCCTCCAGCCGGTCGCCAGCGATGGCTTCCAGCTCCGCCGCCTCCTCCTGCTCGAAACGCAGGGTTTCGGCCTCGGTGGCGAGGCGTTCCAGCACCCCTTCGGCGTCGGCGGACAGCGCCCGCTCGCGCTCGGTGTCCTGGGCGAGCTGGATCAGGCGGCGCTCCAGCTCGTCCTTGCGCGCGGAGAGCCGGGCCTCCTCGGCATCCAGCTCCGAGCGGGCATGGGTGAGGCGCTGGAGCGCGGCGGCGGCCTCCGCCTCCTTCTGCCGCAGGGCGGGGAGGGCGTGGGCGGCCAGCGCCTGAAGGCGCGCCGCCTCGGCCTGCATGCGGGTGTGCTCGGCGCCGTCGCGGTGGGCGGCTTCCACCGCCTGCTCGGCCTCGGCCAGCGCGCGGGTGACCTCGCCCCAGCGCAGCCACAGCAGGGTGGCCTCGCACTGGCGGATCTCGGCGGCCAGCGCCTTGTAGCGCACGGTCTGGCGGGACTGGCGGCGCAGGCTCTCCACCTGCCCGCCGAGCTGGGTGATCACGTCTTCCAGCCGCAGCAGGTTCTGCTCGGCGGCCTTCAGCCGGGTCTCGGCCTCGTGGCGGCGGGCGTGGAGGCCGGCGACGCCGGCGGCTTCCTCCAGGATGCGGCGCCGCGCATTGGGCTTGGCGCCGACGATCTCGCCGATCTGCCCCTGCCGCACCAAAGCCGGGGAGCGCGCGCCGGTGGAGGCGTCGGCAAAGATGAGCTGCACGTCGCGGGCGCGCACATCCTTGCCGTTGATGCGGTAGCTGGATCCCGCGCCGCGCTCGATGCGACGGACGATCTCCAGTTGATCCCACTCGTTGAAGGCGGCGGGGGCGGTGCGGTCGGAATTGTCGAGGCTGAGCACCACCTCGGCCGAATTGCGCGCCGGCCGCCCCGTGGTGCCGGCGAAGATGACGTCGTCCATGTCCTGGGCGCGCATGGCCTTGTGCGAGCTTTCGCCCATGACCCAGCGCAGCGCCTCCACGAGGTTGGACTTGCCGCAGCCGTTCGGCCCCACGACGCCGGTGAGGCCGGGCTCGATCATGAGATCGGTCGGCTCGACGAAGGTCTTGAAGCCCACGAGCCGCAGGCGGTCGAACTTCATGCGGTCGCGCGCGGCCGGAGGGGCGAAAGGGGGGAAAGGGTCATCAGCGCGGGGTGTGCCAGCCTTTGAAGGTTTCAGTCAAATCAGCGTGCCCCCCCTTGGGGAACCGCGCAAGCCTCGGTGGGGCAACGATCCACAGAGGGGCGAGGGG
>NZ_JAIVFO010000175.1 GCF_029991245.1 Xanthobacter autotrophicus
TGCCCTCCCGCAAGGCCGATGCCCAAAGCGCCAGCATATCCTCAACCGACGCACCACCAATCATCAGATCCCGAATCATGGTCGCCCATCGATTCAGAAACCCTAGCAAAACGCAACTGTAGTGCTAGATCTGGAACCGTCGCGTCTCGCCCACCACACCTTCGAGGCCGAAGCGGCGGAGCTTGGCGTAGACCGTGCTCTTGGCGATCCCCAGATCGCGGGCCACCGCGGTCATGTTGCCCTTGTGCGCCTGCATGGCGCGCAGCATGGCAAGCCGCTCGGCATTCTCCATGCCGGTGAGGCCGCGCAAAGGCTCAGCCTCGCCGGCCTGCGCGAGCGGGGCCACCATATCACTTTCCGCCGGCATCCTGATCTCGTCCGGGATGTCCGCTTCGCTCAGTTCCTCCCCCTCGGCGATGAGCAGCATGCCCTCGATGACGTTGCGCAGCTCGCGCACGTTTCCAGGCCACGCATAGGCCTGCAGCACCTCGATGGCCCGGGGCGAGAGCCGGCGGGGTGCCAGTCCCTGCCGTCTGGCGAGGTCCTGCATCAGATGCTCGGCCAGCAGCGGGATGTCCGTGGCGCGCTCCCGCAGGGCGGGAATGGAGATGCTGGTGACCGCGACGCGATAGAACAGGTCCATGCGGAACCGCCCCGCCTCCACCTCGCGTCGCAGGTCGCGGTTGGTGGCGGCCACGAGGCGCAGGTTGACCTTGCGCGGGCGCGTTTCGCCGATGCGGTAGACCTCTCCCGATTCCAGCACCCGCAGGAAGTGGGGCTGCAGGTCCTTCGGCATCTCGCCGATCTCGTCGAGGAACAGCGTGCCGCCGTCCGCGGCCTCGATCTTGCCGATCATGCCGCCGCGGCGCGCGCCGGTGAAGGCGCCCTCCGCATAGCCGAACAGCTCGCTCGTCAGCAGCTCGCGGGAGAAGCCGCCGCAATTGAGCGCCACGAATGCGCCGTCACGCCCGGCACTGCCGGCGTGGAGGCATTGGGCGAACACATCCTTGCCCACGCCGGTCTCGCCCAGCAGCAGGACCGGCGCCCGGCTCTTCGCCAGCTGGCGCGCCCGGCCGATGGCATTCCGCAGGCTGGGGGCCTCGCCGACGATCCGCGCGAAGGCACTGTCCCCCGCCTCCGGCTTCGCGGCGGAGGCGTCGAGGCCCGCGGTCCGGGACGGCGTGGCCCGGCGCCCGGGCAGGCGCAGCACGATGCCAAGCCGCTCGCCATCGGTCACCACCGGCTCGAGCCATTCCCGCCGCATCCACGGCGGCAGCTCGTCGGGCAGTGTGGCCTGCTTGCGCCAGTTCAGGCGAAGCTGCGAAAGGTCCGTGCCCGGCGCCTCGCCGCGCTGTCGCTGCAGGTCGAGAAGTGCGTCGGCGGCGGCACCGTTGGCCTTCACAGCCCGGCCGCGGCGGTCGAACACGACCACGCCGTCGCTGCTCGACCCCGAAAGGCGGTCCATGCAGTGGTCGAGAAGGCGCAGGCGGAAATCCATCTCCTGCTGGGCGAGACGGTTCTCGATGCGCCCGGCGGTCGCCACCACGAGGGCGAGGCTGTGGCGATTGAAGGTGTCCGAAAGCCCGGAGACATCGACCACGCCGAGAATGGTGCCGTCATACGGATCGCGGATGACGTTGGCGGAGCACGACCAGCGCTTGATGCCGGAGCAATAGTGCTCGGCCGAATGGATCTGCACCGGCTGGCCGACCTCGATGGCCGTGCCGATGGCATTGGTGCCGCACGCCTGCTCGCTCCAGCTGGCGCCCGACAGCAGGTGGATGTTGGCCGCCGCGTCCCGCAGCCGCGTGTCCCCCTCCAGGTTGAGGATGACGCCGGCGCCGTCGGTGAGAACCATCACGGTGCCGGTTTCGGCAAGGAACTCCCGCGCCGAGGCCATCACCGGCTGGCTCGCCTCCAGCAGCTCGCGGCAGTCGTCGCGCAGGGAATGCAGCGAATCCTCGCGCATGGGCGGCGGGGCCTGGTCGCGTTGCGGGTCCACGCTGTTGCTGAGGCAGCGACGCCAGGAATCGTCGACGAGCCGGCGCAGCGCGTCGGAGCCGAACTCGTCACCGCCGAGGAATTGCTCCCACGACGTCATCACCTTTTCGTCGTTCTCGGGCACCGAGAACTTTTGTCCGGGCCTTCCGAAAGGCATTTTGTATCCTCCCCCCCGGCGGGTCCAATGAGCCGGCCGGTGTGCCGCCACCCGGGCAGATCTGCTGTCTGCGTTTTCGTGGCGGACTTTTGTCTTCGGTCTTTTGGTCTTGGGTCTTGTGGTCTTCGGTCTCGTGGCCTTGTGGCAGCCGCGGTGCGAACCCGCTCCGGCCTACTCCATGTGAAGCGACAACGGCCTGCGCCTCGCCGCTGCAAGGTCACCATGCCTGGGAGTGAGCGTAGCATCGATCATGCCATGCCGCACGCCCTTCAGATATCGAGACTTCCCGCGTTTCCTCCCCTCCGCGACCTTGCGGAAGGCGTGCCGCGGCGTTCGATTTTCGAATGCGACGGCGGCCGGAAATCGAACGCCTTCCGCCCGGTCCGGAGGCCAGGGGCAGGCTTTTCCCCAGTGGCACGGGCGTTGCTGCGCTCCCGCGACACCCCGCGCTGCCGGCGCCCGCTTCGAGACCGCCCATGGCCGAACACGATCCCATCGACCCGCGCATCCCCGTTACCGTGCTCACCGGCTTCCTCGGTGCCGGCAAGACGACGCTGCTCAATCGCCTCGTCACCCATCCGGACATGTCCGGCACGGCGCTGCTCATCAACGAATTCGGCGCCGTGGGCATCGACCACCAGCTGGTGGAGCAGATCGGCGAGACCATGGTGCTGCTCGAATCCGGATGCGTGTGCTGCACCGTGCGCGGCGATCTCGTGGCGGCGCTCGAAACGCTCCATGACAGGCTCGCGCGGCGGCAGATCCCGGACGTGCGCCGCGTGGTGATCGAGACCACCGGCCTCGCCGATCCCATACCGGTGGTCTGGACCCTGATGGAGCATCGCTACGTCGCCGCCCGCTTCCGCTGCGACGGGGTCGTCACCCTGGTGGACACCGGCCTTGGCGCCGAGCAGCTGGACCGGAACGAGGAGGCGCGCCGCCAGGTGGGCATGGCCGACCGCATCCTCCTCACCAAGGCGGACCTCGCCGACCGCAGCGCCCGCGAGCGGCTCGACGCCCGGCTCAACGTGCTCAATCCGTCGGCTCCGCGCCTTGCGGTGACCCATGGCGAGATCGAACCCCGACGCATCCTGGGCGCCGGACTTTATGCGCCGGGCAGCCTGCCGGCGGAGGTGGAGCGCTGGGTGGCTGAGACGGACGTTGCCGCCCGCGCCGGCGAGGCGCCGCCATCCGCCCATACGGCGGAGGCGCTGCCGGTAAGCTTCACCTGCTTCTTCAACCATCAGGTGCCCTGGCACGGCTTCGCCGTCGCCATGGGAGAGATTCTCGCGAAATACGGATCGCACCTCCTGCGGGTGAAGGGGCTGATGAACGTGGCCGGCCTCGGCACGCCGGTGGTGGTGCAGTGCGTGGAGCACGTCGCCTATCCCCCGGTGCGCCTGCCGCGCTGGCCGAAGGATGGAACACGCTTCGACATGCGCGGGCGGCTGGTGTTCATCGTCCGCGACCTGCCGGAAGCGGCCATGGACGACATCCGCCAACGCCTCGCCGACCTTCCCGGCGACGCGGCCGCCCTGCGGACCGCGGCAACCTCCCCCCTGCTGCCCACGCGCTGCTGGCTCAGCGCCCGCATGCCGGTTCAGGGCCGCAGCAGCTTCGAGACCGACGCCTGGCACGTCAATTCCCTGAGGCTGGGCGGAGGCCGGCGCGCCGCTGCGTCGTCATAAAGGCGCGCGGCGACCCGGCCGCCGCGCGCCCTCGCCTCACTTCACCGGCTCGAGGACGCTCACATAGTTCGCCACCGCCGAGCCGCCCATGTTGAACACCCCGCCGAGACTGGCGCCTGGCACCTGCATGTCGCCGGCGGTGCCGGTGAGCTGCATGGCGGACAGGACGTGCATGGACACGCCCGTAGCGCCGATGGGATGGCCCTTCGCCTTCAGGCCGCCGGAGACATTCACCGGGAGACGGCCGCCACGGGCCACCGTTCCATCCTCCAGCACCCGCGCCCCCTGCCCTTCCGGAGCGAGCCCCATGGCCTCGTAGGCCAAAAGCTCCGCGATGGTGAAGCAGTCGTGCACCTCGGCAAATGAGAGATCGCCGACCGTGATCCCGGCCTCGGCGAAGGCTGCCTCGAAGGCGCGGCGCGGCCCCTCGAAGCGCACCGGGTCGCGGCGCGACAGGGGCAGCAGGTCGTTCACCTGGGCCCGGCCGCGGATGCGCACGGCCCGCTGCGCCTCGCCGATGAGGTCGTCGGAGGCGAGCACCACAGCGGCTGCACCGTCCGAAACGAGCGAGCAGTCGGTCTTGCGCAGCGGCCCGGCGATGACCGGGTTCTTCTCCGAGACGGTATTGCAGAATTCGAAATCGAGCGCCTTGCGCATCTGCGCGAAGGGGTTGGACACACCGTTGGCGTGGTTCTTCACCGCGATCTTCGCCAGGGCCTGCGCATGGTCGCCATAACGCTCGAAATAGGCGCCGGCGATCTCCCCGAAGATGGACGGGAAGGTCTTCCCGCAGTTCGCCTCCTCCTTGACGTATGAGGCCGAGCCGAGGATGCGCGTCACCTCCTCGCCGGAGACCGCGGTCATCTTCTCGGCGCCCACCA
Organism: Xanthobacter autotrophicus; assembly: GCF_029991245.1. Lineage (GTDB taxonomy): Bacteria > Pseudomonadota > Alphaproteobacteria > Rhizobiales > Xanthobacteraceae > Xanthobacter > Xanthobacter autotrophicus_C. Next base: position 4,728 of record NZ_JAIVFO010000175.1, read on the forward strand.
CGAGGGCGAGGCGCGCGCGGCCGGACTGGATGGCGTCACAGGCGGCGAAGATGGCGCCGGCCCCGGAGGCGCATGCGTTCTCGACCCGTGTCGCCGGCTTCCAGCGCAGGCCCGGCTCGCCGTTCATGGGCAGGGACGAGCAGAAGATCTCCGGCACGAAGCCGCCGTTGAGATTGCCGAGCCAGACGCCGTCCATGCGTTCCGCCGGGAAGCCGGAATGAACCAGCGCTTCGCGGCAGACACCCGCGATGAGCGCCTCCATGTCCATGTGGGCCAGCCGGCCGAAGGGCGAATGGCCCCAGCCGACGATGGATACTGCGTTGCCAAGCTTCATGATGCGTCCTGCCCCTGTCGCGTCGTCGTTGCGCCGGCGCTCCTGCACCGTGCGTGCCACCGCGTGGCCCCTTGGCGGCCCCTTGGCGGCCCCTTGGCAGCCCCTTGGCGGCCCTTGCCGGCCCTTGCCGGTAGAGGCGTGGCCGCCCCCACGGGAGCGCTCCGGGCGACCGAAATCCGGCCGCGGGAGTCGCAATTGCGGACAGCCTGGCAGCCCCGCCGCACGGGAAGAGCATGCGAACGCGCGGCCTTCAGCAATGGCATCACTCTTGCCGAGGAGGCGGCGCGGAACGCGGCCCTTGTCCGGCGCGCCGCCAATTCAACGACACTGGAAAGGGAGATCCCTCATGAAGGGTCTGGTCTATCGTGGCCCCGGCAAGAAGGCGCTGGAAGAGGTGGCGGATCCGCGGATCGAGCAGCCCACCGACGCCGTGGTGAAGATCCTGCGGACGACCATCTGCGGCAGCGACCTGCACATCCTGAAGGGCGACGTGCCCACCGAGAAGCCCGGCACCGTGCTCGGCCACGAGGGCGTCGGCGTCATCGAGGAGGTCGGCCCGGCGGTCTCGGCCTTCAGGAAGGGGGACCATGTCCTCATCTCCTGCATCTCGTCCTGCGGGCGCTGCGACTACTGCAAGCGCGGCATGTATTCCCACTGCTCCGTCGCCGGCTGGATGCTCGGCCACACCATCCACGGAACCCAGGCCGAATATGTCCGCATCCCCTTCGCCGACACCTCCCTGCATCGCATCCCCGAAGGCATGGACGAGGAAGCCCTCGTCATGCTCAGCGATATCCTGCCCACCGGATTCGAGTGCGGCGTGCTGAACGGCAAGGTGCAGCCCGGCAGCACGGTGGCCATCGTGGGGGCCGGGCCGGTGGGCCTCGCGGCGCTCCTCACCGCGCAATTCTACTCCCCCGCCGAGATCATCATGATCGATCTCGACGACAACCGCCTGGAAGTCGCCCTGACCTTCGGCGCCACGCAGACGGTCAACAGCGGCCGCGAGAATGCGGTCGAGCGGGTCATGGCCCTGACCGGCGGCATCGGCGTGGATACCGCGATCGAGGCGGTCGGCATTCCCGCCACCTTCGTGCTGTGCCAGGACATCGTGGCCCCCGGCGGCACCATCGCCAATGTGGGTGTCCACGGCACCAAGGCCGACCTCCACCTCGAACGGTTGTGGGCCCACAACATCACCCTCACCACCCGGCTGGTGGACACGGTGACGACGCCGATGCTGCTGAAAACCGTGCAGTCGAAGAAGCTCGATCCGCGCAAGCTGATCACCCATCGCTTTGCCCTCGCCGACATCCTCGAAGCCTACGAGACGTTCGAGAAGGCCGCGCAGACCAGAGCCCTGAAAGTGATCATCGGATAGCGTAGAGCTATCTGCACGACATCGGCTGAATCAGATCGGCGGTTTCCCGATAGACCTTCGGCAGTACCGGCACCTTTACAGAGCGGATGCCCAAGCGGTGGACTGAAACCGGCCCTGCGGACCTGATGCAGGGTCGGTTTCGGGGTTTTTGCCTCATTCTTCTCCCCCATGCTGTGCCAGCTCCTGACCCGCCTCGGTCTGGTGGACACCCATGCCAGCTTTTGCGCGCTTCGGAGCAGGTTCGATGGACGCACGATGTCGGGTGTTTCCGGAGGCCGAAGCCCGCCGGCGCGACGGCCGTCACGTCCTGCCAACAGCCCTTTGTCCTTGAGCGATGCTGCGAGGGATCCCTCGGGCGCCGCGCGGGCTCTTGCGCGGCGAGGCCGACCAATCATTCGTATACCACTCAAATAAAAAGACAATTCGAGACAAGCCCGAGATCGATCGGGATTATTATTAAATCAATTGACATTATGTGAAATAGTCCGTCATTTTCACGGAAATGATGGAGACCCTGATGAGTGCGCTTCCCGCAGAGGCTGCCGGCCCTGACTTCTTCTGGTTCATCCCGACCCATGGGGACGGCGCCTATCTCGGCTCGGAGACGCGGCAGCGTCCGCCGGAATTCGCTTATTTCCGCGAAGTGGCGCAGGCGGTGGACCGGCTCGGTTTCAAGGGCGTCCTGCTGCCCACGGGCCAGAGCTGCGAGGACAGCTGGATCACCGCCGCCGGCCTTGCCACCGCCACCGAGCGCCTGCGCTTCCTGGTGGCCCTGCGCCCCGGCGTCACTTCCCCGGCCTTTGCCGCGCGCCAGGCCGCGGCGCTCGACCGGCTCAGCGACGGGCGGCTCCTGCTCAACGTGGTGGTGGGCGGCCATCCGGCCGAGCTGGGGGCCGACGGCATCTTCCTCGATCATGACGCGCGCTACCGCCAGGCCGACGAATTCCTCGCCATCTGGCGCGACCTGGTGGCCGGCAGGACGGTGGACTTCACCGGCCAATATTACCGGGTGGAGCATGGCCGGCTCGATTTCCCGGTGGTGCAGCAGCCCCATCCGCCGCTCTGGTTCGGCGGCTCGTCGGATGCCGGGCACGAGGTGGCCGCCGAGCACACCAGCGTCTATCTCTCCTGGGGCGAGCCGCCCCACATCCTGAAGGACAAGCTGGCGGACGTGCAGGCCCGGGCGGCAAAGCGCGGGCGCAAGCTGAAGTTCGGCCTGCGCATCCATTTCATCGTCCGCGAGACCGAGGCCGAGGCCTGGGCCGCGGCGGACAAGCTCATCTCCCGCGTCTCCGACGAGCAGATCGAGAACGCGCAGAAGCGCTTCAAGGTCGAGATGGATTCCGTCGGCCAGTCCCGCATGGCAGCGCTCCAGCCGGGCGATCGCAACAAGCTCGAGATCGCGCCCAACCTGTGGGCCGGCATCGGCATGGTGCGGCGCGGCGCCGGCACGGCGCTGGTGGGCGACCCGAAGAGCGTGGCCGCGCGCATCCGCGAATACCAGGAGATCGGCGTCGAGACCTTCATCGGCTCGGGCTATCCGCACCTGGAGGAGGCCTACCGGGTGGCCGAGCTGCTGTTCCCCGAACTCGGCATCGACGGCCGCCGCCGCAAGGTCTCCGACAACATCGTCAACGAGTTCGCCGTGGGCTCCCACAGCGCCGAGCGGCGCCTCGCCGCCGTCTCCTGAACGCGCTCCAGAGGACAGATCCATGACCCGCCTCCTTTCTCTTATACAC
>NZ_JAIVFO010000176.1 GCF_029991245.1 Xanthobacter autotrophicus
GCATCCGCGCGCTCCGGCGGCCGGCCCGCAAGCCCTTGCGCGGCATCGGCTGGGCCGGCGACGGGAGGGGCTGCCGGCCGGCGCGCAAAAAACAGCGGTGGAAAGCCGCTTGCCCTTTTTTCAGCCACGTATGAAGGTCCACGCACCCTGCCAGGAGACGCCGCGTGACGACGCCGATTCCCTCCCGACGCACCGTCCTCAAGGGTGCTGCAGCCCTCTCCCTGTCCGGCGCGGCGGGCGCGCTCGTTCCGGCGCTCGCGCAGGCGCCGGCCGGCGCCCCGCCCGCCGTGGCGCCGCCGGTTCCCCAGGCCAGCCCCCCGGTCACCCTCACCGCCGCCGAAGCCAGCCTGCCGGAGCTGGCCGGGCCGGGGCCGCTCGCCTTGTTCAACGGCGCCCTCCCCGGCCCTGTGCTGCGGGTGAAGAAGGGCGCCACGCTCAGCGTCACCCTCGCCAACAGCCTGAGGGAAAGCGTCGCCCTCACCTGGCAGGGCGTGCGTCTGCCGGCGGGTTCGCCCGCGCTGGCGGCGGTTGCCCCCGGCAAGAGCGCCAGCCTGAGCCTCACGCCCACGGACGCCGGTACCTTCTGGTATCACGCCACGTCGCCCAGCCTCGCCCGCCGCGCCCTCGCCGGCGCGCTGGTGGTGGAGGAGGCGGGCGCCCCGGCCTATGCGTCGGACCACCTGCTGTTCATCCAGTCCTTCCCGCCGGAAAGCGGGATGCCCATCTTCCCGGTCAACGGCGCCATCTCGCCCACCCTGCAGGGCCCGGCGAGCGGGCGCACGCGGCTGCGGCTGGTGAACGCGACGCCGCTGTTCCTGCGCCTCAAGATCCGCGGGCCGGCGAGCTTCGCCATCGCGGTGGACGGCCAGCCGGTGTCCGAACCGTTCGAATTGAAGGACGGCCGCATCCAGATCGCCCCCGGCGGCCGGGTGGACGTGGCCGCGACGCTGGACGACGCCGACGCCACCATCATCGAGATCGAAACCGCCCAGGACCCCATCCGGCTGGCGGTGGTGACCCCGGTGGGTCCGGCCGGGACACCGCCCGCGGGTCTGCCGGCGCCGCTGCCGCCCAACGACCTGCCGGCCGAGGTTCCCCTGAAGGATGCCCTGCGCATCGACCTGCCCATCGGCGACAAGCCGGGCGCAGGAGCGGCCTCCCTTGGCACGGTGAAGGCAGGCCGGAGCGTGGTGCTGACGCTGGTGAACAGCCTCGATGCGCCGGTGTCGGTCTATATTGCCGGCCATCCGGTGCGCCTGCTGGACAATGTCTATGACGGCTGGCGGCCGTGGTGGCACGACACCGTTCCGGTGCCGTCCAAGGCCACGGTGCGGGTGGCCTTCCGCGCCGCCGTGCCGGGCACCTGGTCCATCGTCGGCCAGCGCGGCGGCGACGGCGAGGTGGTGGTCTCCAGGACCTATGAGGTGACGGCCTGAGGGCCAAAAACCTCCGGGCGGGCGGCCTCTGTGGGCCGTCGGCTCACCGCACCCCGAACAGTTCATACAGCCGGCGGTAGACCTCCCGCAGCGCCTCGGGCAGGTCGTCGGCCACGAGGCCTGGCCCGGCAGCGCGGGCGGCTTCCCCGTGCAGCCACACGGCGGCCGCCGCCGCCTCGAACGGCGGCATGGCCTGCGCCAGAAGGCCCCCCGCCATGCCGGCCAGCACATCGCCCGCGCCGGCGGTGGCGAGATAGGCCGGCGCATTCTCGGCGATGGCGGCGCGCCCGTCGGGGGCCGCCACCACCGTGTCCGCCCCCTTCAGCACCACCACCGCGCCCAGCCGCACCGCCGCCGCCCGGGTCCGCGCCAGCTTGGAGGGCGCCTCCAGCACCGCCCGATCCCCGGCGAACAGGCGGGCGAACTCCCCCTCGTGGGGCGTGATGATGAGACCCGCGGTGCGCGCGGCCACGTCCGCCAGCGCCCAGGGCACGCCGGCGTAGGAGGTGAGCGCGTCCGCATCCAGCACAAGGCGCCGGCCCGGCGCGGCGAGGTCGATCTTCGCCCGCGTCGCCGCCCCGGTGCCGAGGCCCGGCCCCATCACCACGGTGCCGAGCCGCCGGTCGGCGAGCAGCGCGGCGAGGTCGTCGTCGCACCCCATGGGACGGGGCATGATGGCGGCATAGGAGGCGGCATGCAGCGGCAGGGCGTCCGGCGGCAGGGCCACAGTCACCAGCCCGGCCCCGGCCCGGAGCGCCCCGCGCGCCGACAGGCGGGCGGCACCACAGGTCCAGGCACCGCCGCTCACCACCACCGCATGGCCGCGGTCATATTTGTGGCCCAGCGCCGCCGGCAGCGGGAAGGCGGGGCGCCACAGATCGGGCATGTTCACGAAGGTGGCGGGCTTGATCACGTCCAGCGCCGCATCGGGAATGCCGATGTCGGCCACGCGCACCCGCCCGCACAGGCTGCGCCCCGGCTCCAGCAGATGACCGGGCTTGCGGCGGAAGAAGGTGACCGTCTCCTGCGCCTGCGCCGCCGCGCCGCGCACCTGGCCGGTGGCGCCGTCAAGGCCGGAGGGCAGGTCCACGGCGATGATCGGGCGGCCGGACGCGGCCATGCGCATCACCAGCGCCCTGGCCGCCCCGTCGAGGTCGCGGCCAAGGCCGGCGCCGAACAGGGCGTCGACGATCACCCCCGCCTCGGTGAGGTCGAGGACCGCCGGCTCCTCCACCGGCCCGCGCCAGCGCTCAGCGGCGCGCTTCGCGTCTCCCGTCAGCTGCGCGCGCTCGCCCAGCAGGGCAACGCGGACCCGGAAGCCCCGCTGCGTCAGCACCCGTGCCGCCACGAAACCGTCGCCGCCATTGTTGCCCGGCCCGCAGAGGATGACGACGCGGGTGGGCAGCGGAAAGCGTGCCACCACGTCGGCCACCGCGGTACCTGCCCGCTCCATCAGCGCGAAGGACGGCGTGCCCATTTCGACGGCGAGCCGATCTGCCTCACCCATTTCCTGTGGATCGAGAAGTGCGTGCACGTGATGCCCCTGCCGCTCTTATGCCCAGTTGATACTCAGCAAACCCACGGGATGAAGTTGTGCTTCGCCCAATTTAAAGTCATTAAGCCTATTTGATAGGCATCAGTACCTTCGCCCGGCGCACTGGTCCGCATAGGCACTTAGGCGTATGGATGGCATACATCCTGCTTAAATGCTGCGGCTCGACCTGCGGCGGTGGCCGGGCCAGGGGAGACGGACCGGATGAAGAAGATTGAGGCTATCATCAAGCCCTTCAAGCTCGATGAAGTGAAAGAGGCCCTCCAGGACGTTGGGTTGCAAGGCATCACCGTGACCGAGGCCAAGGGCTTCGGGCGGCAGAAGGGGCACACCGAGCTGTACCGCGGCGCGGAATATGTGGTGGATTTCCTGCCCAAGGTGAAAATCGAGGTCGTGCTCTCCGACGATATGGTAGACCGGGCCGTCGACGCCATTCGCCGCGCGGCCCAGACCGGACGGATCGGAGACGGAAAGATCTTCGTTTCGTCCATCGAGGAGGCGATCCGCATCCGCACCGGCGAATCCGGCCTCGACGCGATTTGACGCGTCCAATAAAAACCTGCGTGCCAGCAGAAAGGTAATACCCCCATGACCACCAAGACGGCCAAGGACGTCCTCGACCTGATCAAGAGCGAGGACGTGAAATACGTCGACCTGCGCTTCACCGATCCGCGCGGCAAGTGGCAACACGTTACCTTCGACATCTCCATGGTCGACGAGGAGTTCCTGACCGAAGGCACCGCCTTCGACGGCTCGTCCATCGCCGGCTGGAAGGCCATCAACGAATCCGACATGCTGCTGATGCCGGATCCGGCCACCACCTGCATCGACCCCTTCTTCGCGGAGACCACGCTCTCCATCGTCTGCGACGTGCTGGAGCCGACCACCAACCAGCCCTACGGCCGCGACCCCCGCTCCATCGCCCGCAAGGCCGAGGCCTATGCCAAGTCCACCGGCATCGGCGATGCGGTCTATTTCGGCCCCGAGGCCGAGTTCTTCATCTTCGACGACGTGCGCTTCAAGGCGGACCCGTACAACACCGGCTTCAAGCTCGACTCCGTCGAGCTGCCCACCAATTTCGACACCGAGTATGAGGGCGGCAACCTCGGCCACCGGGTGAAGACCAAGGGCGGCTACTTCCCGGTCCCCCCGATCGATTCGGCGCAGGACATGCGCTCCGAGATGCTGGCTGCCATGGCCAAGATGGGCGCCCGGGTGGAGAAGCATCACCACGAGGTGGCTTCCGCCCAGCACGAGCTTGGCCTCAAGTTCGGCCCGCTGGTGACCATGGCCGACCACCTGCAGGTGTATAAGTACTGCATCCACCAGGTGGCCAACATCTACGGCAAGACCGCGACCTTCATGCCGAAGCCCGTCTTCGGCGACAACGGCTCGGGCATGCACGTCCACCAGTCCATCTGGAAGGACGGCAAGCCGCTCTTCGCCGGCGACAAGTATGCCGACCTGTCCGACTACTGCCTGTGGTACATCGGCGGCATCATCAAGCACGCCAAGTCGCTGAACGCCTTCACCAACCCGCTGACCAACTCCTACAAGCGCCTGGTCCCGGGCTATGAGGCTCCGGTGCTGCTGGCCTATTCGGCCCGCAACCGCTCGGCGTCCTGCCGCATCCCCTACACCAACAACCCGAAGGCCAAGCGCGTCGAGGTCCGCTTCCCCGATCCGGGCGCGAACCCCTACCTCGCCTTCGCGGCCCTGTTCATGGCCGGCATGGACGGCATCCTGAACCGGATCGACCCCGGCCAGGCCATGGATAAGGACCTGTACGACCTGCCCCCCGCCGAGCTGAAGCAGATCCCCACGGTCTGCGGCTCGCTGCGCGAGGCCCTGGAGTCGCTCGCTGCCGACCACGACTACCTGCTCAAGGGCGACGTGTTCCAGAAGGACTTCATCGAGTCCTACATCGAGCTGAAGATGACCGAGGTGATGCGCTTCGAAATGACGCCGCACCCGGTCGAGTTCGAGATGTACTACTCGGTCTGACGATCCCCTCCGGCTCGGCCATAAGGCTGGGCCGGCTTTTCTTCAGGTCTTCATGACCTTCCTCCAGGGCGCCCCTCCGGGCGCCCTTTCTTTTGGCGCAGGCCGGTCCGGCGGCCAGCGCCTCAATGGGACAGGACTATGCCGGCGATCAGGATGAACTCGCCCACGAGCACGCCGGCGAACACCGAGCGGCGGAAGGCGAGGAAGCCCGCGACGCCCCCCGCCACCGCCCCCAGCCGCAGCGCCAGCGGCACGGCGACGAGCGCGCCCGCCGGGGCAAAAAGAAGCCGCGCCACCACGGCGGCCAGAAGCGCGGTGGCCACCGCCTTCACCCAGTGGAAGACGGGACTGCCCTCCTCCACCCGCCGCCCGGCGAGGACCGCCAGCGAGCGCCAGATCTCGGTGGGCAGGAACCCCACCAGCAGCACGATGAGCAGCGCCGCGCCCTCGCTCATGGCTGCGCCGGTCATGACCGCCCCCGCGCCCGCCGCCGCTCCAGCAGCCGGCCGACAGCGTAGGCAAACGTGCCGCCGCCGATGCCGGCGATCATCAGGTCGAGGCCGCCCTCCAGTCCCAGCGTCGCCGGCATCAGGATGAACCCCGCCGCCAGCGCCAGCCAGTCGGTGGCCCCGGCGGCGTTGCGCACCATCAGCACGGTGAAGGAGAGCGGGGTCAGCAGCAGCAGGCCCGCCGCCAGCGGCATCGGCAGTTCTCCCGCCACCAGAAAGCCGGCCAGCGTGCCGAGCATGCTGACGGAGATCAGCATGTTGCCGAGCCCGAGGGTGAAGGGAATACGCGCCTCGCCGGGCAGATGGGGCAGCATCCGCAGGCCCTCGAGCCACACGGTCATGGCCACGTAATGGGCGCACACCAGTTCCCAGAACAGGCTGCGGCGCGGGCCGCGGATATAGGGCGCCACCGACACCACCATGGGCAGCAGCCGCATGGAGGAGAGCGCCACGGCCAGGGCCAGCGCCGGCAGGGCGGTTCCCGCCGCGATGCCGCCGACGAGGATCAGCTGCGCCGGCAGCGCCCACACCAGGAGCGTGGAGGCAAGCCCCGCCCCCAGCGGGAAACCCACGCTCTGGAGCACCGCGCCGAACCCGAGATAGCTCGCGAACAGCACGATGGCGGGCACGGACAGGCCCGCCTTCAGGCCCTTCAGGAACCAGACGGCCGGCGCATGATGCGCGGGATGGAGGGCAGGCGGGGCGGACACGCGGGGCTCGTTCCGGGCACGGGATCTGAAGGCCGGGCGCAGGCGCGCCAGCGGTGATTGCTGCCATAGCACATGCCCGTGGCGTGGGAAGGCGGCTTCGCGCAGGCGCAGGACGGCGGCCATGCAGCGACGGGGGAGCTTTGCGTCACGCCGCCCCCCAAGCGCCCATCGCGCGCATTGCCCCCGGGGGCCGGGGGCGCCATCTTGTGGCCAGCGTTTCGAATCGGTCGCCCTGCCGTGCTTATCGTTGAAATTCCGTACCGCGACCCGTTCGCCGTCCTCCACGCCTTCGCCGATGCGCCCTATTGCGCCTTCCTCGACAGCGCCGCGGAGGGGGACGCGCGGGCGCGCTGGTCCTATCTGGGGGCCGATCCGTTCCAGGTCATCACCAGCGCGGCCGACGGCGTGCGCGTGGACGGGAAGATCGTGCCCGGCAATCCGTTCGGCGTGCTGGCCCTCGCCCTGGCCGCCAATGCCGTGCCGGCCGACCCCTCCCCGGTGCCGTTTCGCGGCGGGGCCATGGGGTATCTCGGCTATGAGCTGGGCCGCCATCTGGAGCGCCTGCCCGCCCCCCGCCCTGCAAACCCGGCGGTTCCCGAACTGGTGCTCGGCCTCTACGACACGGTGCTCGCCTTCGACCGGCTGGAGCGCCGCGCCTATATCGTCTCCACCGGCCGGCCGGAACATGGCGCCGCCGCGCTGGAGCGGGCGAAGGTTCGGGCCGAGGCGGTCCGCCGCCGGCTGGACACGGCCCCCGCCATCGCGCCCGAGCCCGACTTTTCCCGCACCGGCCGCTTCGTGCCGGAGCAGCCGCGGGCGCAGGTGGAAGCCTCCATCGCGCGGGTGATCGAATACATCCGTGCCGGCGACATCTTCCAGGCCAACCTCACCCAGCAGATGCGCGCGGCGCGGCCGCAAGGCCTCACCGACCTTGCCCTTTACGCCCGCCTGCGCGCGCTCTCCCCCTCCCCCTTCGCCGCCTTCCTGCGCGCGGGGCCGGAGCTTGCCGTGCTCAGCGCCTCGCCGGAGCGCTTCCTGTCCCTCGATCCGGACGGGCGGGTGGAGACGCGGCCCATCAAGGGCACCCGCCCTCGCAGCCCGGACCCGCAGGAAGACGCGCGGCTTGCCGCCGCCCTGGTGGCATCGGAGAAGGACCGGGCGGAAAACCTGATGATCGTGGACCTGCTGCGCAACGATCTCTCGCGGGTCTGCAAGGTGGGCAGCGTGAAGGTGCCGGCCCTGTGCGCGCTGGAGACCTTCGCCAGCGTGCATCACCTGGTCTCGGTGGTGGAAGGCCGGCTGAAGGACGGCCTCGGCCCGGTGGACCTGCTCACCGCCTGCTTTCCCGGCGGCTCCATCACCGGGGCACCGAAGATCCGGGCCATGGAGATCATCCACGAACTGGAGCCGGTGCCGCGCGGGGTCTATTGCGGCTCGGTCTGCTGGATCGGCTTCGACGGGGCCATGGATTCCTCCATCGTCATCCGCACCATCACTCGGGCAGGCGATACGCTGCTCGCCCAGGCGGGGGGCGGCATCGTGGCCGATTCCGATCCGGCGGACGAATATGAGGAGAGCCTGGTGAAGCTCTCGCCCATGCTGCGGGCCTTGTCGGGAGACGCATCGTGAAGCTCTGGCTCGGCACCGGCCTGGTGGAGGAGGACGAGGCGCGCCTCTCGCCGTTCGACCGGGGCTTCACCCTCGGCGACGGCCTGTTCGAGACGATGCGGGTGCGCGAAGGGGCCGTGCTGCGGCTCGAGGCCCATCTCCCCCGCCTCACCGCGGGGGCCGGGGTGCTGGGCCTTCCCCTTCCCTCCCTGGATCTTGCCGCCGCCCTCGCCGCCACGGCCGCGGCGAACGCCCTGGCGGAAGGCGTGCTGCGCCTCACCCTCAGCCGGGGCACCGGCCCGCGCGGCGTGCTGCCGCCGGCGGAGCCCAACCCCACCCTCGTCA
>NZ_JAIVFO010000177.1 GCF_029991245.1 Xanthobacter autotrophicus
GCCCGAGCATGCGCAAGGCGAGGCCGAAGGCGGCCGTGCTCTTGCCCTTGCCGGGGCCGGTGTGGACGATGAGCAGGCCCTTCTCGATGGTCTTTTCCGCCACCTCCCTGTCCTGCACCGCCTTGCGCTTCTCCATCTTGGCGCGATGGCGGGCGGCCTCGGCATCATCGACGGCGGGGGGCGAAACGGGCTCGCTCACGGGGTGTCTTCCTTCATGATCAGGGGGAGGCCGGCCACCACCAGCACCACCTTCCGGGCGCGGGCGGCGAGGCGCTGGTTGAGGAGGCCGGCGGCGTCGCGGAAGCGCCGGGCCAGCGCATTGTCCGGCACGATGCCGAAGCCCACCTCGTTGGCGACGCAGACGGTGAGGCCGGGGCGCGCGGCCAAAACCTGCTCCAGGGCCGCGCCCTCGGCATCAAGGTCGTGCTCGGCCAAAAGGTGGTTGGTGAGCCAGAGCGTCAGGCAATCCACCAGCACCGGCTGTTCGGGCGGCAGCGCCGTGAGGCAGCCGGCGAGGTCGAGGGGCGCCTCATGGGTCTGCCACCCCTCCCCGCGCCGGGCGCGGTGCAGGGCGATGCGCGCCTCCATCTCGCCGTCGCGGGGCTCGGCGGTGGCGATATAGGCCCAGGGCTCCGGCTGGCGCCGGATCTCCACCTCGGCGAACCGGCTCTTGCCGGAGCGTGCGCCGCCGAGGACCAGGACAAGCCCGCCGCTCAAGCGACCGACCGAATGTTGGCGCAGGGCGGTACCCGGAACGGGATGGGCGAAACGGACAATCCGGCGCGATCGACACCGGCTCGGTGGCACCCGGTCTCCGGGCGGCGGTGGTGGCGCGTCATGGCGGGTCCTTTCAACCCTCGCTCCGAGGGTACGCTGGGCAGGTCCGAAGCGGGCGCCCGAAATGGGCGACCCATGGGATTCGAGCCCGCAGGCTCAACACACTTTCCCCGGACATCTGCATGAAGAAGTGACAAGACACCTCTTCATGCAGCAATTCAAGACTTTAAGATGCACAAATAACATATTGATAATAATAAACAATTATCATCGCCTTCATGTAGCGGATCCGGCAGGCTGCCGGCACGCCAGGCCCAGTCCCCTACCCTTTCGCCTTCGCCACCAAGGCGGAGGTGGAGCGCCCTTCCACCAGCGGGATGAGGGCCACACGTCCGCCCCGCGCCTTCACCACGTCGCCGCCGACCACCTGGTCCTCGCGGTAATCGGCACCCTTCACCAGCACGTCCGGGCCCAGCGCGGTGATGATCTCCAGCGGCGTGTCCTCCTCGAACAGCACCACCAGATCCACGCAGCGCAGCGCACCGATGACGCGGGTACGGGCGGCCTCGTCCTGCACCGGACGGGTCGGTCCCTTCAGGCGCTGCACCGAGGCATCCGTATTCAGCGCCACCACCAGCCGGTCACCCTCCCGCGCCGCCGCCTCGAGGATGGCGACGTGGCCGGGATGGACCAGATCGAAGCAGCCGTTGGTGAAGACCACGCGGGCGCCCGCCGCCTGCCAGCCGGCGATGACGGCGGCGGCGCGGGCGCGGTCCACCAGCGCGCCGGGCTCCGCGCCCTCGGGCACGCTGGCGTCAAGCGCCGCGTCCAGCTCCGCCCGGGTCACCACGGCGGTGCCGATCTTGCCCACCGCCACGGCGGCGGCGGCATTGGCGAAATGCACGCTGGTCTCCAGCGTGTGCCCCGAGGCGAGGGAGACCGCGAGCGCCGCCAGCGCGGTATCGCCGGCGCCCGACACGTCGAACACCTCGCGGGCCTGCGCCGGCACGTGCAGCACCTGCCCGCCACGGCGCCAGAGCGTCATGCCCTTCTCGGCGCGGGTCACCAGCACGTCGCCCCCGAACTGCCTTGAGGCCGCCTCCGCCGCCAGCGCCGCCTCGGCATTGGTGGTATCGGGCAGGCCGGTGGCGGCGGCCAGCTCCAGCCGGTTGGGGGTGACCAGGCTCGCGCCGCGATAGGCCTCGAAGGTGCGGCGCTTGGGATCCACGATCACCGGCACGCCCTTGGCCTGCGCCGCCGCGATGGCCGCGCCGATGACCACGTCCGAGAGCACGCCCTTGGCATAGTCGGAGAGTACCACCACCGAGCTGCGCCCCACCGCCTCCTCCACCGTGGCGACGAGGCGCGCGACGGTGTCGTCGGCCGGCGGGGTCAGGATCTCGGCGTCGATGCGGACGATCTGCTGGCGCCCGCTCATCACCCGCGTCTTGGTGATGGTGGGCCGCCCTGCGTCCGCCACCAGGCTGGACAGGTCGATGCCCGGATAGGCGGCGAGCGCGTCCTTCAGCGCATCGGCCTCCGGGTCGGCCCCCGTGAGGCCCACCAGGATGACCTGCGCCCCCAGCGCCGCCGCATTGGCGGCCACGTTGGCGGCGCCGCCCGGCACGATGCGCTCGGCGCCGTGCACCAGCACCGGCACCGGCGCTTCCGGCGAGATGCGCGAAACGGAACCGACGATATAGCGATCCACCATCACGTCGCCGATGACGGCGATGGGACCCACCGCGCCTTTACCCGCCATGATGCTCTGTCCTCACGCCGCGTTGCGCGGCTTCAGATGGCCGTTCACATAGGACGCGACCCCATCCTCCAGCGAGGTGAAGGGACGCGTGAAGCCCGCCGCGCGCAGCTTCGAGACATCGGCCTGGGTGAAATACTGGTAGGCCTTCTGCAGGCTTTCCGGCATGTCCACGTAGGCGATGCGCGGCTCATCGCCCAGCGCCGAGAACACTGCCTTCGCCAGATCGGCGAACGAGCGCGCCGCGCCGGTGCCCACATTGAAGATGCCGGACACGTCCGGGCTCTCCAGCAGCCAGCGCACCACCTCCACGCAATCGCCCACATGGACGAAGTCGCGCAATTGGCCGCCGTCGGCGTAGCGCGGATCGTGGGACTTGAAGAGGGTCACGTCCTCCCCGGCCGCGGCGGCGGGATAGATCTTGTGCACCACCGAGCGCATGTCGCCCTTGTGGCCCTCGCCGGGGCCATAGACGTTGAAGAAGCGCAGGCCGGCGAACTGCGGCGGGCGGGGCCGGCCCTCGGCCACGTCCGCCATGATGCGGCGGTCCACGAACAGCTTCGACCAGCCATAGGGGTTCAGCGGCGCGAGGGCGGAAAGGTCCGCCGCCTCCTCGGAATCGCGGAAGCCGGAGGTGCCATCGCCATAGGTGGCGGCCGAGGAGGCATAGACGAGGCCCAGCGCTTTGCGCGCGCACAGCTCCCACAGGTCCAGCGTCGAGCGGATGTTGCGGGCGACGATCTTGTCCGCGTCGCGCTCGGTGGTGGCGGAGATGGCGCCCATGTGCACCACCGCGGCAAGCCGGCCGCCCTCCTTCTCCACGAAGGCGTTCACCGTCTCCGGCCGGATCACGTCATGCAGCGCGATATCGGCAATGTTGCGCCATTTGGGGCCGTCCTCCAGCCAGTCGGCCACCACCACGCGATAGCCATCCTCGGCGGCGGCGCGGGCGATGTTGGAGCCGATGAAGCCCGCCCCGCCCGTGACGAGGAGGAGGTCGCGGCTCAGCGCCACCGATCGGGTCATGTGGAACATCCCATCTTCAGGTCGGGCGCAGGGTGTGCCACGCCAGCTCACCCTTTGTCCATGTTCGGCGCCGGTCAGGCCCTGAGCGCCACCAGCGCCCGCCAGACCTCGGCGGCGGACATGTCGGCAAGGCAGGGCGGCCCCTCGGTCACCTCCGGCGCGATGCGGCAGCGCGCCTTTTCGCACGGGGCGCAGTCGCGGGTCGCCTTCAGCTCCACCGCCCGGGGGCCGTAAAGGCCGGTCAAGAGCGGGTCGGTGGGGCCGTAAAGGCCCACCGTCGGCACCCCATAGGCCGCCGCCAGATGGCCGAGGCCGGTATCCGCGCTCACCACCCCCGCAGCTCCCGCGATCACCGGGGCGAGGGTCTCCAGGGTCTGCGGCGGCAACAGGTGCACGTTGGGCAGGCCGTTCGCGATGGCCTCGGCGCGGGCGCGCTCGGTCGCCCCATGGGCGAACAGGCGGATGTCGAGGCCCGCCGCACCGGCCTGCTCCGCCAGCGCCCGCCAGCCGGCACGGGTCCAGGTCTTGGTGGGCCAGGTGGTGCCGTGGAGGAAGACCAGATAGGGCGTACCCGCATCCGGCGCCGGCACGAGCCCCGCATCCGCCGGCCGACCGTCGAGGCTGTAGCCCAGCGCCGCGGCGAAGAGCTTGCGGATGCGCACCGCCATATGCTCCACCTCCGGCACATGATGGCGCCGGTGGTAGGTGAGCGCGGCGAGGCCCTCCCGCGCGCTGGCGCGATCGAAGCCGTGGCGCTGCCCCCGGGCGAGCGCCGCCACCGCCGCACTCTTCATCAGGCCCTGGGCATCAATGACCATATCGTAGCGCTCGGCGGCCAGCGCGGCGCGGATGCGCCCCGCCTCGCCGGAGCGCAGGGCGTCGAGCGGCTTGCGCAGCATGCGCCGGAGCGGCACGACGATGGTTTTCCGCACCGCCGGGTGCAGGCGCGCCACGGGGGCGAAGGCTTCCTCCACCGCCCAGTCGAGCTGAAGGCCGGGGTGCGCGGCCATGGCGTCCGTCATCGCCGGGAACGTGTGCACCACGTCACCCAGCGACGACAGCTTCACCAGCAGCACCTTCATCGGCGCATCTGCTCGGCGGCGGTGAGAACCTCCCCGGGGGCGATGCCTTCGAGGCAGGCGAGGGTTCCCAGCGGGCATTCCCGCTTGTGGCAGGGCCGGCACGGCAGTTCGCGCGCCATCACGCGGGCGAACGGCGAGGCCGGTGGCGTCATCTTCTCGGAGGAGGCGCCATAGAGCACCACCAGCCGGCGGTCGAAGGCGCCGGCCACGTGCATCAGGCCGGAATCGTTGGAGATCACCACGTCCGCGCCGGCGAGAATGGCGGCAGCCTCGACGAGGGTGGTGCGGCCCACCAGATTGTCCACCGGCACGCCGGCGCCGGCCGCGATGGCGTCGGCCGCCTCCTGGTCCTTGGGCGAGCCGAGGATGCGGATACGGTAGCCGGTGGCGACCGCCAGCGCGGCCAGCGCGGCGAACTTATGCGCCGGCCAGCGCTTGGCGGGGCCGTATTCGGCGCCGGGGCACAGCACCATCACCGGGCCTTCGCCGGAAAGCGGGAACTTGGCGGCAGCCACGTCCACCGCGCCGTCGGGCAGCATCAGGCGCGGGCGCGGCGGGCGGGCGGTGGAGCCCACCGGCAGGCCCAGAGCCACGAAACGGTCGAGGGTGCGGGCGGTCTTGCGATCGGGATCGGGCCGGGCGTCCGTGAGCAGCAGGCTGCGCAGTTCCGCCTTGTAGCCGACGCGCTCGGGAATGCCGGCGGCGAGCGGCACGATGGCAGCCTTGAAGGCCCGGGGCAGGATGATGGCCTTGCCGTAGCCCTCGTTGCGCAGCGCGCGCCCCGCCCGCCAGCGGGCCATGAGGCCGAGTTCGCCATGGCCGAGGCCGAGGGGAATGGCGCGCCGGACGCCGGGAATCATGCGGGCGATGGGCACCGCGGCGGGGGGCGACAGCACGTCGATGGGACGGCCGGGCTCACGCAGGCGCAGCACCTCGATGAGGCTCGCCGCCATGACCATGTCGCCGACCCAGGAGGGGCCGACAACCAGCAGGGGCGAAACGGAACCAAGGGCACGCATACGAACGCTCGCGGGGTGGAACGCCCGCGTCATTGCAAGGCGGACCCGCCGCGTCAAGCGTCAAGCGACGCACGCGGCGGGCAGCGGGCCGGGAGAGACGGTCCGGCCGTGGCCGGACCGGACGTCACCTCAGGCGGCGGTACGGAGGGTCTTCTCGACCGAGGACTTCAGCGGCTCGGACGAATCCGCCGCCACCTTCTGGGCGAGGGCGGACAGATCCTTCGCCTGGGAGGTCAGAACCTCGAACTGCTTGCGGGCGTGGCCGGTGGAAAGCTCCACGGCCTCGGTCACCGTCTTGGTGGCGAGCAGCGAATTGAAAAAGTCGAGCGCGGCGTTCACATTCGATTGAACAGCCTCGATCACCTTGGCGTTATACTGGGCCACGCCCTTGCTGGCGGTGGTGTAGGTGTCCTCGAGCGCGGCATTCACCTGCTCGGCGGAGCCCTTGAACTTGGCGTAGTTCTCGCGGCAGGTGGCGAGACCCTTTTCAGCGATCTCGCGCACGCCGGCCGGCACTTCGACGCCGGGAACGGCATTGTTCGAGAACGCCTTTTTCGCGGCTTCAACCTGATCCTGATAGGCCTTGATGAAGGTGTCGTTCATGTCATCCTCGGTAAACGGGCAGCTCGGTCCGTGAGCCGAGGCACAATCCCGCGCCTGCGAGCAGAATGCTGACGGATCGCCAGCATCAGGCCTTCGAACAAGAGCGGTAGCGGCTGTGAAACCTCGACTTTATGACTGTATCCTAACAAATCGTGCAGCGCAAAAAGAATTTCTGCGCTGCACAAGTAAACTTGTAGGGTCTTTAGTCACTTAATAAATCCGAGCGACTGATGAACGCCGCCGGATACCTCAGTGCGACTGGTTGGGATCAGTCACCGTGGAAGCGGCATGCTCGGCGGCGGCCTTGGCGTCGCGCACGGCCTTCTCGCTGGCGGCCTTGAAGTCCTGAGCCGCGGTCTGGGCACTCTCCGTGGCGGCGGCAGCCAGCGTCTTCAGGCGCTCGGCGAGGGTGCGGGCGTGCTCGTCCAGGCTGCGGACGGTGGTCTCGCCAAGCGACTTGGCTTCGACGCTGAAGGTCTTGGCCTGCTCGGCGACCGATTTCATCTGGCTGGTCAGGAACTCGGCCTGCAGGCTCATCATTTCCTGCGGGCTTTTCGCGGCCACGAGGCGATGCAGGAAGTCGAAGCTGGCTTCCACATTGGCTTCCATGAGACCAATCGCCTTCTGGCGCAGGTCCTTGATGCCGGTGCGCACGTCCTCGAAATGCCCCTCGGTGTCCCCGACCGACTCACGGGCGTTCTGGAACAGGGTCTCAAACGCCTGGCGGGCCTGGGCCACATTCTTTTCGGCAATGGCCCGCATTTCGGCGGGCAACTCCAGATCCGGACCGAACTTCGTCGTCATGGCCGTCTCTCCTCCGGGGTTTTCGGGCGGCGCACTTGAACCGCACCGGTCAATTCTAATATGGCGCACTTGCGCTTCGCCAATATGAATGCCGAAAAAGCGCGCCAATTGCACTGACGTTAATCAATCGTCATGACTATGGGCAGCGCTCCGCCTTGCAGAATCGGCCCGCACGCGGCGGAATGGACCCTCGGCAGCCCATGACGCAGACCAGCGCACGTTCATATCCCGGGATGGATCTCGCCCTCGCGCCGCTGCTGCGGCGGGACCTGCCGTCGTTCCTGGTCGGCGTGCCGTCCGCCCGCGTGCTGGAAGCGACACCGGCCTGCGCCGCCCTTGGCATAGAAGCCGGCGCGCCCGCACCCCGGACCGTGGCGGCGGCGGCGCTTGAGCTGTCCCGCCTGACGCTGGCGCGGTTCGGCTTCGCGCGCCTGCGCCTGCGCGGCAGCTTCGTCCCGCGCCTGTTCCGCTACGCGCCGCTCGCCCTGCCCTCCGGTGCCGCGGTGCTGTTTGCCGATCCCGCGGCCTTCGCGCCCGCAGCCGGGGCCCTGCCGGGAGCCGAGCCGCCGGGCGCGCCCGCCATCCCCGTGGCGCTGCAGCCCTTGTTCGCCCAGCCGGTGCGCATCACCTTCGAGACTGACGCCGTGGGCCGCATCCGCGCGCTCTCGCCGGTATTCGCCCAGGCCCTCGGGTCCCGGGCCAGCCAGTTCATGGGCGCGACCTTCGCGGGACTGGAAGACGAGGGCGTCATCGCGTCCGGCGGCGCCGTGGCCGATGCCATCGCCGGCGGCAGCTTCAGCGAGGTGAAGGCGCACGTGCCCGCCGCGACGCCGAACGAGGCCGCGCTCGACCTCTCTCTCGGCGGCGCGCCTGTGTTCGACGCCGCGCGCCGGCGCCAGGGCCTCCGCGGCTTCGGCGTGCTGGGCGCGGCCGCAGCGCCACCC
>NZ_JAIVFO010000178.1 GCF_029991245.1 Xanthobacter autotrophicus
GGTGGCGGCGGCCGTGGCATAGGCGACGCCGGCGGCGCGGATGTCATGGCCGAAGACGGTGCCCAGCGTGTCCGCCTTCACCCGGCCGACGAAGCCGGCGCGCCCGCCGAGGGAGGCGATGCCCGCCGCCGTGTTGGCCGCCGAGCCGCCCGAGGCCTCGGTGCCGGGGCCCATGGCGGCATAGACCTCCTCAGCCCGCGCCTCGTCGATGAGGGCCATGCCGCCCTTCACCATGCCGTGCCGGGCCAGCACATCCTCCTCGGCGCGGGAGAGGACATCGACGATGGCATTGCCGATGGCGAGAACGTCGAGCGCGCTTGAGGTCACGAGGGGCAATCTCCGCAAATAATCGGCGGAGCCGTAGCATTGCACGCGGGGCGGGCGCAATCTTCGCCTTAACCCTGCGTTCGTCCCTCAAGGCTAGGCTGTATGGGGCGGCGTGCGTTCCTGTTGCGGCCAAGGCTTTGTTTTTGACACTTTTGTAGCCGTAGACAACAGGTCATCGGGGGCATCATCCCACGGCCGGGAAGCCGGGCTTCATTACGCGCGCGTCACCAGAAGTGATCGCGCGCGCCGCGCCAAGGATGATAAGGCAAGTAAACCCCTGTGGAATCAGTGCCCGCGCCAGCGTGGAGCAAGAGGGAACATGTCGCGCAAATATTTCGGAACGGACGGTGTGCGCGGGCGCGCCAACGCAACGCTCACGGCCGATCTGGCGCTGCGGGTCGGCATGGCGGCGGGCCTGATCTTCCAGCGGGGCGAATACCGGCACCGCGTGGTCATCGGCAAGGATACCCGCCTGTCCGGCTATATGATCGAGAACGCCCTGGTGGCGGGCTTCACCTCCGTGGGCATGGACGTGCTGCTGCTCGGCCCGGTGCCGACGCCGGCGGTGGGCATGCTCACCCGCTCCATGCGCGCCGACCTCGGCGTGATGATCTCCGCCTCCCACAATCCGTTCGACGACAACGGCATCAAGCTGTTCGGCCCCGACGGCTTCAAACTCTCCGACGAGGTGGAGCGGGAGATCGAGGAACTGATCGACGAGGACATGGCCAAGCGCCTCGCCAAGCCCGCCGAGATCGGCCGGGCCAAGCGGCTGGAAGGCGTGCACGCCCGCTATATCGAATATGCCAAGCGCACCCTGCCGCGGGATCAGACCTTCGACGGTATCCGCGTGGTGGTGGATTGCGCCAATGGCGCCGGCTACAAGGTCGCGCCGGAAGCCCTGTGGGAGCTGGGGGCGGACGTGGTCTCCATCGGCGTCGAGCCCGATGGCATGAACATCAACCGCGACGTGGGCTCCACCTCGCCGGCCGCCCTGTCCGCCAAGGTGCGGGAAGTGCGCGCGGACATCGGCATCGCCCTGGACGGCGACGCCGACCGGGTGATCATCGTGGACGAGAAGGGCCACGTGGTGGACGGCGACCAGCTCATGGCCGTGGTGGCCGAGAGCTTCAAGGAAGACGGCCGCCTCGCCCGCAGCGGGCTGGTGGCCACCGTCATGTCCAATCTGGGCCTGGAGCGGCACCTGGCGGGGGAGGGCATCTCGCTGGCCCGCACCGCCGTGGGCGACCGCTACGTGCTCGAGCGCATGCGCGCGGACGGCTACAATGTGGGCGGCGAGCAGTCCGGCCACATCATCCTGTCGGACTATTCCACCACCGGCGACGGCCTCGTGGCCGCGCTTCAGGTGCTCGCCGTGGTGGCGCGGCGGGGCAAGCCGGTGTCCGAGGTGTGCCACCGCTTCGATCCGCTGCCGCAGATCCTCAAGAATGTGCGCTACGCCTGCGGCCGGCCGCTGGAGGACGAGAAGGTGAAGATCGTGATCGCCGATGCGGAGCGCCGCCTCGCCAATCACGGCCGCCTGCTCATCCGCCCCTCGGGCACCGAGCCGGTGATCCGGGTGATGGGCGAGGGCGACGACCGCGACCTCGTCGAGAATGTGGTCGACGACGTGATCGACGTGCTCCAGAAGGTCGCCGCCTGAGCGGCCGCTTAACCGTTCGTCAGGGTTAATCCAGCCTTAAAGCTTGCCGTGCGAGGGTCCGCTTCGAAAGCGGATCTTGGCACGGGTTCAAGCAATGGTGCGGTTTTGGAGTACAAGGCGCGCTCTTCTCGTCGGCGCGGCGGCGTTGGGTGTCCTGTCGGGCGGACCGGCGGCCCAGGCGGCTGACCCGGAGACCGCGGACATGCTGGCCAAGCTCGGCCGTCCCGGCGATTTCTCCCTTGCGCCCCCAGACGTTTCGGACGATGCGCCATCCGGCTGGTACATGCGGGCGGACGCCGGCTATGTGGCCTCCACCGGCGCGCACGTTACCACCGGCGGCATCCCGGCGGGTCTTGGCCTGTCCGGTTCGGGCTGGTCGGTGGGTGGCGGGCTTGGATACCGTTTTCTGCCCGTCCTGCGCGGCGAGGTGAGCCTCGACTATCTCGACCTCGGCTCGGCCGGGAACGGAGGCTCGGAGCTGTCCGCGAACGCGGCGGTGGCTCTGGCGAGCCTGTACTGGGACGTGATCACGCTGGCCGGTTTCACGCCCTATCTCAGCGTCGGGGCGGGCTTCTCCATCAATGCGCTCCATGTCGCCCCGGCCGCGTTCGGTCCGGCGGTGAATGACTGGGAGTTCGCGTGGTCGGCGGGCGCGGGGGTGTCCTACGCTCTCAGCTCCGACTTCAGCCTGGATCTCAGCTACCGCTATCTGGATCTCGGGTCGCCGCCATCGACGGGGGTCTTTGCGTTGAGCGACGCGGTCGCCCACCAGGTGCGCCTCGGCGTGCGCTACATGCTGCGGTGAGCGCGCCGGACAGGCCGGCAAAGGCCTTCAGCGCTTTTGCCCGCGGCGGGCCATGAGCCAGCGGATGCGGTCACCGAGTTGGTGGGGCTGGTAGGGCTTGTCCACGGCCGGGCCGTCCTCGCACAGGTCGGTGGCCTGGGCGGCGGCCATGGCGGGGGAGCCGGCCAGGACCACATCCATGTGGGGATGGGTCTCCCGCAGCCAGCGGGCCAGGGCAAAGCCTTCCCGATCGCCGGTGGCGGCGGCATCGGCGAGCACGATATCGATGCCCTCGGCCTCGACATCGAGGATCAGCGTCGCCTCTTCGCCGGTCGCCGCCTCCAGCACCCGGTAGCCGCAGCCGCGCAGATAGTCGGCGATGACGTGGCGCACGAGGATATCGGTTTCCACCACCAGAATGGTCGGGCCGGGCTCGGTCAAGTGGGGTTCGGACATCAGGATGATCCGCCTGCGAACTGGGCGTGGATGAGCTGGATCACGGTTTCCACGCTGTAGGGCTTGGCGAGGAAGGGCGCGACACGGGCGGCGACCGCGCCGTCCATGTGGCCCGAGGTGAGGATCACGGGCAGGCTCGGGCGCTCCGCCTTCAGCATGCGGGCCAGTTCGTAGCCGTCCAGCGTGCCTTCGGTGCGCACGTCGGTGAACACCACGTCCACGTGGAGGCCGGCGATGATGGCCTCATAGGCCTCCTGCGCCGAGGCCGCCTCGATGACGGTGAGGCCGGTCTCGCGCAGTTCGCCGGCGGTGACCAGCCGGACGAGGGCGTCGTCCTCGACCAGCAGCACCGTGCGGGCGGCGGGGGCCGTACTTGGCGCAAGACCTTGAGCTGACATGATCCGATGATTCTTCCGGCAACATCGCACCAGAGAACGCTGCGGTCGTGCTTCGGTTCCGCTCGATTTGAAAGAGTGGCCGGGAAATCGGGAATCCGGCGCTCGGCCGGCGGGAGCAAGAGGCGTTGCAGTCTGGCGGGCTTTACCGTGCCGGGCTACGAACGAGCCATCAGCACTGCTGCAGACACGCGGAGGCGGAGGGGATGGAAAAGTGAGCGAGCAGGCTAGAGGGGCGCTGGTGTTCTACAGCGCCGTGGACATCGGGCAGGACTGGAAGAGCGCCCTTCAGGCCGTCCATCCCGGCCTCGACGTGCGGATCGCGCGGGCGGGGGACGGTCATGTGGACGGCGATCCGGCGGAGGTGCGCTACGCCCTCGGCTGGAAGCCGCCCCACGGCTTCTTCGCCCGCTTCCCCAACCTGAAGCTTGTCATCAATCTCGGCGCCGGCGTGGATGCCCTGGTGGCGCGCGACGACCTGCCGGACGTGCCCGTCACCCGCCTCAGCGACCCCAACATGTCGCAGATGATGGCGTCGTTCGTGCTGTTCTGCGTGCTGCGCCACGCCCGGGATATTCCCACCTTCGAGCGGGCGCAGCGGGAGGGGCGTTGGCACTATGTGCATCCGCGCACGGCCAGCGAGATCGCCGTGGGCGTGCTCGGCCTCGGGGACCTGGGCGCGGCGGCGGCGCTGGAACTGGCCCGGCAGGGCTTCGACGTGCGGGGCTGGTCGCGCACCCCCAAGGCCCTGGAGGGCGTCTCCTGCTTCCACGGCATGGAGGCACTGCCCGGCTTCCTGGCCGGCAGCGAGATCGTGGTGGTGATGCTGCCCCTCACCCCACAGACGCGCGGGCTGCTGAATGCCGCGCGCCTCGCGCATCTGCCGAAGGGCGCCAAATTCATCAACGTGGCCCGCGGCGCGGTGGTGGACGAGGCGGCGCTCATCGCTGCGCTCACCTGCGGCCACATCGCCGAGGCGACCCTCGACGTGTTCGAGGTGGAGCCTCTGCCCGCCGAAAGCCCGCTCTGGGCCATGGACAACGTGCTGGTGACGCCGCACCTCGCCTCCATCGCCATCCCGCGGACCGCCGCCCCCCAGATCGTGGAGAACATCCGCCGCATCGAGGCGGGAGAGCCGGTGCTGAACCGGGTGGATCGCAAGCGGGGCTATTGAACGCGTGAGGGGAGCCCCCTCACGCGTGCGGTCCCGTCAGCGCTTGGCGATGGTTTCGCGGGCGCGGTCGTGGGGCGCCACCGCCTCGGGGGTCACTGCGTCACCGAAATCGGCCATCTCGTAGAGCGGGCGGATCTCGATCTCGCTCGGGCCGGGCATGGGATTGGGGCAGCGCTTCACCCAGGCGACGGCCTCCTCCATGTCCTTGACCTCCCACAGCCAATAGCCGGCGATCAGCTCCTTGGTTTCAGCGAAGGGGCCGTCCATGACGATGCGGCTCGTCCCGTCGAAGGCGATGCGCTTGCCCTGCGAGGACGGCTTCAGGCCGTCGCCGGACAGCATGATGCCTGCATGGGCCAGCTCCTCGTTGAACCGGCCCATGGCCTCCAGCAGTTCGGACGAGGGCATGAAGCCCGCTTCGCTGTCGGCCGTCGCCTTCACGATCACCATCACGCGCATGTCGCTCTCCTCGGGTTTGCGCGGGCCACGTCGGCCGGCATCCCTCCAAGGACGGCCGTCGCCGGCCGTCCCGACATCCCGGTCATAATTTACCCAGGGTGATGCCGCCGCGCAGCCCGGCGCGACGGCGGCGACATCGGCGCCCTTGCCTTGGCCCTGAAGCTGCGGCACACGAGACGCGCCATCACCGGGGAACAGCCATGTCATCGACCATCTCTCCCCTCGCGCCCAAGTTCGTGCCCGAATTGCTGCCGGTGCCCGGGGTGATCTTCACCACTGCCGCCGCCGGCATCCGCTATTACGGGCGCACCGACGTGCTGGTCATGTCGTTCGCGCCCGGCACCACGGTGGCCGGCGTCACCACCAAGTCGCTGTGCCCGTCCGCGCCCGTGGAGTGGTGCCGCGAGCTGCTGAAGAAGGGCAAGGCCCGCGCCCTGGTGGTGAATTCCGGCAATGCCAACGCCTTCACCGGCCTGAAGGGCCGCGAGGCCACCCAGCTTACCGCCGAGATCGCCGCCGTCGCGCTGGGCTGCAAGACCTCGGAGGTGTTCCTCGCCTCCACCGGCGTCATCGGCGAGCCGCTGGATGCCACCAAGTTCGAGGGCGCGCTGACGGAGGCCGCCGGCCGCCTCGTGGACTGGCCGTGGCTCGACGCCGCCCGCGCCATCATGACCACCGACACCTTCCCCAAGCTTGCCACCGCCCAGGTGCTGCTGGGCGATGTGCCGGTCACCATCAACGGCATCGCCAAGGGCGCCGGCATGATCGCCCCGGACATGGCGACCATGCTCTCCTTCGTCTTCACCGACGCGCCCATTGCTGCCGGCGTGCTGCAGGAGCTGCTCTCCAAGGGGGTGAAGAACACCTTCAACGCCGTCACCATCGACGGCGACACCTCCACCTCGGACACCCTGCTGCTGTTCGCCACCGGCGCCGCCAAGGCGCGGGGCGCGAAGACGGTGAAGAGCGTGGATGATCCGGCCCTGCGCGCCTTCCGCCGCGCGCTGGTGGATCTGCTCGCCGACCTTGCCGAGCAGGTGGCCCGCGATGGCGAGGGCGCCCGCAAGCTGCTGCGCATCCAGGTGACCGGGGCGGTGTCG
The DNA here is from genome assembly GCF_029991245.1 of Xanthobacter autotrophicus. GTDB lineage: Bacteria > Pseudomonadota > Alphaproteobacteria > Rhizobiales > Xanthobacteraceae > Xanthobacter > Xanthobacter autotrophicus_C. Next base: position 6,359 of record NZ_JAIVFO010000178.1, read on the forward strand.
AACAAGTCGGCGCGGCGCATTGCCATGTCCATCGCCAACTCGCCGCTGGTGAAGACCGCGGTGGCCGGCGAGGACGCCAACTGGGGCCGCGTGGTGATGGCCGTGGGCAAGGCCGGCGAGCCGGCCGACCGCGACCGCCTCTCCATCTCCTTCGGTGACTACCGCGTCGCCCATGAAGGCGCCCGCGACCCCGATTACGACGAGGCCGTGGTCTCCCACTACATGCGGAACGACGTGATCGACCTGTTCGTGGACCTCGGCCTCGGCCGCGGCTCCGACCGGGTGCTCACCTGCGACCTCACCAAGGAATATGTGGCGATCAACGGGGATTATCGCTCGTGAGGCTTTTGGAGGTCGTGCGACTTGCGCGTCCCGAGATGAGGGTTATATTTTAATATAACTGAGGCTCGGTCATGGTACGTGCAAACCTGCGCAAGGTCGGCGGATCGGTGATGCTTGCGATCCCGCCGACGATCCTCGATCAACTCGCCCTCGCCCAAGGCGCGGGCGTGGAACTATCCGTTGAGGGCGATACCCTGGTGGTCCGCTTGCGCCGGCCCCGCTACTCCCTCGACCAGCTGCTGGCCGAGGAGGAAGGGGAGCTGTCCGCACGCCAAGAGATGCAGCAGGGCCGTGGTCCGGATGAGGGCCTTGAACTTGGCGACACATGGCAGAGCGACGCCGCCATAGGCGACGAACTGATTTGATGGAGCGAGGCGACATCTACAAGGTTTCTCTCGATCCCACCGAGGGGCGCGAGCAGCAGGGCTTTCGCCGCGTCCTCGTGGTTTCACCCGGCAAGTTCAACCGCCTCACCGGAACGCCGCTCGTGGTGCCGATCACCACCGGAGGCGGCTTTGCCCGTAACATCGGCTTTTCCGTTCCGCTTACGGGCACCGGCCTCGACAGCAGCGGCATCGTGAGGTGTGATCAGGCCCGGTCGCTCGATTTCAAGGCGCGGCGTGCGCAGCGGGTGGAGGCGGCGCCGGCCCATATCGTGGACGAAGTCCTCGCCAAGCTATCGACCCTCCTCGAATGACAGAACCCGCACCAAAGCCAGCTCCCCCCCTCAAGATCATCCTCGTCGCCGCCTGCGCCCTGGTGGACGGCGACGGCCGCGTGCTGGTCGCCCAGCGGCCGGAGGGCAAGGCGCTGGCCGGCCTGTGGGAATTTCCCGGCGGCAAGGTGGAGCCGGGGGAGCGGCCGGAGGCGACACTCATCCGCGAGCTGGACGAGGAACTGGGCATCACCGTGAAGGAAGCCTGCCTTGCCCCGCTTACATTCGCGAGCCACGGCTACGAGACCTTCCATCTGCTGATGCCGCTGTGGATCTGCCGCCGCTGGGAGGGCACCATCCAGCGCAAGGAGCACCAGGCGCTGCAATGGCTGCGGCCGGCGCGCCTGCGCGACATCCCCATGCCGCCCGCCGACGAGCCGCTGATCCCCGCCCTCATCGACCTGCTCGGCCCCTGAGCCACCCATCATGACCCCCGCCGTCGCCACCCGCATCGGCCTGCTCGCCATCCTGCTGTGGGCGACCCTTGCCG
>NZ_JAIVFO010000179.1 GCF_029991245.1 Xanthobacter autotrophicus
CTCCCTGCCCTCCCCCGCGCCGAAGCCGGATGTTTCTGGCTTCGGCTCTTGAGAACCGAACTCGGCAAAAGCCGCGTTCGGGCGGGAGAGGGTTCACGCCTGCACCCGGTCGCGATGGCAGGGCTTCAAGACAACAGGCATCGGGCCTGAGAGCTTCCAGCCGCGACGCCAGCCGTCCCGCTCTCCCCAGCCTCTCCCCCTTTTGCCGCGCTTCCGTCCCGCGCGGTGGGCGTGCTATCGGGGGCGCAGCGGATGGCATCGCTATCCCGCGAGGCCTTTCCCCCTGCCGTGAGCATCATGCCGGGTTCCCAGCGCGCCAGCCGATCCGTTGTCGTGGATCTCATCGCCGTGCTCGCGGCGGTGACCGCCGGCGCGCCGCGGGTGATGACGGTGGCCAAAGGCAGCGCCCTGCCTTCCGGCCCGTTCGAACTGGCCCACCGCTCGCTCCAGCAGGGCCTGCGCGACTGGGTGGAGCAGCAGACCCACCATCCGCTCGGCTATGTGGAGCAGCTCTACACCTTCGCCGACAAGGACCGCGCCGATGCGGACACCGCGCCGCGCACCATCTCCATCTCCTACCTGGGCCTCACCCGGGAGCACGATGCGGCCGAGGCCGGCTGGCACAGCTGGTATGAATACTTCCCCTGGGAGGACCACCGCGCCGGCCCGCCGCCGGTGATCGCCAAGGTGCTCGCGCCCGCCCTTGCCGCCTGGGCGGAGGCTGCGCCCACCGCCGGCATGCGCAGCGAGCGGCGGCTGCGGGCGGCGGCCACCTTCGCCCTCGACGGCGCGCGCTGGAACGAGGAACTGACCCTCCAGCGCTACGAGATGCTGTACGAGGCCGGCATCGTGGCCGAGCGCCTGCGCCGCGAAGGCCACAGCGAGGAAGGCGGCGCCGGCCGGCCCATGATCGCCGACCACCGGCGCATTCTCGCCACCGGGATCGCCCGGCTTCGGGCCAAGATCAAGTATCGCCCGGTGGTGTTCGAGCTGATGCCGCCCACCTTTACCTTGCTGCAGCTGCAACGCTGCGTAGAGGCCATTGCCGGGCGCACCCTGCACAAGCAGAATTTTCGCCGGCTCATGGAACAACAGGAACTGGTGGAGGAAACCGGCGGCACCACCTCCGAAAGCCTTGGGCGGCCAGCAAAACTCTTCCGCTTCCGCCATGCGGTGGTGGAGGAGCGGGCGCTGGCCGGAACGAAATTGCCCCTCGCGCCCACTTGACAGTGCTTATGCTCAGTATAAGCATATGCCAGACATATGCTCAAACTGAGTATAGACAATGGTCGCACTCGCCCAGCCTGCCCTCGCCGAAACCCGCCTTTCCGAGACCGCCCTCTCGGAGGCGTTCGCCCGCACCGCACAGCTCTATGAGCGCGTCCGGCGGGTGGTGCCGCCCGCCGACTGGGCCTTCTTCGCGCAGGATGCCGAAGCCATCCTGCGCCTGAAGCGCGAGCGCAACGCGGTGATCCTGGCGCACAATTACCAGACGCCGGAAATCTTCCACTGCGTCGCCGACATCGTGGGCGACAGCCTGGCACTGGCCCGCGAGGCCATGCGGGTGGATGCGGACGTGATCGTGCTCGCCGGCGTCTACTTCATGGCCGAGACGGCAAAGCTCCTGAACCCCGGCAAGACGGTGCTGATCCCGGACCAGGGCGCCGGCTGCTCGCTGGCCGATTCCATCACGGCGGAGGACGTGCGCCTCATGCGGCAGGCCTATCCCGGCCTGCCGGTCATCGCCTATGTGAACACGTCGGCCGCCGTGAAGGCGGAAGTGGACGTGTGCTGCACCTCGGGCAATGCGGCGCGCATCGTGAAAAGCTTCGGCGTGCCCAAGGTGATCATGCTGCCGGACCAGTATCTGGCCAAGAACGTGGCCGCCGAGACCGGCGTCGAGATCATCTCCTGGGCCGGCCAGTGCGAGGTGCACGAGCGCTTCACCGCGCAGGACGTGCGCGAGCTGCGCATCGCCAATCCCGGCGTCACCGTGCTGGTGCACCCGGAATGCCCGCCGGAGGTGGTGGCGGAAGCCGATTTCGCCGGCTCCACCGCCGCCATGAGCGATTATGTGGGGCAGAAGCGCCCGCCCCGCGTGGTGCTGCTCACCGAATGCTCCATGAGCGACAATGTCGCCGTGAACTATCCGGACATCGACTTCGTGCGGCCCTGCAATCTCTGCCCGCACATGAAGAAGATCACCCTTTCCAACATCCGCAAGGCGCTGGAAGGCAATTTGCACGAAGTGACCATCGCGGCGGACGTGGCGGACCGCGCCCGCGCCTCGGTGGAGCGGATGCTGGCGCTGTGACCGGCTTCGAGCGGCTGGAGGGCCGCCCCGTCATTGTCGGCGGCGGCATCGCCGGGCTTGCCGCCGCCCTCTTCCTCGCGCCCGAGCCGGTGGTGCTGGTGACCCGCGCGCCGCTGGGCGCGGACGGCTCCAGCCCGCTGGCCCAGGGCGGCATGGCCGCCAGCGTCGGCACGGACGATGATGCCGACCTCCACCTCGCCGACACGCTGATGGCCGGCGACGGCCTGTGCGACCCGGAGGTCGCCCGCCGCATCCTCGCCGATGGCCCCGCCGCCGTGGCCGAGCTGGAACGCCTCGGCGTCGCCTTCGACCGGGCCGCCGACGGCAGCCTCGCCCTCGGCCTTGAGGCCGCCCACAGCCGGCGCCGCATCGTCCATGCGGATGGCGACGCCACCGGCCGCGCGCTGGTGCAGGCCCTCACCCTTGCCGCCCGCGCCTGCCCGTCCATCACCGTGGTGGAGGCGGAAGCCCGGCGCATCCTCATGGAGGACGGCGCGGTGGCCGGCCTGCTGGTGGCCGGCCGCGATGGCGGCGCCGTGCTGCGCACCCGCCGCCTCATCCTGGCGACAGGGGGCGTGGGCGCCCTGTTCGAGCACACCACCAATCCCGCCTCGTCCTTCGGCGTGGGCCTGGCGCTCGCCGCCGACGCGGGCGCGGAGCTGGCGGACCTCGAATTCGTGCAGTTCCACCCCACGGCGCTCGCCACCTCTGCCCGCCCGCTCTCCCTCATCAGCGAGGCGGTGCGCGGCGAAGGCGCCCTCATCGTCGACCGCGCCGGCCGCCGCGTGCTGGAAGCCGTGCCGGGCGCGGAACTCGCCCCCCGCGACGTGGTGGCCCGCGCCGTGTGGCGGGAACTGGTGGCCGGCCGCGAGGTGTTCCTCGATGCCCGCGCCAGCCTCGGCGCGCGCTTTGCCACCCGCTTTCCCTCGGTCGCCGCCGGATGCCGCGCGGCAGGCATCGACCCGGCCACCGACCTCGTGCCCATCCGCCCGGCGGCCCACTACCACATGGGCGGCATCGCGGTGGATGCGGACGGCCGCAGCAGCGTTCCCGGCCTGTGGGCGGCGGGCGAGGTGGCGGCCACCGGCCTCCACGGCGCCAACCGGCTCGCCAGCAATTCGCTTTTGGAGGCGGTGGTCTGCGGCCGCGCGGCCGCCCTGAGCGTGGCGGCAACCCCGGCCCGCGCCCCCGCCCGGCTCATGGCCGCGCATTTGCCGGCGGCGCCGGACCCCACCTCCGTGCGCCCCATCGTCTCGCGCCATCTGGGCGTCACCCGCGACGGCTCGGGCCTTGCCTCCGCCATCGCCCGCCTGCTGCCGCTGGCGGAGGGGACGGGACCGGCCGCCGCCCCCGCCCGGGTGGGGCTCATGATGGCGGTGTCGGCGCTGGCCCGTGAAGAAAGCCGGGGCGCCCATGCGCGCACGGATTTCCCAGCCCCCGCCGCCGTGGCCCGGCGCTCCCGCACCAGCCTTGAGCGCACCTTTGCCGAGGCCCGCCGCCACGCCGCACCGGCCCTCGCCCTCGCCTCTTCCAGCTGACGGACCGCATCATGCCTCTCGACCCGCTCCCCGAGCTGATGGTGGAGCCCATCGTGCGCGCCGCGCTGCTGGAGGATCTCGGCCGGGCCGGCGACATCACCACCGACGCGGTGGTGCCCCACGGCCATGAGAGCCGCCTCGTTCTGGCCGCGCGCCAGCCCGGCGTGGTGGCAGGGCTCGATTGTGCCCGCCTCGCCTTCCGCCTGCTGGATGGCGCCGTGCGCTTCACCCCGCGCGTCACGGATGGCACCCAAGTGGCACCGGGCACGGTGCTGGCGGAGGTGGAAGGCTCCTCCCGCGCGCTGCTCACCGGCGAGCGGACGGGGCTGAACCTCGCCTGCCGCCTCTCCGGCATCGCCACCGCCACGGCGGGGCTGGTTGCCGCCATCGCCGGGCACAAGGCGCAGATCGTCTGCACCCGCAAGACCACGCCGGGCCTGCGATCGCTGGAGAAATACGCGGTGCGGGCCGGCGGCGGCGCCAACCACCGCTTTGGCCTCGATGACGCGGTGCTCATCAAGGACAACCATGTTGCCATCGCCGGCTCGGTGCGCGAGGCGGTGAGCCGGGTGCGCGCGCGGGCCGGGCACATGGTGAAGGTGGAAGTGGAGGTGGACACCCTCGCCCAGCTCGAAGAACTGCTCACCATCGGCGCCGATGCGGTGCTGCTCGACAACATGACGCCGCAGACGCTCACGGAAGCCGTGCGCATGGTGGGCGGGCGCATGCTCACCGAGGCCTCGGGCCGGGTGAACCGCGACACTGCGCCGGCCATCGCGGCGGCGGGCGTGGATCTCATCTCCGTGGGCTGGCTGACCCACAGCGCCCCCATCCTCGACATCGGCCTCGACTGGGTGGGGTGAGAAGCGTTGCTCCCCTCTCCCCTCGTGGGAGAGGGGTTGGGGGTGAGGGGCCGCCGCAGGCGCTTCCTGCCCCTCTGCTGGAGCCGTTGATCGCCTGCTGCGCAGGAGTCTTTGCGCTGGGCCCCGGCTCTCCTTCCACTGCGCTTCGCTGCGTTGCAGTCGGCCGGGACACGGGACGCGCCAAACGAAAACGGCCGGGCGAGAGCCCGGCCGTTCCGTATCAACAGGCTGAGAAAACCCTCACGCCGTACCCTCAGGCCGCCTTGGGCCAGTGCCGCACGTCCACGAAGCGGCCGGCGATGGCCGCCGCCGCCGCCATCGCCGGCGACACCAGGTGGGTGCGGCCCTTGAAGCCCTGCCGGCCCTCGAAATTGCGGTTCGAGGTGGAGGCGCAGCGCTCTTCCGGGGCGAGGCGGTCAGCATTCATGGCAAGGCACATGGAGCAGCCCGGCTCGCGCCACTCGAAGCCGGCGGCGAGGAAGATCTTGTCGAGGCCTTCCGCCTCCGCCTGCTCCTTCACGAGGCCCGAGCCCGGCACCACCATGGCGTTCACGTTCGCATTCACCGTGTGGCCGGCGACGATGGCGGCGGCCTGCCGCAGATCCTCGATGCGGCCGTTGGTGCACGAGCCGATGAACACGCGATCCAGCGTGATATCGGTGATCTTGGTGCCCGCGGAGAGGCCCATATAGGCCAGCGCACGGATCTTGGCGGCGCGCTTGCCCTCGTCGGTGATGAGGGCCGGGTCGGGCACCAGGCCTTCCACCGAGATCACATCCTCGGGGCTGGTGCCCCAGGAGACGATGGGCGGCAGGTTGGCGCCGTCGAGCTGGATCTCGGCGTCGAAATGGGCGCCCGCGTCCGTGCGCAGGGTCTGCCAGAAGCGCAGGGCGGCGTCCCAGTCAGCGCCCTTGGGCGACTTGGGGCGGTCCTTGAGGTAGGCGAAGGCCTTCTCGTCGGGGGCCACCAGGCCGGCGCGGGCGCCGCCCTCGATGGACATGTTGCACACCGTCATCCGCCCTTCCATGGAGAGGGAGGTGATGGCATCGCCCGCATATTCGATCACGTAGCCGGTGCCACCGGCGGTGCCGATGCTGCCGATGATGGCGAGCACCACGTCCTTGGCGCCGACGCCCTCGGGCAGCGGCCCGGAGACGGTGACGCGCATGTTCTTCGCCTTCTTCTGGATCAGCGTCTGGGTGGCGAGCACATGCTCCACCTCCGACGTGCCGATGCCATGGGCCAGCGCGCCGAAGGCGCCGTGGGTGGAGGTATGGCTGTCGCCGCAGACGATGGTGGTGCCGGGCAGGGTGAAGCCCTGCTCGGGGCCCACCACATGGACCACGCCCTGGCGCTTGTCGAAGCCGTCATAATATTCGACGCCGAACTCGCGGGTATTCTCCGCCAGAGCGGCGATCTGCGCCACGCTCTCCGGATCGGGGTTCGGCAGGGTGCGGTCGGTGGTGGGAACGTTGTGGTCCACCACCGCCAGCGTCTTGTGCGGCGCGCGCACGGTGCGCCCGGTCATGCGCAGGCCCTCGAAGGCCTGGGGGCTGGTCACCTCGTGGACCAGGTGGCGGTCGATATAGAGGAGGCAGGTGCCATCCTCCTGCCGCGCCACCACATGGTCGTCGAAGATCTTGTCGTAGAGGGTGCGGGGGCCGTTCGCGGGTGCGGTGTTCGCGGTCATGGCTGCGTCTTGCGTCCTGTCCTGAGGAGAGGCCGGCGCGCACGATGGGCGGCCGGGCCGGTATCTGGAATGCGGGCTGTCTCGACTGCGAGACGAAAAGGCGCGTCAGCCGCGAAGCTGGGCCGAGGCCGCCGTGGTGAAGCGGCCGAAGAAGCGGCCCGGCAGGCGGACATGATCCGGCACCGCCGCAAACTCCATGGTCGTGCGCGCGAACGGGCCGGCGGCGCAGAGGGCCACCCGGCTCAGGATCGAAAGAGGCGCACAGGCATGATGCATGGGCGGTTTGTAGCAGTTCCATCGCCCCGCGACAATCCGGCGCGCGAGACTGTGAAAACGTCTTCGGCCGGCTTTTTCCCTTGCCCGCCCGCTCCCGGGACGCGAGGAAGAAGGCGCCCGGAACCAGCCCAGCACGGGGACCCGCGTGAGCTTCCTGAAGACCTTCGAACTGTGGTCGTTCCTTGATTCCGTGGCGAGCCTGTTCGCCGCCTTCGTGCTCGGCACGCTGATCGGCGCGGAGCGCCAGTATCGCCAGCGCACCGCCGGCCTGCGCACCAACGTGCTGGTGGCCGTGGGCGCCGCCGCCTTCGTGGACCTCGCCGCCCGCATCGCCGGCAACCAGGAGGCCATGCGCGTGGTGGCCAACGTGGTCACCGGCGTCGGCTTCCTCGGCGCCGGCGTCATCATGAAGGAAGGGCTCAACGTGCGCGGCCTCAACACCGCGGCGACCCTGTGGTGCTCGGCGGCGGTGGGCTGCTTCACCGGGGCGGACATGCTGGCGGAGGCCATGCTGCTCACCTTCATCATCATCGCCGGCAACACTTTGCTGCGCCCGGTGGCCAATTTCATCGACCGCATCCCGCTGGACGAGCGCCATTCGGAAGTGAGCTACGAGGTGCGCCTGACGGTGGAGACCGGCGCCATCCCCGACCTGCGCGAAAAGCTCATCGAGCTGCTGGAGCAGGCGAAATATCCGGTGAGCGACGTGGACGAGGGCCCGGCCGGCGACGACACCTCCCTGCTGGTGGCCAAGCTCATGAGCACGGCGGTGGAGCCGGCCGAGCTGGACGCGGTTACCGACCGCCTCGCCGCCCTGCCCGGCGTGCGCCACGCCACCTGGGAGAGCACCACGGAGGAGTGAGGCGTCCCGTGCTCCGGCCAAGTGAAGGCATGCGGGCAACAGCCCGCATGGGCGCGGAGCGCCCTCACACCCCCGACAAATGATGCAGAACGATGCCGCTGGTGGTGGCCACGTTCAGGCTGTCGAAACCGGCCGCCATGGGAATGGCGACGGTGCGCGTCATGGCCATCACCGCGTCCGGCAGACCCGGCCCCTCGGTGCCGAACAGCGCCGCCACGCGGAGCGGCCGCGAAAGCCGCGACAAGGGCTCGCGCCCGGCGGGCGACAGCGCCACCACCTCGAAGCCGCGCGCCTTCAGCAGGTCCACCGCCGCCGCCC
>NZ_JAIVFO010000017.1 GCF_029991245.1 Xanthobacter autotrophicus
GTGGTGAGACCGGCGACAGCCCACTCTTCAAGCTGCTGCTGGATCTTGGTCCCGATGTGAAGCCGCGCGCCGCCCTCGCCGACAAGGGCTATGACGCCAAGGCCAACCGGGCCTTGGCCCGGGCTCGGGGCATCGCGCCCGCCATCCCGTTCAAATCCAATGCGAAAGACCGCCCGGCCTTCTTCCCGAAGGCGCTCTACCGGGGCCGTGCCCGCATCGAGCAGTGCTTCGGAAAGCTGAAGCGATTCAAGCGCGTCGCCCTGCGCTGCGAGAAGACCGAAACCGGCTTCGCCGCCATCGTCGCCCTCGCCCTGAGCTTCATCCTCATCAAATCCGTCCACACCGCCTAGGCTGTTTTCGAGCGAAGTGGATTGCGCTTCGCATAAAGAAAAAACTCTGGACGTCCATGCCTCCCGCCTCTTCGGCACGCCGATTGCTAGAAAACGGCGGCTTTCGCATCCCTCCCGAAAGCTTCCTCTACACCGCCGGTCTCGATCGGCGGTGTTTTTTTGTCTGCGCGGGCATGGTGCGGCGCACGCCCCGCACTCGTCGCGTCGCACAATAAAGACCGATTTTCGAACAGGCATTCGTAAAGAAGTCGATGGTTCATCGACCAGATAAAGCTCGGCGGTCAAAAGCCAACGCAAATAAACAATAGTCGAGACCCCGCCTGCCTTCCTCCCCTTGGCACGGCCCTTGCGATCCGGTTCGGGAGCCTCGCGGACCGTGTGTCGAGCTGGCCGCGAGCGCTGCCACGCCGCGGTCCAGGCTGGCCGACGCATGCGGCCGCGGCCGGAAAAGAAGTGGGAGGAGAAAGAGCGTATGTCCCTGCAGATCAACATCGACAACGGCGGCACGCTGACGGACATCTGCATTCTGTCAGACGACGCGGTGAGAAAGACCAAGGTCCTCACCACGCCGTATGATCTCAGCAAGTGCTTCTTCGAGGGCCTGACCAAGGCTTCCGGCGTGCTCTACGGCGCTCCGGATGTGAAGCGGCTGCTGGAGGAGGTGGACCTCATCCGCTATTCCACCACCCAGGGCACCAACGCCATCTGCGAGCGCAAGGGCCCGCGTCTCGGCCTCATCCTCGACGCCTCCGCGCACGACCTGCCGAGCCGCCTTGCGGCCCACGACCAGGATGTGTTCGAGGCCCTGGTGGGCGACCGCATCGCCTTCCTCGCTGCCGCCACCATCAGCGGCGACGAAGCGGACGTGGAGGTGGCGAAGGCCATCAACAAGCTCACCGCCGCCGGTGCCAACCGGCTGGTGGTGAGCTTCGGCGGCGCCGATTTCCAGGCGCTGGAGGACCGCTTCCGACTCGTCGCCCTGCGCAAGTATCCGCGCCACCTGCTCGGCGCCGTGCCGATCCTCTACGGCTCCGACCTCACCACCGACGCGGACGGCGAGCGGCGCACCTGGACGGCGCTCATCAACTCGTTCCTCCACCCCTCCATGGAGGCGTTCCTCTACAATGCGGAGAACCGGCTGCGGGCCTATCGCACCAAGAACCCGCTGCTCATCTTCCGCAATGACGGCGACGCCTCGCGCGTGGCCAAGACCATCGCCATCAAGACCTATTCGTCCGGCCCGCGCGGCGGCATGGAGGGCGTGAAATCCTTCTCGCGCCGCTATGGCTTCGCCGACACCGTCTCCATCGACGTGGGCGGCACCACCACGGATATCGGCCAGTACATCGACGGCACCGTGGCCGAGGTGCGGCGCGGCCACGTGGAAGGCATCTCCGTCTCCTTCCCCCTGTGCGAAATCCTGAGCGCGGGGGCGGGCGGCTCCTCCATCTTCAAGGTGGTGGACGGGCGCATCGTCATCGGGCCGGAGAGCGTCGGCGCGGTGCCGGGGCCGGCCTGCTTCGGGCGCGGCGGGCGCGAGGCCACCATCACCGACGCCAGCCTGCTCATCGGCCTGTTCGATCCCACCTCCTATTTCGGCGGCGGCATGGGGCTCGACGCGGACCGCGCGGCGGCGGCGGTGACCGCCAATGTGGCCACCCGACTGGGGCTCGGCCTCGACGATGCGCTGCTGCGCATGGAATTCGCCTACGAGGAGAAGATCGCGGCGGAGATTCACCGCTTCACCCGGATCTCCGACGAGACGGTGATGCTCGCCTTTGGCGGCGCAGGCCCCCTCAACGCCTGCGGCGTCGCCGAGAAGGCGGGCATTCGCCGGGTGGCGATCCCGCAGATGGCGGCGGTGTTCTCGGCCTACGGCATCGGCTCCTGCGACATCTCCCAGCGCTACGCGGTGACGCTCTCCGATGCCTCGGAGCTGGCCGCCACCATGGCGTCGCTGAAGGTGAAGGCGGCGCGCGACATGTTCGCGGAAGGCTGCGCCGAAGGCACCTATACGCTCGAGGCACGCCTCGTCGCCGACTTCGGTGACGGGCGCACGCTGGTCCACGTGCTGGGTGACCAGCTGGAGGTCCCCGCTGCCTTCGCGGGGGCCCGCGCGGTGGAGGTGGAGCTGAAGGCGCTCCGGAGCCTGCGCGAAGGCGCGGAGCGGTCGGCCCGCTTCGACCCGCGCTCGTCGGCCGCGGCCCATGGCAAGCGCAACGTGCTGATCCGCGATCGCGGGCGCATCGACGTGCCGGTCTACCGCCTCGCCGACCTCGCGGACGGCGCTTTCGCGTCCGGCCCCGCCATTCTCGAGGAAGATTATTTCACCTGCCGGGTCCCTGAAGGCTGGCAGTTCGTCATCAGCGACGCAGGCGACATCCTGCTGAGCCGGGAGGATTGAAAAAGATGAAAGTCGCAATGACCGAATATCTCCGCATCGACCTGAAGTCGGAGAAGTGGGAATGCCGCGTGTGCGATCACGAGATCGCGCCGGCGCGGGGCAACTACAAGGAAGGTCTTCTGGTCCACGATCGTGACCCGCGCGAGATCCATCCGCCGATCATCGATCCGGACAAGTATCGCTTCACCTTCAGTCCCGACCCGGAATGGGTGCGCATCCTCGAATATTGCTGCCCCAGCTGCGGCACGCAGGTCGAGACCGAATATGCCGTGCCCGGCCATCCGCCGCTCTACGACATGGAAGTCGATCTCGAGGCGCTCAAGGCCCAATGGGCCGCCCGCGGCGAGGCGGCGGCCCCCTATGCCGGCCCGGCCGTGGTGCGTGACGAAGGTCACGGACACTGAAACCCTGACGGTGCCGCCCATCCCCCCGCGGAACGCGGCGGCACCCCCAGCATACCGAATGCGGCGCCGTGCGCCTGCCAGCATCCTCAGGGAGGGGACATGAAACGCGTTTCCGTGGACATCGGTGGCACCTTCACCGACTGCTTCGTGGTCTGGGACAAGCAGTATATCGAGGCCAAGGCCCTCACCACCCACCACAACCTCGCCATGGGTTTCAACGAGGCCCTGGGCAAGGCCTGCAACGTGCTGGGGCTCCAGCTTGAGGAGATCCTGAGCGCCGTGGACAGCGTGCGCTATGCCACCACGCTTGGCACCAATGCCCTCATCGAGCACAAGGGCCCCCGGATCGGCATGCTGGTGACCGCCGGCTACGAGGCCACCGTGCCGCTCAGCCGCGCCCGCGGCTATGGCGAGGGGCTCGACAATCTCGGCCAGCAGGACATGCCCAACGCCCAGCGCCCAAACCCGCTGGTGGAGGCGCACATGATCCGCGGCGTGCGCGAGCGGCTCGATTTCCAGGGCAAGCGCGTCATGCCCCTCGACGAGGAGGACGTGCGCACCCAGATCCGCGAACTGGTGAACCGCGGCGCCCAGATCATCGTGGTGGCGCTGGTGAATGCGGTGGTGAACCCCGCCCACGAGCAGCGCATCGAGGAGATCATCCTCGAGGAGTATCCCTCCCACCTGCTCGGCGCCATCCCGGTCATCCTGTCCCACCAGGTGGCGGGGCGCAAAGGCGAATATGTCCGCGCCACCTCGGCCATCGTGGACGGCTATCTGCACTCCACCATGTACCACGCGCTCTCGGCGCTGGAGCAGAACCTGCGGGCCCATCGCTACGAGAAGCCCATGCTGGTGATCCACAATTCCGGCGGCATGGCGCAGCTCAACTCCACCGATGCGCTGCAGACCATCCATTCCGGCCCGGTCTCCGGCATTGGCGCCTCCGAGCACCTCGCCATGCTCACCGGGCTCGGCAATGTGGTGGCCACCGACATGGGCGGCACCAGCTACGACATCGGCATCGTGGTGGACGGCGGCGTGAAGCACTACGACTTCAACCCGGTCATCGACCGCTGGCTGGTCTCGGTGCCCATGGTGCACCTGGTGACGCTGGGCGCCGGCGGCGGCTCCATCGCCTCCTATGACCGCATGTACAAGACCGTGAAGTGCGGCCCCGAGAGCGCCGGTTCGGACCCCGGCCCCGCCTGCTACGACCGGGGCGGCATGCGGCCCACCGTGACCGACGCCGACCTCTTGCTCGGCTATCTCGACCCGTCGAACTATGCGGGCGGCTCCATTCCGCTCAACCCGCGCCGGGCCAAGTCGGCCATCGAGGATAGCCTGTGCGACGAGCTTGACTGCTCGGTGGTCGAGGCGGCGCTGCTGATCCGCGAGAAGGTGGACGACAACATGGCCAACGGCCTGTTCACCGAGCTGCGGGCCCGGGGCTACGACCCCAAGGACTTCACCATGCTCGCCTATGGCGGCAACGGCCCGCTGCACTGCTGCGGCATCGCCCAGAACCTCAACATCGACCGCATCCTGGCGCCGCCGCTCTCCTCCGTGTTCTCCGCGGTGGGCGCCGGCAACATGCACCAGCTCCATATCCATGAGCAGTCGCTCTACATGGTGCTCTACGACAGCAACACCCGCGCCCTGTTCGACGATTACGACCGCTTCAACGCCATCGTCGCCGACCTGAAGGAGCGCGGCACCCAGGACCTGCTGCGCCAGGGCGTTCCGCCCACGGATATCCGCCACAACCTCGAACTGGACATGCGCTACGGCAACCAGCTGGTGCAGACCACGGCGGTGATCGACAAGCACGGGGTGGACGGCCCGGCGGACGTGCTCGCCATCATCTCCCAGTTCTCGGCGGACTACGGCAAGCGCTTCGGCGAGGGCTCGCAGGCGCCGGAGGCGGGCATCCGCATCAATACCATCCGCATCGCCGCCTATGTCCAGCACGAGACCGTGCAGTTCGAGGACATCAAGCCGGTGCCGGAGCGTGAGCGCAAGGCGCCGCCGCCGCCCGCCGCCACCCGCGTGTGCCACTTCGTGGGCCAGGACGGCCCGCTGGAGACGCCGGTGTGGAGCCGCTCCGACATCGGTCCCGGGGTGCAGATCGAGGGGCCGGCCATCATCGCCTCGGAGGTGACCACCTTCCTGGTCAATCCGGGCTGGAGCTTCGTGGCGGCCAAGCAGGGCGCCTCCTGGTTCCTGCGCGCCAAGATCCCCGCCACCACGTACTGACGCCATTTTCTCTCCCCGCCCCGCGCGGGGAGAGCGCGCCTCATGGCGCTGCGATCACTTCAGATATTCCGGGAGGATAACCCCATGAACGACATGAGCATCGCCGGCCGTGGCAAGCTGCCCAGCGCCGAAGAGGCCGCCCTCGTCAAGAAGTTCCTGAACGACACCACGCTGTTCCTCGGACCCGACCCCGAGATCATGCAGAACCACGACCTCATGCCGCGCACGGCGGACGAGGACGAGGCCATCGCCAAGGTGGCCGACAGCCACATCATCGCCAAGATTCGCGACCGCATCCAGGCCGGCTGCGACGAAGGCTATGAGATGGTGGAGCAGATGGGCGCCGCCCCCGGCGCCAAGTGGGGCGACGTCATCACCGGCGTCTATTCGGCCTCCGGTGACCTGGCCATCGCCTCCGCCGGCGGCGTGCTGATCTTCTCGGCGCTGGTGCACCACCCCATCAAGTTCATCATCAAGAACTGGATCAACGACCCCACCGTCGGCGTGCGCGAGGGCGACGGCTTCATCCACAACGACAGCCGCTACGGCAACGTCCACAACACCGACCAGTCCATGATCCTGCCCATCTTCCACAAGGGCCGGCTCGTGTGCTGGGTGGCCTCCACCGTGCACGAGGGCGAGAACGGCGCCATTGAGCCGGGCGGCATGCCCTCCATGGCGGAAAGCCCCTCGGACGAAGGGCTCAAGATGTCGCCCTTCAAGGTGGTGGAAAACTACCAGATCAAGCGCGATATCCTCACCTTCCTGCAGAATTCGGTGCGCGAGCCGAAGCTGCAATATGAAGACATGAAGGTGAAGCTGTTCGCCTGCCTGCGCATCAAGCAGCGCATCGAGGAGACGCTGAACACCGACGGGCCGGAGGCCCTCGTCTCCACCCTGCGCCTCACCATGGAGAATGTGCGCGCCGAGGTGAAGCGGCGCATCTCCGAATGGCCGGACATGACGGTGCGCACCTACATCATCCAGGACTCGACCCTGCGCGAGAATTGCGTGGTGAAGATCAACTGCAAGCTCACCAAGACCGGCGACCGGCTGATCTTCGATTTCCGCGGCTCTGCGCCCGAGTTCACCAACCGCGCCACCAACACCATCGTTGCCGGCCTCAAGGGCATGCTGGCGCAGGTTTTCCTGTGTTATGTGTGGCCGGACCTGCCGCGCGGGCAGGCGGCCTTCGCCCCCATCGAGGTCATCACCGACCCCCATTCCATCGTCAACTGCTCCTATGACGCGCCCAATTCGCAGAGCCTGATGTCCATCTTCACGGGCTTTACGGCGGGCCAGCACGCGGTGGCGAAGTTCCTCTATTCCTGTCCCGAGAAATTCACCAAGGTGCACGCGCCCACCTTCAACATGATCAATACCTTCGTGTGGGGCGGCGTGTCCCAGCACGGCGAGACCCTGGGCAACCTCTGCGCCGACCTCAACGGCATGGGCGCCGGCGCCACCGTGGACCGCGACGGCGAGCACGCCCTCGCCCCCATCTTCGCCACCATGGCCGACATCGGCGAGCAGGAGCTGAACGAGGAGGAGGTGCCCTTCCTCCAGCTGGTGTCCAAGAAGATGACGCGGGACGCCATCGCTCCCGGCAAGTATCGCGGCGGCCAGGGCTACACCATGATGGTGGCCACCAAGGACAGTGAGCAGTGGGGCTTCATGACCGTGTGTCAGGGCGCCAAGATCCCGCCGCTCCAGGGCCTGTTCGGCGGCTATGCCTGCGGCTGCTATCCTTTGTCCAAGGTGAAGGGCGTGGATGTCTACGACGTGCTGCTCAACACGCCGGAGAAGTTCAAGCACTCCATCGAGGAGATCATGAACGAGCAGCCCTTCGAGGGCGCCAGCTACACCACCCACCACATGGGCATGGGCTTCGAGATATCGAAGCGCGGCGAGCTGTTCATGATCTCGCAGGGGGCGGGAGCCGGCTACGGCGATCTTCTGGAGCGCGACCCCAGGGGGGTCATCAAGGACATCGAGGAGGGCCTCATCTCCCCCGCGGTCGCCGCCCGCACCTACAAGGTGGCATTCGACCCCGAGACCCTCGCCATCGACGAGAAGGCGACCGAAGAGGCGCGCGCCGCCGAGCGCAAGGCGCGCATCGCCCGCTCCAGGCCCTATTCGGAGTTCGTGAAGGACTGGAGCAAGCCCACGCCGCCGACCCACCTTCAGTATTTCGGTGCGTGGGGCGATGATGTCGAAACCCTCTACATGGGCAGCCCGGAAAAGACCCGCGACGCTGAAGTCCCGCGCCCCAACTACATGCCGCACCCCAAGGATGTGCGCATCGCCGAGCTTGAGGCACGTCTTGCCGCCGTCGGCGCCATGGGGGGTGAGAAGCAATGAGCCCACGGCTGGTGGATGCCCTGCCGCGTCCGTCCGGCGCGCCCGGGCTCAGGGTCTGGCTGAAGTCGTCGGGCTATGCCCGGCGCCTTCTGCTCGGGGAAGGGGGAGACCCGTGGGAGAGCGCGCCGCGCTATCTCTCCTTCTTCACCCAGGCCCATAGCCTGCTGCGACCGGATGTGGGCGTGGTGGATGCGGGCGATCTCTACCGCTCCTGGGTGGCGCGGCATCCTGCCCTGAAGACGCAGATGGCGGCGAAATCCCGCGCCGCCTTTCCCCTCAAGCGCATGCTGGAGGAGGAGGGCCCCCGCCGGCTGCTCGCGGAGGTGGTGGAGGCGGTGGCGGCGAGCCTGCGCGGGCAGGCGCCGTTGGTGCTCGCCTTGCCCGCCCCGCGGCGCTGGCTCGCCGAGGCCGCCGCCTTCGCCGGGCGGGAGGGCATCCCGATCGACGCCGACATGGTCGAGAGTGCCGCCATGTACATGGCCGACCTCGTACGCGTGGTCTCGGCCCTGCCTATCGGCGGGCTGTTGCTGGAGGAGGACCAGGCGGCCGAAGACGGCGACATGGAAGCGGGCCGGCCGCTGGTGAACGTCGCGCGGCATTATCGCTGGGGCCTTGCCTTGCGCGGGCGTGACGGGGGCGCCACGGAGGAACTCGACACCCTCATCAGCGCCGTGCCGGTTGAGGGTGGGGATTTCGCCCTCGGCCTCGACGTGAGCGGGGAATTGTGGAGCGGCGGCGCCCTCGCCGCGCTCGGTCGCGGCCAGTTCTACTTCGCCGAGATCCCCGAGGGGGCGGAGCCGGAAACCGTGCTCCATCAGCTCGCCCGGCTCAGGGCCTGAGCCACCTCGTCCGCCAGCGACCCCGGACCGTGGCCCACGCCCGGCCGGGGCAGGGCGGCACCACGTCCGCGCGCCTGCGGGGCGCGCGGACCAGCGCGGCGCGCCAAGGCCGTCCATCAATCAAAGATCAGTCCGGAGGAAACATGATCCGTTCGTTCAAGACCATTGTTCTCGCCGCCTTCTGCGCACTGCTCGCGGGTGCGCCCGCGGGAGCTGCCGACGTGAATTCCGGCGACTACCTGCCCGCACCTGCCGGCACCAACCTGCTTGTCTTCTATAGCCAGTATGCGACGCGCGATGAATATGTCAGCGCTTCAGGGCAGACCATCTCCAATGACACCGGCCTTGATTCCTACGTCAACATTCTGCGCTACGTGCATTACTTCGACATCGGCGGCTTCACGGTGGCGCCGCAGGTGCTCATCCCGGCCGGCACGCTCTACAACGGCCGGCTTGGCGGCGCCTCGTTCGACGCCGCCGCCGGCCTCGGCGACCCCATCCTCGCGACCACGGTCTGGGTGGTGAACAACAAGGCGACGCAGACCTATATCGGCATCATGCCCTATCTGTTCCTGCCCGTTGGCCAGTACAGCGCAGGTGATGTGCTGAACCTGGGCGAGAACCGCTGGAAACTCGATTTGCAGGCGGGATGGTACCAGGGCCTCACGCATGGCGTCGCACTCCAGCTCACCGGCGACGCCATCTGGTATGGCGACAATACCAAGGCGGGCAACGGCACGCAGACCCTGTCGCAAGACCCCACCTATCAGCTCCAGGCCTGGCTCTCCTACGCCGTTGCTCCCACCTGGTCGGCGGCTGTGGGCTATTCCCAGTTCTGGGGCGGCACCGAATATCTGGCCGGGGTGGCCACCGGCAACGCCACCGAGCGCTCGCAGGTGCGGGTCGAGCTGTCCAAGTTCGTCACGCCGACTTTCCAGGTGCTGGGATTGATCCAGCGCGATGTCGCGGCCTCGGGAGGCTTTCCCGAGGCTTTCCGCGGAACGGTTCGCCTGCTTCAGGTCTTTTAGGGTAATTCCAGAAAAAGTCTGAACGGCAGGATCGTCGGCCGCCACCGCCACCGCCACGGGCGCGAAGGAGACCTCTCTTGCGGAGGGGCTTGCGTTCGAGCGCCGGACCTTCCAAGCGCTGTTTGCAACCCCTGACCAAAAGAGGGGATGGCCGCATTCGTCGAGAAACGGCCGCCTCGGTTTCGCGATCAGGAAAAGCCAAATAGTTTAGAGTTAAACTTGCGAAAACCGATCCATATGAAAGTCTCGATCCGGCGCCTCAGGCGACGGCGGCGGGATAGGGCTGGGCGGCCAGGGTCTCGGTGAGGAAGGTGACGAGGGGGCGCACCAGGTCCGCCTCGGCCCGTTCCTCGCCCACCAGCACGATCTCGGTCACGGGCAAGGCGGGCCAGTGTTCCGGCGCGCGCAGGGCCTGCATGTCGGAGCCGATGAAGGAGCGCCCGAGCACGGTCACGCCGAGGCCGCCGGCCACTGCTGCGCGGATGCCGGTGAGGCTGGACGCCGTGCAGGCGGCGAACCAGGGCTGGCGCACCGCGTCCAGCGCCTGGATCATCACCTCGCGATAGGTGCAGGGCGGCGGCAGCAGGACCAGCGGCGCGGGGCGGCCGAAATCGGGCTGGTAGTCGGCGGAGGCCATCCACACCAATGGCTCGCGCCAGATCACGCGGCCGCGCTGGGCGGTGCCGTCCTTCTTGGCGATGACGGCGTCGAGCTGTCCGGCGTCAAAGGCGCCGAGCAACTCGCAGCTGAGGGCGGTGCGCAATTCCATGTGCAGGCCCGGATACAGCCGCTGGAACCGCGCCAGCATGCCCGGCAGCAGGTTCGGCATGAAATCCTCGGACACCCCGAGGCGCAGGCTGCCGACGGTGGGCTCCAGCAGCGAGCGCACCGTAACGTCATTCAGCTCCAGCATGCGCCGGGCCATCGCCAGCAGCTTGTCCCCCTCGCGGGTGAGGGTGAGAGACCGGCTGGTGCGCTCGAACACGCGACGCCCCAAAAGGTCTTCAAGCTTGAGGATCTTCTGGCTCACCGCCGATTGCGAACGGCCGACCACCTCGGCGGCGGCGGTGAAGCCTCCGGTCTCGGCCACGGCCACGAAGGCGCGCAGCAGGTCCAGTTCAAGATCGGGAAAGCGCATGGCGATCTATTCGCATATCGATTTTCTGCGATCAGAATTATGCGTTTTCCGTCTTGAAGACAATGCGGCATCCTCCCGTCCCATCAACCCACGAGGTCGAGCATGCGTGTCCGAGTGCTCGAAGCCGCCTCTCGCAGCACCGAGGTTTTGCCGTGAAAGCCATTGGATTTTATGCGTCTCTCCCCATCGAGGACGCGTCGTCTCTGGTCGATGTGGATATCCCCGCGCCGGAGCTGCGGCCCCATGACCTGCTGGTGCGGGTGCGTGCCGTCTCGGTCAATCCGGTGGATGTGAAGGTCCGCGCCAGGACGACGCCGTCCGAGGGCACGGCGCACATCCTCGGCTACGACGCGGTCGGCACCGTCGAGGCCGTGGGCCCGCAGGTGACCCTGTTTCGCCCCGGCGACGAGGTGTTCTACGCCGGCAGCATCGACCGTCCCGGCACCAATTCGGAACTCCACGCCGTGGACGAGCGCATCGTCAGCCGCAAGCCGGCGACGCTCAGCGATGCCGAGGCGGCGGCGCTGCCGCTCACCGCCATCACCGCCTGGGAATTGCTGTTCGACCGCCTTCGCGTGCCCTACGGGACCAAGACGCAGGACGGCGCCATCCTCATCGTCAACGGGGCAGGCGGGGTCGGCTCCATCCTCACCCAGCTGGCGCGGCGGCTCACCGGCCTCACGGTGATCGCGACCGCCTCCCGGCCCGAGACCATCGCATGGTGCAAGAGCATGGGCGCACACCATGTGATCGACCATCGCCAGCCCCTCGACGCGGGCCTGAAGGCCATCGGCATTCCTCAGGTGGAATATGTGGCGAGCCTCACCGCCACCGACCAGCATCTGCCGGCCATCGCCAATGCTCTGGCGCCGCAGGGGGCGCTGGCGCTGATCGACGATCCCAAGACGCTCGACATCGTGCCGTTCAAGCGCAAGAGCCTGTCGGTGCATTGGGAACTCATGTTCACCCGCCCGCTCTTCGCCACGCCGGATCTCATCCGCCAGCACCAGTTGCTGAACGAGATTTCGGCGCTGGTGGATGCCGGCCTGCTGCGCACCACCCTGCGCGAGCAACTGGGCGCCATCACCGCCGCCAATTTGCGCAAGGCGCACGCGCTGGTGGAAAGCGGCCGCAGCATCGGCAAGGCCGTTCTGGTGGGCTTCTAGAGCAATTCCAGCAAAAGTGCGAAGCGATTTTGCGTCCGGAATTGCGATGAAACAAAGGTTTAGAGCATGTTCGGCGAACCGGTGTTTGCCGAACATGCTCTAGAGTTTTTTCGAGCGAAATGGATACCGGTTCGCGTCAAGAAAGCGCGCCACAACAAGACGCTAGAACGCCTTCCGTCTCGCATCCACCACGCGGCGACGAACGCGAAGCCGTCGGTTCCGGCCGGGTTGCCGGCGCCGCGGTCTTGGCTATGCCGTACAGCCCGGCATCCGGCAGCAACCGCGGGGGGTGGGCAAGCCCACCCCCCGCGGTCTCCATATGGCGGGCGGTGCGCGATCAGGCCGGCTTGAACGCCTGCCCGGCGAAGGGCAGGCGATGGACCGGCCGGCCGGTGGCGGCGAGCAGGGCATTGGCCACGGCGGGCGCGAGGGGCGGCACGCCCGGTTCGCCCACGCCGGTGGGCGCCACATCCGAGGCGACGAGGTGCACCTCCACCTTCGGCATCTGCGACATGCGCAGGGGCTCGTAGGTGTCGAAGTTGGCCTGCTCCACGGCGCCCTTGTCGAGGGTGATGGCATCATGCAGCGCGGCCCCGAGGCCGAAGCCGACGCCGCCCTCGATCTGGGCCCGCACCACGTCCGGATTGACCACCACGCCGCAATCCACCGCCGCCACCACGCGCTCCACCTTCACGCCGGAATCGGCCAGCGAAATCTCCACCACCTCCGCCACATAGGTGTTGAAGCTCTTGTGGGCGGCGATGCCGCGCGTGCGGCCCGCCGGCAGTGGGGTGCCCCAGCCGGCCTTGTCGGCGGCGAGGCGGATGACGGCCTTCAGCCGTTCGTCCGTGGCGTGGGCGAGGCGGAACGCCACCGGGTCCTGCCCCGCCGCGCGGGCGAGCTGGTCCATCATCACCTCCACCGCATAGGCGGTGTGGGTGTGGCCCACCGAGCGCCACCACAGCACCGGCACGCCCGTCTTCATGGTGGTCAGCTCGACCTTCATGTTGGGGATGTCGTAGGCGCCGTGGGTGCCCTCGATGGAGGTCTCGTCGACGCCGTTCTTCACCATGACCTGCTCGAAGAAGGTCCCGGCGAGGATGGACTGGCCGACCACATGGTGATGCCACGCCACCGGCTTGCCCGAGGCATCCACCGCCGCGCGCACCTTGTGGACGTAGACTGGCCGGTAGTAGCCGGCCTTCATGTCGTCCTCGCGGGTCCACACCAGCTTCACCGGCACGCCCTTGCCGTGGGCCTTGGCGATGGCCACCGCCTCCACCACGAAGTCGGAGCTGGCGAGCGCCCGTCGGCCGAAGCTGCCGCCGGCCCACAACGTGTGGATCTCCACCTTGTCCGGCGCCACGCCCGCGGTGTGGGCCGCGTTCGGCAGGTCGGCGGAGGGGAACTGGCAGCCGGTCCAGATGGTGACCGCCCCGTCCTTCACCTGCGCCGCCGCGTTCATGGGCTCCATGGCGGCGTGGGCGAGGTAGGGGAACTCGAACTCCGCCTCCACCAGCTTCACGCCGGGGGCCTTCAGCGCGGTCTCCACGTCGCCGTGGGCCTCCACCGGCAGGCCGGGCTTGGCGAAGGCCGCCTTGTAGTCGGCGAGGATGTCGGCGGAGCTGCGGGTCTCGGCTTTGCTCTCGTCCCACTCCACCTTCAGGGCATCGCGGCCCTTGATGGCGGCGTGGGTGGTGGTGGCGAGCACGGCGACGCCCTGCGGCACCATCACCACGTCCTTCACGCCATTCACCGCCTTCGCGGCGGTGGCGTCGAAGCTCTTCGGCGTGGCGCCGAAGCGCGGCGGATGGGCGACCACCGCCACCAGCATGTCCGGCAGCTTGAGGTCCTGGGTATAGATGCGGGCGCCCGTGGTCTTGGCGACGTTATCGACCCGGTGGATGCCCTCCTTGCCGATGAGGGTGAAGGCGGACGCCGCCTTCAGCTTCGGCTCGGCGGGCACCTGTTCCTTGGCGGCGGCCTCGGCCAGTGCGCCGAAGCCGGCGCTGCGGCTGCCGGCGCTGACCACGCCGCCGGAGACCTTGACGGTCGCGGGATCGACGCCCCACTGCCGGGCGGCGGCGGCCACCAGCATGGCGCGGGCTGCTGCGCCGGCGGTGCGGTAGACGGTGTAGCTTGCGGCGATGGAGGTGGAGCCGCCCGTGCCCTGGGCGCCGCCGAACAGGGCGTTGCCGTAGGTTTTGGCGTCGGCGGGAGCGAACTGCGTGGTCACCTTGGACCAGTCCGCATCCAGCTCGTCGGCGGCGAGGGTGGCAAGGCCGGTGGCGATGCCCTGGCCCTTGTCCAGATGCTTGACGATGACCGTCACCGTGCCGTCCGGAGCGATCTTGACGAAGGGATTGAAGGCCTGGCCGGCCGCATCCGCGCCGGCCGGAGCGGCGTGCGCCACCTCTGGCCTGAGCCCGAGCACGAGGCCGATGCCCGCCCCACCCATGGCGGCGAGGACGAAGCGGCGGGAGAGCGGCGTCTGCGCGGCGCCGGAGAGCGCGGCGGCAAGGCCGGACACAACGCCCGGCTCCAGCTTCTGTAGCATGTGCATGGATCAGGCCTCCAGCCGGCGGGCCGCGTCATGGATCGCGGCGCGGATGCGGTGGTAGGTGGCGCAGCGGCAGACATTGCCGTCCATCGCCGCGTCGATGTCGGGATCGGTGGGCTTCTTGTTTTCGGCGAGCAGCGCCACCGCGGACATGATCTGCCCGGATTGGCAATAGCCGCACTGGACCACGTCGAGGCTCACCCAGGCGGCGCGGACCGCCTCGGCCTCGCGGCCCTGGAGGCCCTCGATGGTGATGATCTTGGCGTTGCCGACGTCGCCGAGCGTGGTCTGGCAGGACCGCACCGGCGTGCCGTCGAGATGCACGGTGCAGGCGCCGCACAGGGCCTGGCCGCAGCCGAACTTGGTGCCGACGAGATCAAGCTCGTCGCGCAGGACCCAGAGCAGCGGTGTATCGGGATCGGCGTCGACGGTGCGCGCCTGTCCGTTCACTGTGAGTGTGACGGCCATGGGTACCTCGGTATTGCGAGAGGCACAGCCGCATCTGTGCTTGATAAGGCGAGGGGGACGCGCATTCCACGCGCCCCAGGGTCCATGGCGCCGCCCCGACGCAGATGGTCCCGCTCCCAAATGCTAGCCCGCTTTCTCGATGGATTCCAGACTGCGGTGCCATCACGATCCGGGGAGCATGGCGGGCGATCGATCCGGCGTGCGCTTTCGGGTGTGCCACCACAGCAGGAGGAAAGCCCGAAAGGCCACTTGTCGTTTCCAGGAACCTGTGGAACCTACGGGAGATCACATCGGGAAATGTTCCATAATCTGGAGACTGGTATGCTGGCCGCGCGGCGAAATCTGGCAGATCGGCCCCGCGCCGCGGCCAACCGGGGGCCGGACCGGGATGATGCCCGTTTCGCGCGGCCGGGCGTGACGGTGGCGGATGCCGGCGAGGCCATCCGTGGCGGCGCATGAGGCGGCCCTCGCGGCGCTGAGCCGCCGGGGCCGGTTGCGCACGCTGGCTCCCGCGCAGGGCGCCGATTTTGCCTCAAATGATTATCTGGGCCTTGCCCAGTCGGAGGAATTGCGCCAGGCCGCATCCGCCGCGCTGGCCCGCGGCGTGCCGCTGGGCGCCGGCGGATCGCGCCTGCTGCGCGGCAACCACCCGGAGCACGAGGCCCTGGAAGCCGAGGCGGCGGCCTTCTTCGGTGCCGAGGCCGCGCTGTTCTTCGCCGGCGGATTCGCCGCCAACGCCGCGCTGGTTTCCACCCTGCCGCGCCGGGGCGACCTCGTAGTCTATGACGAACTCATCCATGCCAGCGTCCATGAGGGCCTCGCCGGGGCTTCATCGGCGGAGCGCGTCGAGGCGGTGGCGACGCGGCATGCCGATGCCGATGCCGTGGATGATGCCATCCGGGCCTGGCGCACCAGGGGCGGGCGCGGGCGCGCCTGGATCGCGGCGGAAACGCTCTACAGCATGGACGGCGATTTCGCCCCCCTCGACGATCTGTGCGCCGTGGCCGAGCGGCACGACGCCATGCTCCTGCTGGACGAGGCCCACGCCACCGGCGTCTATGGGCCGGCGGGGAGGGGGCTCGCCGCGCATCTGGAAGGGCGCGACACCGTGGTGACGCTGCACACCTGCGGCAAGGCGCTGGGCGTCATGGGCGCGCTGGTGTGCCTGCCGCGCGGGCTCAGGGACTATATGGTGAACCGTTCGCGGCCCTTCATCTACGCCACCGCGCCGTCGCCGCTGCTGGCTGCCACCGTGCGCGCGGCGCTGACCATCGCCGAAGCGGCGCAGGACCGGCGGGACCGCCTCATGGCGCGCATTGCCCATGCCCGGCGGGCGCTGGCCGGGATCGGCCTTCCGGCCACACACTCGCAGATCCAGAAGGTCATTCTGGGGTCCGACCGGCGGGCGACGGCCGTTGCCGGCGCCCTGCAGGCGCAAGGGTTCGATGTGCGGGCGATCCGCCCGCCCACCGTGCCGGAGGGCACCGCGCGCCTGCGTATTGCGCTGACGCTCAACGTGTCCGAGGCCGCTCTGGATGCGCTGGTGGATGCCCTCGCGCAGGCTCTCGCGGCGGGGCCGGGCGCCCAGGCCGAAAGGTCGGCCCAGTGACCGGCTACGTCGTCACCGGCACCGACACCGGCATCGGCAAGACCGTGTTTGCGGCCGCCCTCGCCGGCGCCCTCGACGCCGCCTACTGGAAGCCGGTGCAGGCCGGCCTGGACGGGGAGACGGATTCTCAGGTCGTGCAACGGTTGTCGGGCCTTGGGCCCGATCGCATCCTGCCCGAAGCCTACCGGCTCGTCCTGCCGGCCTCCCCGCACCGCGCGGCGGAGGCGGAGGGCATTGGCATCGATCCCGATGCGCTCGTGCTTCCTTCGACCACGCGGCCGCTGGTGGTCGAAGGGGCCGGCGGACCGCTGGTGCCGCTCACCCGCCGCCGGCTCTTTGCCGATGTGTTCGCCGCATGGGGATTGCCGGTGATCCTGTGCGCCCGCACCAGTCTCGGCACCATCAACCACACCCTGCTCGCCATCGAGGCGCTGTCGCGGCGGGGCATCGCGCTCCATGGCGTCGCCTTCATCGGCGAAGCCAACGAGGACAGCGAGCAGATCATCGCGGACCTCGGCGGCACCCGCCGCCTCGGGCGCCTGCCGCTCCTGCCCGATGTGACGCCCGCCACGCTCAAGGCCGCCTTCGCGGCGGCCTTCACCCTGGATGACTTCCAGCTCTGAACGCTTAGAAAGAGCACGCGCCGATCAAGTTGCACCGCAATCTGATCGGCGCGTGCTGCAGGACCTTCGGCAATGACTTCAAGCCCTTCTCCCGTCTGGCATCCCTTCACCCAGCATGCACTTGCCCCGGAGCCTCCGGTGGTGGTGCGCGGGGAGGGCGCCTGGCTGGAAACCGCCGGCGGCGGGCGCATTCTCGATGCCATTTCATCGTGGTGGGTCATCACCCACGGCCATTGCCATCCGCGCATCGTCGCGGCCATCGCGGAACAGGCCGGGCAACTCGACCAGGTGATCTTCGCCGGCCACACCCATCCGGCTGCCGAAGCGCTCGCGCGCGGCCTCGTGGCCATGACGCCGGCGGGGCTCGATCACGTCTTCTTCTCCGACAGCGGCTCCACCGCGGTCGAAGTCGCGCTCAAGATGGCGGCGGGCTACTGGCGCCACACCGGCGAGCAGCGCACCCGCATCCTCGCGCTGGAGCACGGCTATCACGGCGATACCATCGGCACCATGTCGGTGGGCGCGCGCGGCGTCTACAACGCGACCTACGAGCCGTTCCTGTTCGAGGTGACGCGGCTGCCGTTTCCCCACGCCGGCCGCGAGCAAGCGACCCTGGATGCGCTGGAAGCCGCCTGCCGGGACGCCCCGGCCGCGCTGCTGGTGGAGCCGCTGATCCTCGGCGCCGGCGGCATGTACATCTATGCCCCCGAAGTGCTGGCCGAAATGGCGGCGATCTGCGCGCGCCACGGCGTGCTCCTCATCGCCGACGAGGTGATGACCGGCTTCGGCCGCACCGGAACCCTGTTTGCCTGCGAGCAGGCGGGCGTGGTGCCGGACATTGCCTGCTATGCCAAGGGCCTCACCGGCGGCTCGCTGCCGCTGGCCGTCACCCTGTGCCGGCGCGCCATCTTCGAGGCGCACTATTCCACCGACCGGGCGCGCACCTTCTTCCATTCCAGCTCGTTCACGGCCAATCCCATCGCCTGCGCTGCGGCCGTCGCCAACCTGAAGATCTGGGCGGAAGAGCCGGTCGGCGCGCGCATCGCCGCGCTCGGGGCCGCGCAGGAGGCGCGCCTCGCGCGCTTCGGCGACGACCGGCGCTTTGCCAACGTGCGGCGCCTCGGCACCATCACGGCGCTGGACCTTGCGGCGCCCGATGCCGGCTACCTTGCGGAGGTCGGGCCACGGCTCGCCGCCTTCTTCCGGGAGGAGGGGCTGCTCATCCGCCCGCTGGGCAACACGCTTTATGTGATGCCGCCCTATTGCACCACGGCGGAAGACCTGGACCTTATCTATGGGGCCATCGGAACGGCGGCCGACCGCTTCGGGCGGGCATGAGCATGGCGCGAACAGCTGTGGCGGGAACCCGCATCGCCGGCTTCGGCCATTACGCACCGGAGCAGGTGGTGACCAGCGCGCAGATCGAGCGCGGGCTGGGCCTTGCAGAGGGCTGGATCTTCGGCCGCACCGGCATCCGCGAGCGGCGGGTCGCGGCGCCGCACGAGGCGGTGAGCGACCTTGCGTTCGCGGCCGCCGAAATGGCCCTGGCCGATGCGGGCCTCCCCAAGGCCGCCATCGGCCTCACCCTGCTGGCCACCAGCACCCCCGACCATCTGCTGCCGCCGACCGCGCCGTTGCTCGCCCACCGCCTTGGCCTGTCCGCGAGCGGCGCGGTGGACCTGACCGGGGCCTGCGCCGGCTTCCTCTATGCGCTGGTGCTGGCCGACGGCTTCGTGCGGACCACCGGACGTGCCGTCCTGGTGGTGGCGGCCAACATCCTGTCGCGCCGCATCGATCCCTCAGATCCGGCGACGGCGGCGCTGTTTGCCGATGCGGCGGGCGCTGTGGTGCTCGCCCCCTCGCCTCGGGACGGGACCGGCGTGGTCGGGTCTTGCCTCGCCTCCGACGGTTCGGGCTACGACCTCATCCAGATCCCCGACAGCGGCAGCCGCCTGTCGGCGACGGGTCAGGCCGGGGCCGGGCGAATGGTGATGCGGGAGGGCCGCGCGGTGTTTTCCCGGGCGGTGGCCATGATGGCCTCCTCCTGCCGCATGGCGCTGGAGGAGGCCGGGCTCACCCTCGATGAGGTGACCCATTTCCTGCCGCATCAGGCCAATGCCCGCATCATCACCGCGGTGGCCGAGCGGCTCGCCATCGGCCCGGAGCGGACCCTGTCGAGCGTTGCCGACTATGGCAATTCGTCCGCCGCCACCGTGCCCTTCACCCTGTCGGCGGTGCGCGAAGCCCGCGCCTATGGCGAGGGCGACGTGCTGCTCATCGCCGCCGCCGGCGCCGGCCTCACCGGCGGCGCCGCCGTGTTCCGGTTCTAGAGCGGGCGCTGCTGGCCCATGGTCAGGGCTTGAACGCCGCGCCGGCGATGCGCGCGCCGGCGCCGCCGATGGGCTGGGTGGTGTGGTCGTCCGGCCCGGCATGGACCACCAGCGCGAAGCCGGTCGGCGAAAGCAGGCCGTTGGCGCCGGTGAGAGCCACCGGGCTCGTCACCTCGGCCGACACCGAGCCATCGGCGACGGCGAAGATGTTGGGCAGGTCGCCCTCGTCGGGACCGTTGGGATTGAGCAGGCCGTGGGCCTTGCCGCCGTGGTTCACATGGGCTTTGGAGGCGAGGAACTTCTCGGTGTCGGAGCAGTCGGCCACCGCGTGGAAGTGGATGCCGTGCCAGCCGGGCGGGATGGCGCCCGGCTGAAGGGCGAGGCGCACGATGGTGACGCGGTCGGTCCCGGTGGCGGTGGCGGTGCCGATGGGCTTGCCGCTATTGCCGACCAGGTCCGCCTTGACCACGGTGGGCGCCGGGCCAGCGGGCGCCGCCGGCGTCTGGGCCAGCGCGGCCGGCGCGCCGGCGATCAGGATCGAAGCTGCGAGGAGCCAGTGTTTCGAGCCCATGGGTGCCTTCCTTGTCCTGCGGCGCGCTTGGCGCGCGTTTTATCGAACCGCGGCGTGCTTATACCACCGGCTCGCGTCTTCGGTCTCGGAAATGGGGAGGGCGGGTCACCCGGCCGCGCGCGCCCTACGGGGAAGCGGCACCTCAAGATGTGGATCGCGTCCCCACACCGCCCGGCTCAGGGTGCACCCCGAGCCGGGTCCGCGCCGCCTCAGGTCATCCTCACATGGCGGGGATGATGGCGATGTCGCTGACCGGGCCGTCGAGGCCCGCCACCTTGCCGGCGCTCGTGGCCTTGCCGGTGGCGAGGTCCACCCGGTACAGCATGGTCCCGGCCATCAGCCAGCCCTCGTTGGCGCCGGCGTCCGCCGCCACGATGTCGAAGGCGTAGCTTTTGCCCTCCACGCCGATCATGCCCACGGTGTTGAGGATGCCGTCATTGGGCGGCGCCTGCTTCACCAGCAGGCCGAGCTTGCCGTCGATGTCGTAGAGCGCGGTCTCCTTCGCGCCCTTCACGGAATTGGTGTAGGCGCCCGCCGCGACGGCTGGCGACTTGCCCATGTGCTTGTCGGCATCGGCGAACTTCAGCATGCCGTCGCGCACCACCTTGCCGTCATCCACATTGGCCCGCAGGTTGGTGCCGTCGGCACCGATGACGCGCAGGCGGTCGGCGACGGGGTTGAAGTCCACTGTCGCGGCGGTGCCGGCCGCCAGCATGGTCTCCAGCTTCGCCTTCGGCGTGGCGGTGCCGCTCACCGGGTCGATGGTGGCCACGGTGCCGTCCTCGAACAGGCCATAGAGCTTGCCGTCCGCCGGGCGCACGTCGATGCCCACGAGCTTGCCGGAGACGCCGGACACCTTCAGCGGGGCGGCGGCCTTCAGCGCCTTGGCGTCCACCACCGCGATGCGGTTGCCGTCCACCAGCGCCACCACGGTCTGGGCCGAGGCCGCCGCGGGCACCGCCATCGCGCTGGCGAGGGCGATCATCATGAGCGTGCTCTTCATCTCATTCTCCTGCTGTCGCACCGACCATCGCGGCCGGGTCGAAGCGGCTACACGCCAGCGCGGCGAACGGATGCAGCGGGGGGAGATTTTTTTGATTGCGGCCATCCACCGGTGGATGAGCGCCGTAAGGTCAACAGGACCACCAGAAAGCGGAAGGCGCAGCACGCGATGGCCTCGACGACGCCGGTCACGGCGCGGATCGATCCTGACGCGCTGGCGCGTGCGCTGGAGGGCTGCGCGCGCGGCGACCACGCCTGCCTGCGGGAGATTTATGACAAGATCGCGCCGCAGATGACGGGCGTCGCGCTCCGCCTGCTGCGGCGGCGCGATCTTGCCGAGGACGTGGTGCACGACACCTTCGTGCGCATCTGGGAGAAGGCGGCGACGTTCGATCCCGCCCGCGGCAGCGCCGTCACCTGGATGTTCGCGATCCTGCGCCATCGCGCGCTCAACGTGCTGCGCGCGGAGGGCCGCACCGACCTCACCGACGATTTCGAGCCCCTGGCCCTCGCCAGCGACGCGCCGGACGCCGAGGCGGTGGTGTGCGCCCTGTCGGAGGCGGGGGCCCTGCGGCGCTGCCTGGAGCGGCTGGACCCGCCCCGGCGCGTCGCCATCGTGCTCGCCTATACGCGCGGCCTCAGCCATGGTGAGCTGGCCGGCCGCATGGGCATTCCGCTGGGCACCGCCAAGTCCTGGATCCGCAGGAGCCTGCTTGCGCTCAGGGAGTGCATGGCATGAGCGAGGATCTCCACGCGCTGGCCGGCGAATATGTGCTCGGGCTGCTCGCTGGCGACGAGGCCCAGGCCTGCGCCGGGCGCCTTGCCGCCGATCCCGCCTTCGCCATGGCGGTGGAGCACTGGCGCGCCCGCCTCGCCGAATTCGATCTTTCGGCTCCGGCGCAGGTGCCCTCTGCCGCGGTGTGGGACCGGATTGCTGCCGCAACCGCCGCACCGCCCGCACTGTCATCGCCCGCCCGGGCGCGGCGGCCATCGGCCGGATGGGGGGCGGCCCTTTCCGCCGTGTGGGAGAGCCTGCCGGTGTGGCGCGGCATCGGGCTGGGGGCTGCCGCCGCGACGCTGCTGCTCGCCCTCGGTCTCGGCTTCCAGATGCGCGAGGCGGCGCGCGCGCCGGTGCTCGTCGCCGTGCTGCTGTCCGGAGACAACCGGCCGGCGGCAGTGGTCAACACCTTCAGGGACGGCCGCGCCGAACTGATCCCGCTCGCCGCGCTCCGCGCGCCGGAGGGCAAGTCGCTCCAGGTCTGGACCCTGTGGGACCGCGCGCGCGGTCCGGTCTCGGTCGGCCTGGTCGATGCCCTGCGCAGCCTCGACCTGCAGTTGAAGGGCCTGCCCACGGCGGTGCCGGAACAACTCTTCGAGGTGACCCTCGAACCCGCCGGCGGTTCGCCCACGGGCCGCCCCACCGGCCCCATCCTGATGAAAGGCACCGCCAGCCGCGCGCTGTGAGGGGGCGGCTGGGCTGTTGGCCCACGGGCCGGGCGCCGGAGCAAGGCAGGCCGGTGGCGTTGATTTTCAGGAGAATGGGCTGGTGCTGCGAGAGAGGATGAAGGTCCCGTTTCGTCTCCCGAAATCCATGCAATCAAGGCCCGTGCGGCAGAAATCCGCTGATGGCGACCCCACACGGGACCAGTCCCAGAGACGTGCGAATCAATAGTCAGCGGCAGCACCTTCATCTATGGTGCCGCGCCTTTTTCCAGCCTGATCGTCTCTCCCGTGACTCCCGCCGCCCGTCTGCAAGCTACTCTCGATCTGATGCATGAAGTCGATCGTGTCGCGCGTCCCGCCGATGCTGTCGTCTCGGCGTGGTTTCGGACCCGCCGCCATATCGGCGACAGGGATCGTGGCCATATCTGCGATCTGCTCTATGCGCTACTGCGACATCACGCACGAATAGTCTGGTGGTTGGCGAAGCACGGACGCCCGGACGTGCCCCGCAACCGGCTTTTGGCATGGCTTGCGCTCGATGGAGGCAAGACGCCCGATCAGGTCCATCGCCTGTTCACCGGTGGAAAATGCGCGCCTGCCGTCCTGATGGATCACGAGCGCGCGCTGTTGGTCAAATTGCACGGCTGCCCGATCGACCATCCAGCCATGCCGGACGACGTGCGCTTTGAATGTCCATCCTGGGCGCTCGACCATCTGCGGCGGCGTTTCCATGACTCGTTCGGGCGCGAGATGGCCGCGCTTCTGACAGCAGCCCCGCTCGATCTGCGCGTCAATCCGCTCAAGTCCACCCGCGAGGCCATGCTGCGCGCGCTGCGCGATCTTGGCCTGAAGGCCGAGGCGTCTCGCATGGCGCCTTACGGTCTTCGCGTGAAAGAGCGTCCCTCATTGGCCAGCCTGCCCATGTTGAAAAGCGGCGAGGTGGAGATTCAGGACGAGGGCTCGCAGCTTGTCGCCATGCTGGTCGACGCGCGGCCGGGCGAACGCGTGGTCGATTTCTGCGCCGGGGCTGGCGGCAAGACGCTGGCCATCGCCGCGCAGATGGCAAACAAGGGCCACGTCATGGCCTGCGATGTCTCGGACGGCCGTCTGAAGCGCGCTGCCGAGCGGTTCCGGCGTGCAGGACTCCACAATATCGAGACCAGGCCCCTGACCAGCGAAACGGATCGCTGGGTGAAGCGTCACAAGGGCAGTTTCGATCGGGTGCTGGTCGATGCGCCGTGCAGTGGCACCGGCACGTGGAGGCGGAATCCGGATGCGCGCTGGCGTCCGCTGGGCGCCGGGCTTGAGCATCTCCTGTCGCTACAGGCCAGTATTCTTGCGAGCGCCGCGCGGCTTGTGAAGCCCGGCGGACGGCTCGTCTACGCCACATGTTCCATGCTGCCGCAGGAAAACGAGGAGCAGGCGGCAACCTTCCTGGCGGCGCATCCTGCCTTTCAGGTCGTGCCGTTG
The DNA here is from genome assembly GCF_029991245.1 of Xanthobacter autotrophicus. Taxonomy (GTDB): domain Bacteria; phylum Pseudomonadota; class Alphaproteobacteria; order Rhizobiales; family Xanthobacteraceae; genus Xanthobacter; species Xanthobacter autotrophicus_C. Next base: position 24,023 of record NZ_JAIVFO010000017.1, read on the forward strand.
CGCGAGGCTGCGCCGCAACTCAACGGTTCGGCGCATCCGGACTACCTGTCGCTGACGCCTGCCCGCCACGATACCGATGGCTTCTTTGCTGCCGTGATGCAGCGCGAGGCCGCTCCGGCGCCAGGGTAGCCATCGTCCAGGACGGTGCCGGCGCCGGGCAAGGCGGGGAACGCCCCCGCCGGTGTGGACCGTTCACTTGTTTATGGGAACGCCCTTCGTGGTGAAGCGCTGCGTCCCGCCCGTGCGGCGCACGGGTCGTCGCGTGCCGGCGGCCTTGCCTGTGCCGGGCGGCTGGTGGGCAGGCACGAGCTGGTCGGGGCGCGAACCGATCAGGTCGGCGCGGCCCATCTGCTTCAGCGCCTCGCGCAGCAGCGGCCAATTGTCGGGATCATGGTAGCGCAGGAACGCCTTGTGCAGCCGGCGCTGCCGAAGCCCCGTGACCGTCACCACCTTGTCGCTCCCTCCATGGCGCACGCCACGCAGTGGATTGACGCCGGTATGGTACATGGCCGTGGCCGTGGCCATGGGAGACGGCAGGAACGTCTGCACCTGATCGGCGCGGTAGCGGTTCTTCTTGAGCCAGAGCGCGAGGTTCATCATGTCCTCGTCGGTCGTGCCCGGATGCGCGGCAATGAAATACGGAATGAGGTAGTATTTCTTGCCGGCCTGCTTCACCGCGGCGTCGAACATCTCCTTGAAGCGATCGTAGGTGCCGATGCCCGGCTTCATCATCTTGTCGAGCGGGCCGCGCTCGGTGTGTTCGGGCGCGATCTTCAGATAGCCGCCGACGTGATGGGTCACCAGCTCCTTGATATATTCGGGGCTCTTCACCGCGAGATCGTAGCGCACGCCGGACGCGACCATCACCCTCTTGACGCCCTCCACCTCGCGGACCTTGCGATACAGCCGGATCAGCTCGTCGTGGGAGGTGTTCAGGTTCGGGCAGATGTCGGGAAAGACGCAGGACGGCAGCCGGCATGCCGCCTCGATCTTGGGATCCTTGCAGGCCATCCGGTACATGTTGGCGGTCGGCCCGCCGATGTCCGAGATCACGCCCGTGAACCCCGGTGTCCGGTCGCGGATCTGCTCGATCTCGCGCAGGATCGAGCCTTCCGAGCGGTTCTGGATGATGCGGCCCTCGTGCTCGGTGATGGAGCAGAAGGTGCAGCCGCCGAAGCAGCCGCGCATGATGGTCACCGAGAACTTGATCATGTCCCAGGCCGGGATCTTCGCATCGCCGTAGGAGGGATGCGGCGCGCGGGCGTAGGGCAGGTCGTAGACCGCGTCCATCTCGGCGGAGGTCAGCGGGATCGGCGGCGGGTTCAGCCACAGGTCGCGGTCGCCATGGCGCTGGACGAGCGGCCGCGCATTGCCGGGATTGCTCTCCCGGTGCAGCACGCGCGAGGCGCGGGCATAGGCCTCCTTGTCCTGCTCCACCTGCTCGCAGGCCGGCAGCCGGATCACCACATCGCCGGGGCGGCGGGCGGCCCCCTCATCGGCGGAGTCGAGATCGTCGGCGTGCAGTTCCGTGTAATGCTCGGGCACGCGGCGGAACAGCGCCACGCCCCGGATGGAATCGAGATCGCGCGGCGCCTCACCGGCGGCGAGGCGGTTCGCCACCTCAACGATGGCGCGCTCGGCATTGCCGTAAACCAGCAGATCCGCCTTGGCGTCCGCCAGGATCGAGCGGCGCACCTTGTCGGACCAGTAGTCGAAATGCGCGATGCGGCGCAGCGACGCCTCGATGCCGCCGAGCACGATCGGCACGTCCTTGAACGCCTCGCGGCAGCGTTGCGTGTAGACGATGGTTGAGCGGTCCGGCCGCCGGCCGCCTTCTCCTCCGGGCGTGTAGGCGTCGTCATGGCGCAGCCGGCGGTCCGCCGTGTAGCGGTTGACCATGGAGTCCATGTTGCCGCCGGTGACGCCGAAGAACAGCTTCGGCTTGCCCAGCGCCTTGAACGGCTCTGCCGACTGCCAGTCGGGCTGCGCGATGATGCCGACCCGGAAGCCCTGGGCTTCGAGCAGCCTGCCGATGATCGCCATGCCGAAGCTCGGATGATCCACATAGGCGTCGCCGGTCACCAGCACGATGTCGCAGGCGTCCCAGCCGAGCGCTGTCATCTCGGCGCGGCTCATGGGCAGAAACGGCGCCGCCGTGCCGGAAGGCGGCCGGTGGCGGGACAAGGAACTCAAGGGTTTTGCGGCGTCGGCGTGGGTGTCCATGGCGTTCACGCATAAGGCTCGACCGCAGCGAATTCAACTCACCCTGTTGTGGCCCTGGACCAATACCCCCGTGCATCGCCGGATGGCGGCGACGAAATCGAAGCTAAGATCGCCACACGCGCAACCGCCGGGATTTCGAGACCGCGCCGGATCTGCGCGCTGCCCGCACCGGCGCCGCCTGGAGCCGGGCCAGACCGTTGCTATGCCGGCAGGACGACCACCTTGGTTTTGACTGGCGTACGCGAGTACAGGTCTATCATGTCCTGACTGAGGAGGCCGACACAGCCGCTTGTAACGCCTGAGCCGATCGATTCGGGGTCGATGGTGGCGTAGATCGTGTAGAGCGTGTAGGTGCCGTTCTGATAGAGATGAAGCGTGCGGGCACCAAGGGGATTGTCGAGGCCGCCCGGCATGCCGCGGGCGTATTTGGCCGCCTCGGGCTGGCGCTGGATCATCTCCTTGGGCGGTGTCCAGGTCGCCCATTCGCTCTTGCGCCCGACATATGCGTCACCGCTCCACAGGAACCCGGCGCGGCCGACATTGGCCCCATAGCGGGTGGCGGTGCCTTCATCCTCGACGCGGTAGACGTAGTAATTGCCGGGATCGACGATAATGGTACCGGGCGCTTCCTTGGTGTCGTAACTCACCGTCCGGCGAAAATATTTCGGATTGACCTTTTTGACATCCACCGCCGGGATCGGGAATTTCTCGGTGGGCACCGGCCCGTAGAGCTTCTCCGCCTCGGCAAGGCTCATGCCATCGGATGACGCGCAGCCGGCGAGCCCGAGCGACCCGAGACCGAGGGCAGAGCCGACCAGAAACGACCGGCGGTTGAGGGACCCCGACCGAAGCCCAGGCAAAGCTGCCTCTTCAATTTCGCCAGCTGCGGCGTTCCCACCGTCCATCATCATGATTTGGCAGTTTCCCATGTCCGATTGCCCGACGAGAACATACGCCGGCATACATCCGCTGAACGTCTCGCGGAGCGGAGATTGCCGTCACGCGGCACGACTGGCAAGCTCGGGCTTCACTGCGCGGGGCTTGCCGTGCGCCAAAGCCGGCAGCGTCCACGCGGTCTCGCAGTCCCACGTCGCGCCGGCCTCGACAAAAACATGCCGATCATGGCATCAGTCAGGCCAGCGGCGCCACGGCTCATCCGCCCGGCCTTCTGGGGCCGAGAGCGGACCGTATGCTTCCGGGAATGTGGTCAACACCTCTCTGCGTCCGGCGCTCGGCTCCATCATTGATACAGATAGTGCGAATGCCGGATCTGTCCCGGCAGAGGAGGAGCAGAGCATGGCCGAGCGATTTGAACGGCACCGCCAACCCTGGACCCACGAGGAACTCGAAAAGCTCAAAGTGCTCGCCAAGAAGGGCATGGCACTCAAGGCGATTTCGAAAGCAATGACGCGCAGCGAGGAATCCATCAAAGACCGCGCCAAAATCGATGGCATCGGGATCACCAAGCTCCGTTAGGTCCTGCCCGCGGCCCTGAGCGCCACGCCAGGACCGCTGCAACCTCGGCCGTCGTCTGGATTGCGGCATCTACCGTCCGCGCTGGTCCCAGGAGCCGCCCATGGTCTTGACCAGATGGATGTAGTCGAACAGGTCGCTCAGCATGAAATGGCGGTTCTCCGCCGTATTCATGTGGGCGACCGTATGGGCGTCGCCTTCCAGATAGCGGAAGGCGGTGGTGCGAAACTGCTCGGGCAGGCCGAGATTGAAGGAGGAGGGCTGCGTGAGCATGCGGCAGATCTTCTGAAACAGCAGCCTGAACCGCTCGTCCTCGGGGCCCATGTAGACGTCCCCGAAATCCTCCTTGTACTGGCCGAAAAGGGCAAGGTAATCGCCGCTGTCGGGCTTGCGCTGCATCTTGCTATCCGTCCCTGTCACGCGTGGCACCGCATTCAAGATCAATGCCATCCCCATGCCGCACTCCGACGATGAGCGTTTTGCCGCATCGCATGGGCAATGAGCGCATCCCGCCCCAGGTTATCCTCATGCGGGAACTGGAGGCAGCACGATGATCGAGGTGCGGCAGAGCGCCGGTGGGGATCCCCTGAAATTCGAGGTCGTGGTGCGCGACACGGCGGGAGAGACCCGTCACGTGGTCACCATGGCACCGGCCACCTACCAGGAGCTGACGGCGGGGAGGTGCACCCCTGCCAAATGCGTCGAGGCCACCTTCCGCTTCCTGCTGGACCGGGAGCCGAAGGAACAGATCCTGGCGCGCTTCGATATGGCGGTCGTCCCGCATTATTATCCGGATTTCGTGGCGAAGCTCCCGAACTATCTGGCCCCCTCCTGATGTGCGCCGTCCCGGTCTGCGGGTGCCGGCAGGATTTCACCCAGCCGGGACGGCAGGGGCGGCATGATCATTGCTTGCGATTGCGCACGGATTGCGATGGCGTCGGTCTGCGACACAGGCCGTCACTTCATGAAGTGTTTGATCCTGTTGCAGCGGATATGCTCCCGCCAGACAGGCCCTGATTGTGTCAGGCCCTGATTGCCTTGATTGTTTCTTGTCCGCCCGCTTGGCGGGCCGCGGTTTCATCCTTGTTAATGCCCACACCTTTCATGCAGATCCTGCCTTATGAACACTTTCATCCACGCCCATGCGGGTGACGCCAACTGGCAGCTGGCCCTCGGCTCCTGCTGGGCGCAGGTGCGTCATCAACTGCCCGAGGGGAGCAAGCCCAATCTGGGCTGGTGCTACCTGACCGACCATTACACCCAGGCCGCGGGAAACATCATGGAGGCGCTCAGGGAGCGCCTGCCGCAGGTGCATTGGGTCGGCACCGTGGGGGTCGGCGTGGCAGCCGAGGCGGTGGAATATTTCGACGAGCCGGGCATGGCGCTGATGCTGGCCGAACTGCCGCCGGGCGCGTTCAAGCTGTTCTCCAGCCCCCAGCCTCTGGAGGCCGGGGCCGACGGCTTCGAGGCCTTCACCGCCCTGGTCCATGCCGATGGCGGCACCGCGGACCTGCCCGCGCAGCTCAAGGCCCTGAGCGACAAGACCACCACCGGCTATCTGTTCGGCGGCCTGTCTTCGGCCCGGAACCAGCCCCTGCTCTTTGCCGACGAAGTGCTGCTGGGCGGGGTTTCCGGCGTGGCCTTCGGCCCCGAAGTGCCCATCCTGTCCCGCGTCACCCAGGGCTGCCAGCCCATCGGCCCCCAGCGCACCATCACCCGCGCCGAGGGCAATTACCTCGTCACCCTGGACAATGGCCGGGCGCTGGACTGTGCGCTGGAGGATCTGGGCCTTGGCGCGGATACGCCCGATGCGGAGCTGGGCCAGGAGCTGGGCCAGACGCTGGCGGGGCTGGTCACCCCCGGCGAGGACGTCTCCACCCAGCCCGGCCAGTTCGGCACCAATACGGAGGTGCGCCATCTGCTCGGCGTCGGGCGCAAGGCCGGCGTGCTGGTGGTGGCAGAGCAGATCAGGGCCGGGATGCAGCTCGCCTTCTGCAAGCGGAACGCCGAGGCGGCCAGAACCGACCTGCTCCGCATCGTCGCCGATGTGCGGGCCAAGGCGGAAGCGGCTGGCGGCATCCGGGGCGCCCTCTACATCAGCTGCTCCGGGCGCGGCGGCCCCCATTTCGGCCAGCGCAACGCGGAATTCCAGATGGTCAGCGAGGGCCTCGGCCCCGTGCCCCTGGTGGGCTTCTTCGCCGGCGGGGAGATCGCGCGCCACCATCTCTATGGCTACACCGGCGTGCTGACGGTTTTCACCGGGCAGACCTGAGACAGGAAAAAGCACCGCGATGACACAGGCCCCCGCCGCGACGGATCAGCTCTCGATCGCCGAAGGCGAGGACCCGCGCCGCATCGTGTCGGCCTTTGGCGTCGCCGTGCCCCGCATCCTCTACGGCACGGCGTGGAAGAAGGAGCGCACCGCGGCGCTGGTGGAGATGGCCCTGCGCGCGGGTTTCCGGGGCATCGATACCGCGTGCCAGCCCAAGCACTATCACGAGCCGGGCGTCGGCGAGGGGCTGGCCGCGCTGCTGAAGGAGGGGCTCGCCCGCTCGGACCTCTATCTCCAGACCAAGTTCACCCCCTTGCAGGGGCAGGATCCGGACAATCTCCCCTACGATCCCAAGGCCAGCCTGAGCGCGCAGGTGCGCCAGTCCCTTCAGGCCTCTTTGTGCAACCTGCGCACGGACTATCTGGACGGCTTCGTCCTCCACTCCCCCTATCCGGAGGACAAGGATACGCTGGAGGTCTGGCGCGCCATGGAAGACCTCCATGCGCAAGGCGTGGTGCGCCAGCTGGGCATCAGCAATTGCTACGAGCCGGGCCGGCTGGAACGCCTCTTCCGCCAAGCCCGCATCAAGCCCGCCGTGGTGCAGAACCGCTTCCACGCCAAGACCCGCTACGACCGGGAAATCCGCGCCTTCTGCAAGGGCAATGGCATGCTCTATCAGAGCTTCTGGACCCTTACCGCCAATCCCGAGGTCCTCGCCCAGCCCGCCCTTGTTGAGATCGCGGACCGCTATGGCCGAACGGCGCCCCAGGTGTTCTTTCGCTTCCTGACCCAGCAGGACATGGTGTGCCTCACCGGCACCTCCTCCCCGGAGCATATGGCCCAGGATCTGGCCATATTCGAATTCCGCCTGAGCCCTGCCGAATGCAAGGCCATCGAGGCCCTGCTGGGCTAGTCCCGCCCGGGGTCCCATTCCAGGCCCTGCCCGAAAGGGCCGGACAAGCCTTCCCTTTCCGTCAGATCACCCGTCTTTGCCGCCAGGTTGCAGTTCTTCGCCGCAGGGGCCTGATCGCCGTCCTTTCGGCACGGCTGAGGTGGTCCCGGTTTGGCGGACAGATTGGCGGCTTTGCTAAGCTTGGTTCTGCTGTCCGTTACGCCGCCATGTCGATGCCTTCGCAGGCCGTATGGACCTCCTCAGGCGGTTTGCCGCCGAGGGCCGAGTGGGACCTCGTGCGATTGTAGGAGGTGAGAGCAAGCAAGTGAAGTCGCCGATTGCATCGTGTGCGACCAGAACCTGCCCATGATGACAGGCATCGAGTTACTCAATTCCATGAACGTCGAGCGCAGCAAAATACCCCTTATTCTCATTACCGCATTCGACATGCCAGGATTGGGTAAGCGAGCTGCCGACGGTGGTGCGTCAGCCTTGTTGATCACGCCTTTCTCGGGAGTTGCCTTACTCGATGCCATCAAGGCCGCCGTTGCCCTTTCGGGCAAGTCCGTCAGCCCGTTAGGCCAATAGTCGTCGTTCATGGGCGGCGCGATTGTGGCGCACATCCCTCGAACGGGCGCGCCAGGCAGCGGCCACGGAGCCCAACATGACTACACGCTCGAAAGCCTGGTGGGCCTGCGCAGCGCTGGTGGGCGGCTTTGCCGTAGCCTCGACTATTAGCGCCGGCCCGGTCGCCGCGCAAGGCACATCAGCGAAGCCAAATATCCTTTTCATCATGGGAGATGACATCGGCTACATGCAGCCCAGCATCTACCATCGTGGCCTCATGGTGGGCGAAACGCCCAATATCGACCGCATAGGCCGCGAAGGGGCGTTGTTCACGGACTACTACGCCGAACAGAGCTGCACGGCCGGGCGCAATGCCTTCTTCACTGGCATGCACCCGCTCCGCACCGGTATGATTCCGCCGCAGCTACCCGGCAGTTCATCCTATTTGAGGCCTGGCACACCGGCTCTCGCCAAGTTCCTTTATGACCTCGGCTATTCGACAGGCGAGTTCGGCAAAAATCATCTCGGTGACCACACCGATGCGCTTCCGACCGCCCATGGCTTCCAGGAGTTCTGGGGCTACCTGTATCATCTCGACGCCATGCAGGGCGTGAGCTTCCCGGACATCAACAAAACACCGACCGAGCAGACGGTGGCGCCGCCTTGCCGCAATACTCCCGTTCCAGGCCTGACAGACCCGCCGGGCGCCGTGGATCAGGCCACAACGCTCTGTCTTATGCCGCCCCGCCCCGTGATCGCCTGTAAATCCTCGGACGGGACGTCTGCCAACCAGACCTGCAAGGACGAAGGTCCCCTGACGCTGGATCGCTCAGAGACGATTGACGAAGAAATCTCGGGCAAGGTCATCGATTTTCTTGGGCGCAACGATCCTGCGAAGACCGGCAAGCCGTTCTTCGTTTGGTACAATCCTGCCCGCATGCACATTACCACCGTGCTTTCAGACAAATATAAGAACATGATCGGCGAGCCCGGCGGCAAGGATTGGGGCGCCAACGAAGCCGGCATGAAGCAGATGGACGATAATATCGGCTACGTCCTCAAGAAGCTTGAGGAGATGGGCCAGCTCGAAAACACCATCATCGTCTTTACCACCGACAACGGCGCAGAGACCATCACATTCCCCGATGGCGGCACCACGCCGTTCAAGGGTGGGAAGCTGAGCACCTGGGAAGGCGGCATGCGCGCGCCTCAGGTGGTACGCTGGCCCAATCACATCGCGCCAGGAACCGTCAAGACCGAGATATTCGCATCTCTTGACTGGTTGCCGACACTCGTGGAGATCGCTGGCGGCGAGAAAGGTAACGACCTCAAGGCGAGGATCGAGAAGGGTGCTTATCCTGGCATCGTCAAGACCACGCTCGATGGCGTCAACCAACTGGCCTACCTCGAAGGTAAATCGGAGAAATCCGCACGCAACACGTTCTTCTATTACTCCGGTAAGGACCCGTCCGCCGTTCGCTACAAGAACTGGAAGATGTATTTCGCGATGGTCTCGGACTCGCCAACCGGATTCCTCACCGGCGTCGTACCTTATCACTGGACCCAGGTCGTCAATATCAAGCGCGATCCGTTCGAGACCTCGATCGGCGCACAGATCAAGACGCTCACCGGCATGGGCGGCGCCCTAACCGCTCCAGCGACGGCCTATGTCTACGACTGGAACATGCTTCCGATCGGCCAGGCACTCTGGCTGAAGGAACTATCAACCTACATCGACTACCCGCCCCTGCAGGACCCGGCGAGCTACAACCTCGATCAAGTCATGCAGCAGGTGAAGCAGATGAAGACGACTAGTCGCGCGGGCGAATAGCTTTTGATCGATGAAGGGGCAGGCGTTCCGCGCCTGTCCCCTATTTTGGGGTGAAGGCCATGCCGCACAAGCGTCTCATCACAATCATCCGTCGGGCAGCGTCAGCCGGATTGATCGTGCTGGCGGTTTTAGGGCCATTGATGTCTCAAGACGCATCGGCGGACGCCGATCCGCTCCCTTCGTGGAACGATGGCCCCCCCGCCAGGCAAGCCATCCTCGACTTCGTAAGGATCACCACGGACAAGACGGGGCCGGATTTTGTCCCTGAAGCCGAGCGTATCGCCGCATTCGATCAGGACGGCACGCTCTGGGTCGAGCACCCCATCTATTCACAGGTCATGTACTGCCTCGATCGTGTGCCGGCCGTGGTGGCAAAAAAGCCTGAGCTGAAATCTGTCGAGCCGTTCAAGACCGTGCTCTCCGGCAATCAGGCAGCCATCGCGAAGCTCTCGATGAAGGACCTCGAGAAAATCCTGGTTGCAACCCTAACCGGGATGTCGGTGACTGACTTCAACGCCGAGGTGTCGGCATGGATCACTACGGCCAAGCATCCGAAATTCGGCCGCCTGTACACCTACCTCGTCTATCAGCCGATGTTGGAGCTACTCAGCTATTTGCGAACCAATGGCTACAAGACCTACATCGCCACAGGCGGCGGGCAGGATTTCGTTCGGGTCTATTCCGAGCGCGTTTACGGCATACCGCCTGAGCAAGTGGTTGGCTCTGTCGGCGGCACGAGCTTTGGCTACACCAAGGACGGAGAGCCTTTCCTCACCAAGGACCCCAGACTGCTGCTGAACGACGATAAGGCCGGCAAACCCGAAGGCATTCATCTGATGATCGGGCGCCGGCCGAATGCGGCATTCGGCAACTCGTCGGGCGACCGGCAGATGCTTGAATATGCCACGGCAGGTGGTGGCTCGCGACTTGGCATGCTCGTGCTCCACGACGATGCTGAGCGGGAGTTCGCCTATGGGCCGGCGCGGGGGCTGCCGCAAACCAAAATCGGAACGTTCCCGCAAACTCTTGCCGACGAAGCGCAGAAGAAGGGCTGGACGGTGATCAGCATGAAGAAAGACTGGAAGCACGTGTTCCCGTTCGAGAAATAGGAACTTCTAACTGTGACCAGATCGACCAGGACGCGGCCTCGACATCAGACCTCGTCGGACCTCGCGGACGACCTGATGGTCTTCATTCCCGGCGGTCGCTTCCGCATGGGCTCCGACCATCATTATGCCGAGGAAAAGCCGGCGCATTGGGTAAAGGTCGACGCCTTCTTCATCGATGCCGCCCCGGTGACCAACGCACAGTTCCGCGCCTTCGTTGATGCCACCGGCTACGTCACCTTGGCCGAGATCGCGCCCAATGCCAAGGATTACCCCGGCGCGCTGCCGAAGATGATGAAGGCCGGTTCGCTCGTCTTCACCCCGCCCGACCATCCGGTCGACCTGCGCGACTGGCGGCAATGGTGGGCGTTCCGTTTTCGCGCCAGTTGGCGCAAGCCCTATGGACCGGGCAGTTCTACCAAGGGGCTCGACGATCATCCCGTGGTCCACATCGCCTATGCGGATGCACTGGCCTATGCGCGCTGGACCGGCAAGGACCTGCCGACCGAGGCCGAATGGGAATTCGCCGCGCGCGGCGGGCTCGACGGTATGGAGTATGCCTGGGGCGACGAGTTCACCCCCGATGGCCGCCAGATGGCCAATACTTGGCAGGGCGAGTTTCCGTTCCAGAACCTCGCGCTCGACGGGTTTGAACGCACCTCGCCGGTGAAGACCTACCCGCCGAATGGCTACGGCCTCTACGACATGATCGGCAATGTCTGGGAATGGACCGCCGACTTCTGGTCGACCCGTCATCCCGAGGCGGCGCAGAACGCCTGCTGCGTTCCACAGAACCCGCGCGGCGGGCCGGAGGAAGCGAGCCTCGATCCCTCCCAGCCGATGATCCGCATCCCGCGCAAGGTCGTGAAGGGTGGCTCGCATCTGTGTGCGCCGAACTATTGCCGGCGCTACCGGCCAGCCGCGCGCCACGCCGAGCCGATCGACAGTGCGATGAGCCACATCGGCTTTCGCTGCGTGCGCCGTCCCGCGACCGCTGAAGAGAGGTACGATGCCGGATCCGCACCCTAGCGGTGTGGACGCATTTGATGAGGATGAAGCTCAGGGCGAGGGCGACGCGCTTGAATCGCTTCAGCTTGCGTTGGGACGCCGTCATCGGGTGCCGTGCAGGCGCACGGCGAGACACATCATCACCCCGGCGCTCGGGGCGCGGAGGCCGAGCGCGGGGCTACTGTCCTGCGATGGGGCAGGGGCGGCGGAGGGTTTGGGTCGTCGCGCTCATGGGCGGATCACAGCCTGTCTGCTTACGTTATGTCAAGTGCTGTGGACGGCGGCCGCTCGGCACCGGTGCAACCGGTTGCACTGAAACGGACTGGGAGGCACGGGTCCCCACGCCCCATCATCGAGCGGCGGGATCACCCTGGGGCAAACGGGCGACTTTGCGGGTGCCGCATTGTATGCTCGCCGGTCTTGGTCAACCTGGATCCCGTTCAGCATGTCCGTCGCCTTCACGCGCGAAAACGACCTCGAAGCGACCGCCGCCGACCTGCCCGACCGGCCGATCTCGCCGCATCCAAATCTGGTGACACCCACGGGGATGGCGGCGCTGGATGCGGCCTTGGGCGAGGCGCGGGCCGCCTATGCGCAGGCGCAGACCGGCGATGTGCAGGCCGACCGGATGGCCATGGCGCGGGCGACCCGCGACCTGCGCTATTACAGCGCCCGGCGGGCCAGCGCCCAATTGGTCGAAGCTGTTGCCCATCCCAGGTCGGTCCAGTTCGGGACCACCGTCACCATCGACCGCGAGGATGGCCGCCGCCAGGTCTTTCGCATCGTCGGCGAGGATGAGGCCGACCCGGCCAAGGGCTCGGTGTCCTATGTCTCGCCGCTGGCGAAAGCCCTGATGAGCAAGGGCGTGGGGGATGTGGCGCTGGTGGCCGGCGGCGAGGTGGAGGTGCTGGAGATCGCTTGATGGAGCACGTTCAGCGGTGCACCGTTCATTTCCCGTCCACCCCGTTCCATCGGCCACTGTCCTCAAGTCCCGATGACGCAATAACGGTCAGCGATCGCGGAGGCTGGTGTGGCGAGCCACTGTTTGTTGCAACCGGTTGCAACGAGGCTCAAAGGTCCACAAGGCAAAAGGCGACCGGGACACGAGACGGGCATCTGAAATAGAAGATCTGCGTAGTCCTCCAGGTGCTCAGGGACCTCCCCGCTGTGACAGCCGAAAATCTTGCCGGAGCAGTAGAAGGTCCGCGGCATGAACGGCCGTATGCCGAGCGTGATGGCCAAGGCGTCGCCTGAGCCGTGATCGTCCACCTCGATGTCGGTCACGTTCTCCACATCGAGCTGGTAGGGGGGATCTCGTCTCCGACTGTAGCAGGAGACTGTAGCAAGTGCCGCTTCAAGCCCTTGATCTTGCCCATCGTTTAGGATTTGCAATGGGTTGGAATGGTGCTGCGAGAGAGGATTGAACTCTCGACCTCTCCCTTACCAAGGGAGTGCTCTACCACTGAGCTACCGCAGCGCACCGGGTGGACCTTGGAACATCCGAAGAGGGACTATTCCAACGGCCCGGAAGGCGACGGCATTGCCGTCGTCAGGCGGCTTCCTCTGCCACATGCAGGGGGCAGGTGCAAGGGGGCGATGCATCTTGGCAGGTGAAGATGCGACTTCTCCCCAGGCGTGGCCGGCCGAACGCCTGAGCAGACGCAGCGATGCATTTTTGCGCGTGCACACGGCTTGAGCGTTTCCGCTTCCCCGGCTAGCCTCCAGTTCACGAGGCCAGTTCGGGGGACATGATGGCTGCGGATAAGGCGCGGAAGGAAACCATCGGTGCCGTCCGGCGATCGTTCGCTCCCTGGACCGACCCGACCAAGACCCCCCTCATTCGATTCGAGAATGTGGTGAAGCGCTTCGGCGACTTCACCGCGGTCGATCATGTGAGCCTCGACATCTACGAGCGCGAGTTCTTCGCCCTGCTCGGTCCTTCCGGCTGCGGCAAGACGACCCTCATGCGCATGCTCGCCGGCTTCGAGGAGCCCTCCGAAGGCCGCCTCACCCTGGCGGGGGAGGACCTGGCCGGCGTGCCGCCCTACCGGCGGCCGGTGAACATGATGTTCCAGTCCTACGCCCTGTTCCCGCACATGAATGTTCAGGACAACATCGCCTTCGGCCTCAAGCAGGACAAGATGAGCAAGGGCGAGATCGACGCCCGCGTCGAGGAGATGCTGAAGCTCGTCAAGCTGGAGAAGTTCGCCAAGCGCAAGCCGCACCAGCTTTCCGGCGGCCAGCGCCAGCGCGTGGCCCTGGCCCGGTCGCTGGCCAAGCGGCCCAAGGTGCTGCTGCTCGATGAGCCGCTGGGCGCCCTCGACAAGAAGCTGCGGGAGGAAACCCAGTTCGAGCTGATGGACCTGCAGATGGACCTCGGCATGACCTTCCTGATCGTGACCCACGACCAGGAAGAGGCCATGACGGTGGCCGACCGAATCGCGGTCATGAACCAGGGCGTGCTGGTGCAGGTGGCGCCGCCCTCGGTGATCTACGAGCAGCCGGCCACCCGCTACGTGGCCGACTTCATCGGCGAGGTGAACCTCATCGAGGGCACGATCACAACCGCCGGGCATGACGAGACCCACATCTCCTCGCCGGTGACGCGCTTTCCCCTGGTGGTGGCGCAGGGCGTGGATTGCAAGGCCGGGGACAAGGCCTGCATCGCCATCCGACCCGAGAAACTGCGCATCGCGCTGGAACCGCCGGCTGACCAGACCGAAAATCTCTTCGAGGGCGAGATCTGGGACATCGGCTATCTGGGCGATCTCTCCATCTACCATGTGGAATTGGCCTGCGGGCAGCGAATCAAGGTCTCGCAGCCGAACCTGTCGCGCATGGTGGCGCGGCCGATCTCGTGGGACGACAAGGTCTGGGTGACCTTCGCGCCCCACGCCGGCGTGGTGCTGACCTGATGGGATCTCGCGCATTTCATCGCGCGACGGGCTGAGTTGAGTGTTGTGACGCGTTTTCATCTGGTGGAGCCGCCGGGAGGCAATCATGGCGATGGCGGGGGAGAAGGGGCGCGGCCGCTGGTTCGTGATCGCGGTGCCCTATCTGTGGCTCCTGGCGCTGTTCCTCGCGCCCTTTCTCATCGTGTTCAAGATCTCGCTGTCGCAGGACGTGGTGGCCCAGCCGCCCTACGCGCCGATCCTCGATTTGTCGCAGGGGTGGGCCGGATTCACCGAGTTCCTGTCCGGCCTCTCCTTCGCCAATTACGGCTATGTGCTGGATTTCTCGAATGAGTTCCTGGAGGCATACGGCTCCAGCCTGGTGATCGCCTCGATCTCCACCGTGCTTCTGCTGCTGGCGGGCTACCCCATCGCCTATGCCATGGCGCGGGCGCCGCGCTCCATCCAGCCGACGCTGCTGATGCTGGTGATCCTGCCGTTCTGGACCTCCTTCCTCATCCGCGTCTATGCGTGGATTGGCATCCTGTCGCAGGAAGGGCTGCTCAATCAGGGGTTGAGGGCGCTGGGTATCATCGACCAGCCGCTGGAGATCCTCAACACCAACCTCGCCGTCTATATCGGCATCGTCTATTCCTATCTGCCCTTCATGGTGCTGCCGCTTTATGCGGCGCTGGAAAAGCTCGACCTGACGCTGCTCGAAGCCGCCGCCGATCTCGGGTGCCCTCCGGCCAAGGCATTCTGGACCATCACTTTTCCGCTCTCCCTGCCCGGCGTGGCCGCCGGCGCGCTGCTCTGCTTCATCCCGGCGGTGGGCGAGTTCGTCATTCCCGACCTGCTGGGTGGCTCGGACACGCTGATGATCGGCAAGTCGCTGTGGACGGAGTTCACCGTGAACCGGTCCTGGACGGTCTCGTCCGCGGTGGCGGTGCTGCTGCTGCTCGTGCTGGTGATCCCCATCGTGATCTACCAGAACATCCAGCAGCGCGAGCTGGAGGCGGGGAAATGAAACACGAGCCGGAGGCGGGGAAATGAAAAAAGGCCTGACCTGGTTCAACATCACGTCCATCGTGCTCGGCTTTGCCTTCCTCTACATCCCCATCCTGCTGCTGGTGATCTACTCGTTCAACGATTCGCGGCTCGTCACCGTGTGGGGCGGCTTTTCCACCCGGTGGTACTGGTCGCTGCTGCAGAACGAGCAGCTCATGGATGCCGCCTGGGTGACGGTGCGCATCGCCTTCTTCTCGTCGCTGGTCGCCACCGTGCTCGGCACCATGGCGGCGCTGACCCTCACCCGCTACGGGCGCTTTCCGGGGCGCACCCTGTTCTCCGGCATGATCTACGCCCCCCTCGTCATGCCCGAGGTGATCACCGGCCTGTCGCTGCTGCTGCTGTTCGTGGCGGTGAATTTCGATCGCGGCTTCTGGACCGTTCTGCTCGCCCACATCACCTTCACCATGTGCTTCGTGGCGGTGGTGGTGCAGTCGCGCCTCGTCACCTTCGACCGCGCGCTGGAAGAGGCGGCCCTCGATCTCGGCTGCCCGCCGTTCAAGACCTTCTTCAAGATCACCCTGCCGCTGATCCTGCCGGCGGTGGTGTCCGGCTTCATGCTGGCCTTCACCCTGTCGCTGGACGACCTGGTCATCGCCAGCTTCACCACCGGGCCGGGGGCCACCACGCTGCCCATGCGCATCTATTCGCAGGTGCGCCTGGGGGTGACGCCGGAGATCAACGCGGTCTGTTCCATCCTCATCGCCATCGTGACGGTGGTGGTCATCATCGCGTCGGTCATGACCAAGCGGGCGGAGAACATCCGGCAGGCGGAAGAGCGCGCGGCCATGCAGTAGCCTTGCCGGCAGGGCTGCTGCCGGCAAGCCGGGCCGCAAGGAGGCCCTGGCATTCTGACGCGCGCGGCGGGCTCCGTGCTTTGGGGCTCTGTGCTTCGGGGCACCATGCTTCGGTCCCGCAGGCGGCCCCCTTACCTGGTGGAGAAGCGAACCAGCTCGGTGCCGGTGAGGTCGACCAGCGTCAGCTTGCGCCGCAGCGGATCGATCCGCCAGGCCCGCGTCCGCTCCAGCGCCAGCAGGAATTTCTGCTCCTGCGCCATCACCGCTGGCGCGCAGGCCATGCGGTTGTCGGAAAGGGGGCCGAAAAGCAGGGCAGCGCCCGACAGTTTGGCCTTTCCGCTGTAGCGGTTGCAGCCGCCGGAACCGGATACGGCGCCGTCGGCGCCGAGCACGAGTGTGGTCTGGATCCGATCCAGAACCCCGCCGCTGCCGATCGTCTCCGCCAGCCATTCGCCCACGGGCGTGAGCGGCATGTCCTGCGCCCCCGCCGGCACGGCCCAGAGGCCGGCAAGCCCACCAACTCCTGCACCCACAAGTCCTGCACCCGCAACAAGTCCTGCACCCATCAGGCGACGGCGCGTGAGCAGGGGAGAAGAGAGCAGGGGAAATTGGCCCATGGTCATCACCGCCCCTCCCGCACCCAGGCGGCGGTGAGTGCGCCGAGCAGCAGCAGGAGGCCGGAAAGTCCGGCGAACAGCGGGAACAGGCCGATGCCCCGCACCACGGAGACGTCGCGGGTGCGCAGGCCCATCCAGTCCTCGCCGGCGAGGCGGTCGGATGCGGAAACCTGCACCAGGCGCGGTACCGAGCCGGCGAGGTCCGCGAGCCGCCACACGCCGCCACCGGTGGCCGCCGCCACGGGCGCGAGAACATCGCGGGTGCTGGTCACCTCGGCAAATTCCTTCGGATTGAGCGGGCCGATATTGGCGAGCGCCGTCAGGGTGCCATTGGCGGCGCGCCACAGGCCCAGCTCGTCGGCCGGGGTTGCCGCCCGCCACAGGCCGGGCTCGGCCTGGGTGAGGGTGAGGGTGCGCCGCGCACCCGATGGCGTGGTGACGGTGGCGGCGGGCACGCTGTCGGCCATGGTCTGGCGCTCCACCACGAGATCGCGCCCGGCGACGGTGAGCTTCAGCCGCTCTTCCTCCAGGTCAGGCTCCTTCATGAGCCAGTGGGAGAGGCGGCGCAGCAGATCGATGTGGGGGCCGCCGCCCTCATAGCCGCGCGCCCACAGCCAGATGTGGTCGGACAGCAGCAGGGCCACGCGGCCCTCGCCCACCCGGTCCACCAGCAGCACCGGCTTGTCGCCGGGGGCGCTCATGAGGCTGGTGCCGGAGCGCGCCTGGGCGTCGATGACGCGGAAGAAGCGGCTCCAGTGGGGCGGCTCGCTCTCCGAGCCCGGCAGGGCGCGGGTGACGGGATGGCGCTTGCCCGGATCGGTGAGGCGGGCGTAGTAGGGCGCGTCGGTGGCCTCGCCCCTTGGCACGCCGGGCAGGATCTCTTCCAGCGGGGTGTTGTAGAGCGAGCCGGTGTCGATGAAGTCCGTGCCCGCAGCCACCAGCACCGCGCCGCCGGCACGCACATAGCGCACGATATTGTCGAAATAGACCTGCGGCAGCACGCCCTGCTGGGCGTAGCGGTCGAAGATGATCAGGTCGAAATCCTTGATCTTGGTCTGGAACAACTCGCGCGTCGGGAAGGCGATGAGCGAGAGTTCGTTGATGGGCGTGCCGTCCTGCTTTTCCGGCGGGCGCAGGATGGTGAAATGGACGAGGTCCACATTGGCGTCGCTCTTGAGCAGGTTGCGCCAGGTGCGTTCGCCCACGTTCGGCTCGCCGGACACGAGCAGCACGCGCAGCTTGTCGCGCACGCCATCGATGGCGACGGCGGTGCGGTTGTTCACCAGCGTCAGTTCGCCGTCCAGCGCGGGCACCTCGAACTCGACGATGTTGGGCCCGGCATGGGTGATGTCCACGTCCACGGACGCGCTGCGCCCGGCGGTGACCGTGGGCCGGGCAATGACCTCGCCGTCGCGGCGGATGGTGACCACCACGCGGGCGCCGGCGGGGGCGCCCTCGTCGGTCACCTTGAAGGTCACGGCCTGCTTCTGGCCGACGATGCCGAAGCGCGGCGTCTTCTCCAGCGCCACGCGGCGGTCGCGCTCGCCGGCGCGGCCGGTGACGAGGGCATGCACCGGCGCCGAAAAGCCCAGCGCCTGCGGGTTCTCCGGCGCGTCATGCACGCGGCCGTCGGTGATCATGATGGCGCCCGCCACCCGCTCCGGCGGCACGTCGGCAAGGCCCGCGGACAAGGCGGAGAACAGGCGCGTGCCGTCGGCCGAGCCGTCACCGGCATCGGCCTCGATGGTGCGCACCTCGATGCCGGAGAGCTTGCCCAGCCGCTCGGCCAGGGCGGCGCGGGCGGCCTCCGTCTGCTGCGTGCGCTCGCCGAACGACTGGCTGGCGCTCTTGTCCACCACCACCGCCACCACGGAGGTGAGCGGCTCGCGTTCCTCCCGCGTGAAGGAGGGGTTGGCGAGGGCGAGCAGGCCCACCGCCAGCGCCAGCGCGCGGAACACGGCGCCCCGGGTGCGCGAGGCCAGCAGCAGTCCCGCGAGCACCAGCGCGAGCACGCCTACGGCGAGCAGCAGCGGCAGCGACAGGAAGGGGGAGAAGGTGATGCCGTAATTCATGCGTCGGCATCCGCTGCGCGTGCGTCAGTGCTCATTGCCCCAGCCTTTCCAGCAGGGCCGGCACATGCACCTGGTCCGCCTTGTAGTTTCCCGTCAGCACATACATCACCATGTTGGCGCCGGCGCGGAAGGCGATCTCCCGCTGGCGCGGCTCGCCCGGCGTCAGCGGCAGCATCGGCTCGCCGTTGCGGGTCACTGCCCAGGCGCCGGCGAGGTCGTTGGACGAGATGATCACCGGGGAGACGCCGTCGCCGGCCCGCGCCGGACGGTCCGCATCGGCGTCGGCGGCCGGCAGGGCCTCCACCCAGGTGGTGCCGCCGGTGAAGCGGCCCGGAAAGTCCTTCAGCAAATAGAAGGCCTTGGTGAGCACGTGGTCGCGCGGCACCGGCTCCAGCTCGGGGATGTCGAGGCGCGACAGGATATCCTTCAGCCGTGCCCCGGCGGCCGAGAGCGGCGCGCCGGGGGCGCCGGAGGCCTCGATGGCGTCGCGGGTGTCGAAGATAACCGTGCCGCCCTGCTTCATATAGGCGTCGATGCGCGCCAGCACGGCGGGCGGCGGCGCGCTCGTATCGGGCAGGATGGGCCAGTAGAGCAGGGGGAAGAAGGCGAGTTCGTCCCTGGCGATGTCCACGCCCATGGCCTCGCCGGCCTGCAGGGCGGTGCGCTGGCCGAGGAAGGTGGCGAGCCCGTCGAGCCCGGCGCGGGAAATCTCGTCCACCTCGCTGTCGCCGGTCACCACATAGGCGAAGCGGGTCTGGAGCGTGGCCTTGAGGGCGAAGGCATCATCGGCGCGGACGGGTGCGGGAGCGCCGGCAAGGCCGGCCGCGCCGAGCGCGATGGCGGCGAGGAGCGCCGCGGCCGCGCCGCGCCGCACCTTCGGCCCGCCCATCCGGCTGAAGCCGCCGGCCAGGAACAGCACCGCCAGCGCATCCAGCAGCAGCAGTCCCATGGCCGCCACCAGCACCGGCCCGCGCAGGTCGCGCGGGGCGCTTTCCTGCAGCGGTTCCACGCGGCCGCCGAGGGCGGAGAGGTCCAGCGCCTTCGGCCGGTCGGCCGGCAGCAGCGTGTTCACCGCCACCAGCCCGTCCGGCGGGCCGTAGAAGCCGGGGGGATGGTCGGCGGTGGCGCGGCCCGCATAGTCGGCTGGAACCGCGTGGGCGGTGGGGCCGGCGGGCCGGAAGGCGCCGAAGCCGTCCAGCACCCGGGCCGGCGGCAGCACCGCCACGTCCGGTCGGCTGGCGGCGTGGACGGGCGTTTCCGCGGGCGCGGTCTCGGCGGGGGGCGGGGCATCGGACAAGGCGATCACGCGGCGGAGCATTTCCACAAAGGTGCCGGACAGCGGCAGGTTGGACCAGGAGGTGTCGCCGGTCACATGGAACAGCACCAGCGCGCCCTTGCCCCGGCGCACGCCGGTGACGAGGGGGGTGCCGTCGGCCAATGTCGCCCAGGCGCGTTCGGCCAGCATGCCATCCGGCTCGGCCAGAACCTGCCGCGTCACCGTCACGTCGTCCGGCAGGTGCAGGTCGCGGAACGGGCCGTCCGCCGCCAGCGCGCCAAGCTTCTGCGGCGTCTCCCACGAGAGCGAGCCGCCGAGCACGCGGCCGCCGCGCCGCAGCTTCACCGGCAGCAGGTCATCCTGCGCATTGGCGAGGCGGGGGCCGGCGAAGCGCACCAGGACGCCGCCTTCCTCCACGAAGCGGGCGAGGCGGGCGCGGG
>NZ_JAIVFO010000180.1 GCF_029991245.1 Xanthobacter autotrophicus
GCAAACCGGACGCGCTGGGCACGCTGGTGGGGGCGGCGCTGGGGGCCGTCATCGTCAACGCGGGCAAGACCTGGTTCACCGGCGTGCTGCCGGAGGCCTGGCTGTTCGCCCTCGGCGCGCTGTTCGTGCTGGTCACCCTGTTCCTGCCCCGGGGCGTGCTGGGCCTGGCCTCCAGCATTTCCGAACGCTGGAAGGCGCGGCGGCCCGCCGCGACGCCCACCCCCGAGCCGGCGGAGTGAGCGCCATGAGCAGCTTTCAGACCCAGTCCTCCGACCCCTATGTGGTGAAGTCCCACGGCGCGCTGGCGCTGGAAGCGGAGATGCGGGAGATCGCGCAGGATCGTCCCGGCGCCAACCGGATGTCCATGACCCCGGCGCTGCTCTATCTCGACAACATCACCGTCTCCTTCGACGGCTTCCGCGCGCTGAACGCCCTCTCCCTCGTCATCGAGGAGGCGGAGATGCGGGCCATTATCGGCCCCAACGGCGCCGGCAAGACCACCATGATGGACGTGATCACCGGCAAGACCCGCCCCAACCAGGGCGTCGCCTATTTCGCCGGCACCCACGACCTCACCAGCCTGGACGAGGCCGCCATCGCCCAGCTGGGCATCGGCCGCAAGTTCCAGACGCCCACCGTGTTCGACATGCATTCGGTGGAGGACAACATCCTCCTCGCCCTCAAGGAAGACCGGCGGCCCTTCTCCAACATCTACTGGCGCCGCACGCCCCACGAGCGCGAGCGCATCGACGAGCTGCTGGAGCGGGTGCGCCTGAAGGACGCCCGCTTCCGCCGCGCCGGCGATCTCAGCCACGGGCAGAAGCAGTGGCTGGAGATCGGCATGCTGCTGGCGCAGGAGCCGCGCCTGCTGCTGGTGGACGAGCCCGCCGCCGGCATGACCGACCAGGAGACGGCGGACACCGCCGTGCTGCTGCGCGAGATCGCCAAGACCCGTTCGGTGGTGGTGGTGGAGCACGACATGCAGTTCGTGCGCGACCTCGACGTGAAGGTCACCGTGCTGCACGAGGGCTCGGTGCTCGCCGAAGGCCCGCTCGACCAGGTGAGCGCCGACGAGCGGGTCATCGAAGTGTATCTGGGGAGGTAGGGATGGCTTGTCGCTCTGAAGCCCCCTCTCCCCTTGCGGGAGAGGGACGGGGTGAGGGGTTTGCCGCCGTCGGCACCCCTCTGCCGCGTGACTGGAACCTGCCCGCCCGCCTCACCCCCAACCCCTCTCCCGCAAGGGGAGAGGGGAGCGCCACCGGCTCGCGCTCGGAGCATGCCCATGCTGAAGGTTGAGAACCTCGACCTCTATTACGGCGCCGCCCACACCCTGAAGAAGGTGTCGGTGGAGGCCCATGCGGGCAAGGTCACCTGCGTGCTCGGCCGCAATGGCGTGGGCAAGACCTCGCTGCTGCGCGCCATCGTCGGCCAGCGGCCCATCGCCGGCGGCTCCATCACGCTGGACGGCAAGGAGATTTCGCGGATGCCGACGCCGGATCGCGCCGGTCTCGGCATCGGCTTCGTGCCGCAGGGACGCGAGGTGTTCCCGCTGCTCTCGGTGAAGGAGAATCTGGAAACCGGCTTCGCCCGCCTCAAGGGCAAGGACAAATATGTACCGGACGAGGTGTTCGAGCTGTTCCCGGTGCTCAACACCATGCTGCGCCGGCGCGGCGGCGATCTCTCCGGCGGGCAGCAGCAGCAGCTCGCCATCGGCCGCGCGCTGGTGACGCGTCCGCGCCTGCTGGTGCTGGACGAGCCCACCGAGGGCATCCAGCCCTCCATCATCAAGGATATCGGGCGGGCCATCTCCTACCTGCGTGACAAGGGCGACATGGCCATCGTACTGGTGGAGCAGTATTTCGAGTTCGCCCGCGACCTCGCCGACAGCTTCATCCTGATGGATCGCGGCGAGGTGGTGGCGCGGGGCGACAGGAGCGGGCTCGATGGCGACGATGTCCGCCGCCTCATGGCGATCTGACCGCGAGGGGGACGCCGCCGCCGGGGGCGCCGGTCTGCCGGGTCCGTCGGTCGCATCCTCCCGGGAACGGGCTCTGCGCCAGCGCAGCGAAGGGCGGGTGCGCATCGCCGCATCCGCGTTCGGGGGCGTGACACGCCTGACCGACCTCGCAGAAGGCGGCGCCCTGCGCGCCCGCCTGCCACGGGGCGGGCCGGGGCTGGAAGCCGTTATCGTCAACACCGCCGGCGGGGTCGCCTGCGGCGATGTCTTCTCCATCGAAGCCAAGGCGGGGCCGGGCGCGCACCTCATGGTTACGACGCCCGCCGCCGAGAAGGTCTACCGCTCGGACGGGCCGTGCGCGGATATCCATGTGCGGCTTGTGGCGGAGGCCGGCGCGCGGCTGGACTGGCTGCCGCAGGAGACCATCCTGTTCGACCGCGCCCGCCTCAGGCGCCGCTATGAGATCGACCTGTCGGGCACCGCCTCTTTCCTCTCGTTCGAGGCGCTGATGCTCGGCCGCCTTGCCCACGGCGACGTGATGGGGGAGGGGCATCTGGAGGATCACTGGCGAGTGCGGCGGGACGGCGTCCTCATCTTCGCCGATGCCCTGCGCCTGACCGGCCCCATCGCTGCGCTGCTCGCCCGGCCGGCGGTGGCCGGCGGGAATCGGGCGCTGGCGACGCTGCTCCATGTGGCCCCCGACGCCGAGAGCCGGCTGGAGGAGGCCCGCGCGCTGCTCGAAGGCGCCCGCAGCGAGGCGGGCGCGAGCGCGTGGAACGGGCTTCTGTGCGTGCGCCTGCTTGCCCCCGACATCGAAACGTTGCGTCGGGATGCGACCTCGTTTCTCATGGCCTTTCGAAACGCCCCGCTGCCCCGCGTGTGGGGCACCTAGAGCAATTTCAGCAAAAGCGTGAAGCGGTTTTGCGTCTGAAATTGCGTTAAAACAATAAGTTAGAGCAGATTTTGCGAAATCTACTTTAACGTCCGGTTCAAGGAGATTGCCGTGCTGCTGACGCCGCGCGAGAAGGACAAGCTCTTCATCGCCATGGCCGCCGAGGTGGCCCGCAAGCGCCTCGCCCGGGGCGTGAAGCTGAACCATCCCGAAGCCGTCGCCCTCATCACCGATTTCGTGGTGGAAGGCGCCCGCGACGGCAGGACCGTGGCAGAACTGATGGAAACCGGCGCCCGGGTCATCACCGCCGACCAGGTGATGGACGGCATCTCCGAGATGATCCACGACATCCAGGTGGAGGCCACCTTTCCGGACGGCACCAAGCTGGTCACCGTGCACCATCCCATTCGCGGCGCGCCGTCCGAAACGGTGCCCGGCGAGCTGGTGCCCCAGGAGGGCGACATCCACTTCAACGCAGGCGCCGAGCGGGTGCGCCTCACGGTGTCCAATACCGGCGACCGGCCGATCCAGGTGGGCAGCCACTACCATTTCTACGAGACCAACCCGGCGCTGGCCTTCGAGCGGGAGCAGGCGCGCGGCATGCGCCTCGACATCGCCCCCGGCACCGCGGTGCGCTTCGAGCCCGGCGCCTCGCGGGAGGTCATTCTGGTACCGTTCGGCGGCAAGCGCGAGGTCTACGGCTTCCGCGGCGCGGTGGCGGGGAAGCTGTGATGCAGACAATTCCGTATGGCGGAGGCTTATGGTATTCTCCTTACAATCTCAGAAAAGTAAGGAGCGGTGATGAATATCGCTGTTGATGCCCGGATCACGGCCAAGGGGCAGGTGACGCTTCCTGTGGAGGTGCGCCGCGTGCTCGGCGTCGGCGATGGGGACCAGGTGGAGTTCTTCGTCCATCGCGATGGACGCGTGCTTGTCCATGCCCGCAAGACGCCCACATCCCGGCTGTTCGGTCGCCTGAAGGGTCGGGCAGCCAGGAAGACCGATGCCGAAGCGATCGCCGAGGCCGTCGCGCAGCGCGACGCGGCATCGATGGATGCCGGGGAATGATCGGCATCGACACCAACATCCTCCTGCGCGCCCTGGCGGACGACGATAAAAAGCAGTCGCCCCGTGCGCAGGCCTTTCTGCTGGAGCGCACGGTTGATGATCCGGCGGTCGTCAACGCCGTCGTGCTGGCGGAACTCGTCTGGGTGATGAGGACCAAGTACAAATCAAGCCGCGACGAGGTCGTCGCCATCCTGGACGATCTTATTTGCAACCCCGCTTTTGTCATTCTTGAGCGGGAAAGTGTTCTTGCGGCATTGCAAGATTACCGGGAGGGCATCGGCGGCTTCACGGATGTTCTGATCGCGCAGATCAATTCGGCTGCCGGGTGCGGGACCACCGTGAGTTTCGACAAGGGCGCTCCCGCCCAATCCGGCTTCACCATCCTTACCCCTGATCTTGCCCCCTGAGGCCTGCCACCCATGTCCTCCTCCAAGATGCCCCGCGCTGCCTATGCGCACATGTTCGGCCCCACGGTGGGCGACAAGGTGCGGCTCGCCGACACGCAGCTCTTCATCGAGATCGAGAAGGATTTCACCATCCATGGCGAGGAGGTGAAGTTCGGCGGCGGCAAGGTCATCCGCGACGGCATGGGCCAGTCGCAGGTGGCGAATGCCGACGGGGCGGTGGACACCGTCATCACCAATGCGGTGGTGCTGGACCACTGGGGCGTGGTGAAAGCCGATGTGGGCCTCAAGAACGGCCGCATCGTCCGCCTCGGCAAGGCCGGCAATCCGGACGTGCAGGACGGGGTGGACATCATCATCGGCCCCGGCACCGAGGTGATCGCGGGGGAGGGCAAGATCCTCACCGCCGGCGGCTTCGACAGCCACATCCATTTCATCTGCCCGCAGCAGATCGAGGAGGCGCTGGCCTCCGGCGTCACCACCATGCTGGGCGGCGGCACCGGGCCAGCCACCGGCACCTTCGCCACCACCTGCACGCCGGGCCCGTGGCACATCGCCCGCATGATCGAGGCGGCGGACAGCTTCCCCATGAACCTTGCCTTCGCCGGCAAGGGCAACGCCTCGCGCCCCGCCGCGCTGGAAGAGATGGTGCTGGCCGGCGCCTGCGCCCTGAAGCTCCACGAGGACTGGGGCACCACGCCGTCCGCCATCGACTGCTGCCTGACCGTGGCCGATGCCTTCGACGTGCAGGTGATGATCCACACCGACACGCTCAACGAATCGGGCTTCGTGGAGGACACCATCGCCGCCTTCAAGGGCCGCACCATCCACGCCTTCCACACCGAAGGGGCGGGCGGCGGGCATGCGCCGGACATCATCAAGGTGGCGGGGCTGGCGAATGTTCTGCCCTCCTCCACCAACCCGACCCGGCCCTACACCCGCAACACCATCGACGAGCATCTGGACATGCTCATGGTGTGCCATCACCTCGACCCGGAGATCGCCGAGGACCTCGCCTTCGCCGAGAGCCGCATCCGCAAGGAGACCATCGCGGCGGAGGACATCCTCCACGACCTCGGTGCGCTCTCCATGATGAGCTCGGACTCACAAGCCATGGGCCGGGTGGGCGAGGTGATCATCCGCACCTGGCAGACCGCGGACAAGATGAAGCGCCAGCGCGGCAAGCTGCCCGGCGAGCGCGACAGCGATAACCTGCGGGCGCGGCGCTACATCGCCAAATACACCATCAATCCCGCCATCGCCCACGGCATGTCGCGCCATATCGGCTCGGTGGAGGCCGGCAAGCTGGCTGACCTCGTGCTGTGGACGCCGGCCTTCTTCGGGGTGAAGCCGGACCTCGTCATCAAGGGCGGCGCCATCGCCATGGCGCAGATGGGCGATCCCAACGCCTCCATCCCTACGCCGCAGCCGGTGCATTACCGGCCCATGTTCGGCGCCTATGGCCGCGCGCTGACCCACACCTCGCTCACCTTCGTCTCGAAGTCGGCCATCGAGGACGGCCTCGCCTCCCGCCTCGGCACGAGCAAGGAGCTGGTGGCGGTGGAGAACACGCGCTCCGGCATCTCCAAGAAGAGCATGATCAACAACGATGCCATGCCGCATATCGAGGTGGACCCGGAGACCTACGACGTGCGCGCCGACGGCGAGCTTCTGGTGTGCGAGCCGGCAGAGGTGCTGCCCATGGCCCAGCGTTATTTCCTGTTCTGATCGCACCGCGCGAAAGAATTCGCGCGGGACGGAACCTATGCCGTGGCTGGTGGCTTCTAGCGGGTGTTGCAACTCGTTTTGATTGAGGAGCCACCCCCATGTCGAATGTGCGTTCATTGTCCAAGAAGTCGGCCAAGACTTCCTCCATGGCCAAGTCCCAAGCCCTCGCCACTCCCACCGATCTCGACAGCGCCAAGGTGCAGAAGGTGGCGGACGCCATCAATCGCGTGCTGGCGGACACCTTCGTGCTGTATCTGAAGACCAAGAACTTCCACTGGCACGTGAGCGGCAAGCACTTCCGCGACTATCACCTGCTGCTGGACGAGCAGGCCGCCGCCATCTACGCCACGGTCGATCCCTTGGCCGAGCGCGTGCGCAAGATCGGCTGCCAGACGGTGCATTCCTTTGCCGAGATCCTGAAGCTCAGCGGGCTTAAGGAGAATGAGGCGGCCTATGTGGCGCCGCAGGACATGTTCGCGGAGCTGATCGCCGACAACAAGGCGGCCATCGCCTCGATGCGCGAGGCCCACGGCATCTGCGACGAGGCGGAGGACATTGCCACCGCCAGCCTGCTGGAAGAATATGTGGACGAGGCCGAAAAGCGCCTGTGGTTCCTGTTCGAGACCAACCAGAATCGGCAGGACAGCGCCACCTGAGCGCACAAGGTCCGCTCCGGGAATTGGGGCGGGCGGCGTTCGGGGGCGGTTCCGGAGTGAAGTCATGATCCGCGCCACCATCGTCGTCCGCCGTCCCGCCGTCCGCGCGGAGAAGGTGGCCGACGAGATCACCCTCGATCACCATGCCCGCCACCGCCGCCGCTTCGCTTTGACGGCGGACGGCGGCACCCAATTCCTGCTCGACCTCGACAAGGCGACGGTGCTGGACGACGGCGACGCGGTGAAGCTGGAGGATGGCCGCCTCATCCGCATCAAGGCCGCGCCCGAGGATCTGGTGGAGGTCACCACCGCCAATCCGCTGCGGCTGATGAAGGTGGCGTGGCACCTGGGCAACCGCCACGTGCCGGCGGAGATCACCGAGAGCGCGGTCTATTTCGTGGACGACCACGTGCTCACCGAGATGGTGCGGGGCCTCGGCGCCGGCGTGGCCAAGGTGACGCGCCCGTTCCGCCCCGAGAAGGGCGCCTATGAGGCGGCGGAGGCCCATGGCGGCCATGGGCATGAAGAGCATGGGCATGAGCATGGCCATCATGACCACGGGCACCATGAGCACGCCCATGGTCACGGCGAGGCGCATGTGCATGGGCCGGGCTGCGGGCACGATCATGCCCGCGATGCCCATTCCCATGGCGTCGAGCCTCACGCCGACGCCCATGCGGCCCACGGGGAGCCGGGCCACGTCCATGGTCCCGGCTGCAGCCACGATCATGACCATGACCACGCCCATGCCGCTCACGACGAGCCGACCCACGTTCACGGCCCGGACTGCGGTCACGACGACCACCACGACCATGGCCATGCCGGCCACAAGCATGGCTGAGACCGGGTCGGACGATCCATCTTCCGCAGCGCCTTCCGCCTGGCTCTTATACACAACTCA
>NZ_JAIVFO010000181.1 GCF_029991245.1 Xanthobacter autotrophicus
GCAATCTTGGCATCGAGCTTCTGCCTGATCCGGGCGAAAGCTTCCTCACCATCGACAGCGGGGCCGCTGCTCATGCCGGCATCCCATAACCGCCCCAGCTCTTCGACGGCCCTGGCACGCAGCGTCCGCCGGTGCTTCCAATCGCGCAGGGCCTCCCGCATGACCTCGCTCGCCGACGCATACTCGCCGGTCTCGACCACCTCACGCATCATCGCCGCCATTTCGGGGGGGAGGGCGACACTCACCTTCTCGACATTGGCCATGAGATGGTTCTCCTTTTGTCCTATGGTAGGCAAGCTTACTACCGACAGCAAGCGGAGAGTTTTCGGAACTCGGGAGCAGCCCGGCACCATCTCCAGCAAAGAAGCTGTGCACCGCCATGACGGTGCGTAATGGCTAAGGCCGCGCTGGTTCAGTTCGCACCGCCAAAGCAGGCGTTCCAAAGGGCCGCAACGGGTCTCAGCCCGTAAGCGCGCCAGGGGGAAAGATCCCCGCAGTCCTGAGCCGAGCCGCATGGCCATCGCCCCCCTTTTGCGTCCGCTCGGATTTATGGCTCTGAGGGAAGGGCTTCCCTACTACCACGCTCCGGGTCTCCAGCGACCCGTCTGCGGGGTTGTCCTGCAACGAGTCGAGAGTGAGAGGTTGGCCGGTTCGGCCATGACGGGTTGTGGGCCGGGAGAGGGCTCCCGGCGCCCGTCATGGAGACGAGCCATGACCCAAGTGGAGATTCTGGACGCCGCGCGCGATGGTGCTGGCGGCTACAAGGTGGATGTGAGCCGCGGCGAGCGGATCGGCCGCGTGTCCTCGGAGTGGTTCTCCCGGCCCGACGACGAGCGGTACCTGTCCCTGTCGGACCTGTTCGCCGCCGTGTACGGCCGGACCGAGCGCAGCCGGACGCGGACGGTGGAGAGCGCGGCGATCCGGGTGGAGGCGAGCCGAGAGGACGCCGAGCGCCTGACGCTGGTGCTGCCAGGCTCGGACGCGCCGGTCGCCCCGACCCATTGGAGCTTTGGCCAGCTCGCGAGCCTGGTCGGTGCCCCGGCGGCCTATCTGCGCCAGCTCCCGGCGCCGCTCGCCGGCATCAATCTTCAGTATGGCCTGACCTCCCATCGCCCCGAGCAGGTCAAGACGCTGGAGATCGAGGACGGCCGGGTGGAACTGCGCGCCGTCACCGGTCCCGACTATGGCCGCATCTTCGACCATGAGCTGGTCGCCGCCGTGCAGCGGATCGCCGGCAATGGCACCGGCGACACCCGCTGGAAGGTGCCGGGCGTGCTCGACTGGTCCACCGGCATCTACAATCCCCGGGTCGACATCACAAGGGATACGACGACGCTCTATGCCTCGGATCGGGACGTCTTCCTGTTCCTGGTGGATGACCTCAACCCCATCGAGGCCGGCCGGCTGCCGGACGGCTCACCCGACCTCTATTTCCGCGGCTTCTATTGCTGGAACTCGGAAGTCGGGGCGAAGACGCTGGGCATGGCGAGCTTCTATCTGCGCGCCGTGTGCCAGAACCGCAATCTGTGGGGCGTCGAGGATTTCGAGGAGATCACCATCCGTCACTCCAAATACGCCGCCTCGCGCTTCGCCCATGAGGCGGCGCCTGCTCTCACCCGCTTCGCCAACTCCTCCCCACTCCCTTTCGTCAACGGCATCAGGGCGGCGCGGGAGAAGATCGTGGCCCGCTCGGACGAGGACCGCAGCGCGTTCCTGCGCAAGCGCGGCTTCTCCAAGGCCGAGACGACCAGGATCATCGAGACGGTGCTGATGGAGGAAGGCCGTCCGCCCGAGAGCGTCTTCGACTTCGTGCAGGGCATCACCGCCGTCGCGCGGGACAAGCCCCACCAGGATGCCCGCCTCGATCTGGAGGCGCGGGCGAAGAAGCTGCTCGATCGAGCTGCCTGAGACCCGGAAAGCCGGAGATGCGGATTGCCGTGCCTCCGGCTCCATGTGGTCCCAGCTTTCCGGATCGCCGGTTTTGCGGCGCCGTCCTCAGAGGCAGAGGGCGGCGCTGTGCTTCATGACGGGTTGAAGGCCAGAGAGAGGTTCTTCGGCCGCCCGTCGCGGAGAAGCATCCCATGGCCACGGCCGTTCAGAAGATCACCCTTTCGTCGTCCCGCGACATCCCCTTCAACAAGCTGGTGCTCAGCCAATCCAACGTCCGCCGGGTGAAGGCCGGCGTCTCCATCGAGCAACTCGCCGAGGACATCGCCCGGCGCGGCCTGCTGCAGGGCCTCAATGTCCGCGCCGTCGTCGATGCCGACGGTGTCGAGACCGGCATGTTCGAGATCCCGGCTGGCGGCCGGCGCTACCGGGCACTGGAGCTGCTGGTGAAGCGCAAGCGCCTCGCCAAGACCGCGCCGGTGCCCTGCGTCATCCGGGAGGGCGGTATCGCCGAGGAGGATTCGCTCGCCGAGAACGTCCAGCGCGCGCCGCTACACCCCCTCGACCAGTTCCGCGCCTTTCTGGCACTCCGCGAGAAGGGCCAGTCCGAGGAAGAGATCGCCGCCGCCTTCTTCGTGTCGGTGGCGGTGGTGAAGCAGCGGCTGAAGCTCGCCTCGGTCTCACAGAGGCTGCTCGACACCTATGCCGAGGACGGCATGTCGCTGGACCAGCTCATGGCCTTCACCGTGTCGGGCGATCATGAGCGCCAGGAGCAGGTGTTCGATCGGCTGCAACAGGCCTACGACAAGCAGCCTCACGTCATCCGGCGGATGCTCACCGAGGGCGCCGTGCGCGCCTGCGACAAGCGGGCGCGGTTCATCGGTGTCGAGGCCTATGTGGAGGCCGGCGGCACGGTGCTGCGCGACCTGTTCCAGGGGGATGACGGCGGCTGGCTGCAGGATGTCACCCTCGTGGACCGGATGGTGGCCGACAAGCTGAAGGCGGCCTCCGAGGCCATCGCCGCCGAGGGCTGGAAATGGATCGAGGCCGCCCCCGACTTCGCCTACGGCCACACCTTCGGCCTGCGCCAGCTGCGCGGCGATCCGGTTCCCATGTCGATGGAGGAGGAAGCCGCCCGCGATGCCGTGCAGGCGGAGGTCAACCGCCTGTCCGAGGCGTATCAGGACGCCGACGAGCTGCCCGACGAGGTCGACGCGCGCCTGGGCGAGCTTGAGGCGGCTCTGGAGGCGATGGACGCGCGGCCGCTGGCCTTTGATCCTGCCGGGGTCGCCCGTGCCGGCGCGTTCGTGAGCATCGGTCCTGAGGGCCGCCTGCGGATCGAGCGCGGCTACGTCCGGCCGGAGGACGAACTACCGGTCGAGGCGGACCCCGACCCCGAGGACATCGACGAGACCTCCGCGGTGGCCGCCACCCACGACGTCGACGACACCGTCTCTGCCGATGCCCAGGCAGTCGAGCCGGAGGAGGACGACGGCGTATCGCCGATCTCTGACCGGCTGATGACGGAGCTCACCGCCCACCGCACCCTCGGCCTGCGCCAGGCGCTCGGCGACCGTCCGGACGTAGCCTTCCTCGCGGCGCTCCACGCTTTGACGCTCAAGGCCTTCTATCATTATGGCTCGGACAGCTGCCTGGAGCTGGATCTCAAGAGTGTCAGCTTCGGCACGCAGGCGCCGGGGCTGAACGACAGCGCCGCCGCCGAGGCGATCCGGATGCGGCATGAGAGCTGGGCCAAGGCCCTGCCGAAGGAGAGCGCAGAGCTGTGGGCGGCGCTGGAAGGCTGGGACGCCGATAGCCGTTCGGCGCTTTTCGCCCACGTTGTGAGCCTTTCGGTCAATGCCGTGCAAGAGGCCTGGAACCGCCGGCCGCGGGCCCTCGCCCATGCCGACCAGCTGGCCCAGGCTGTCGACCTCGACATGGCGGCGGCCGGCTGGCGACCGACCGTGGACACCTTCCTCGGCCGCGTCACCAAGCCCCGCATCCTCCAGGCGGTCACCGAGGCGAAGGGGCCGCGCGCCGCCGAGCGGATCGCCCACCTCAAGAAGGGCGACATGGCCACCGAGGCGGAGACCCTGCTCGCGGACACTCGGTGGCTGCCCGAGCCGCTGCGCACGGCCGGCATGAAAAGCCCGGAGACCGGGGAGGCGACGGCGCTGGACTCCGTCGTCGGGAAAACGGCGGAAAACGACGGCGAAACGGCCGTGGTCGAAGGTGACGGCTTCGAGGACACTGACGAAGCCTCGGACGCTCCCGTCCCCTCTGCCGCGGAATAGCGCCTGCGACCTGCACGACTGGCCCACCGGCGACGGTGGGCCTTTTCTTATGGAGGTCCATCATGGCGCAATCGCCCCATGATCTGGCGCGCCGTCTCGCCGAGCGCGCGGAAGCGGTGTGCCGCCACTATCTCTCCAATGGCCGACGACATGGGAACTACTGGCAGGTGGGCGATGTCCGCAATGCACCCGGCCGCTCCATGTTCGTCCGGTTGCGGGAAACTCCGAAAGGCCCGGCCGGCAAGTGGACCGACGGCGCGACCACTGAGCATGGCGACCTGCTCGATGTCATCCGCGAGGCGCTCGGCCGCGTCGACTTCAAGGACGTCGCCGAGGAGGCACGGCGCTTCCTCGCCTTGCCGCATCCGGAGCCGACTGCACCAAACCGGGCCACCGCTCCCGCAGCGACTGGATCGCCCGAGGCGTCGCGACGTCTCTTCGCCATGGCGCAGCCGATTTTGGGCACTCTCGTAGAAACGTATCTGCGGAACCGCGGCATTACGGTTTTGCACGGGACCAGTTCCCTGCGGTTTCACCCGCGCTGCTACTACCGGCCCGACGACTCTTCGACCACCGAGACCTGGCCAGCGATGATCGCTGCCGTCACCGATCTCGACGGCACCTTCACCGGCGTACACCGCACCTGGCTCGATCCACGTGGCTTCAGCGAGGCCACCCTCGGCAGGGCACCGATCGACACCCCCCGACGCGCCATGGGCGGCCTGCTCGGCAATGCCGTCCGGTTCGGTGTTCCCGGCGACGTCATGGCGGCGGGCGAAGGCATCGAAACCGTGCTGTCGCTGCGATGCGTCCTGCCCGAGATGGCCATGTCGGCCGCGCTCTCTGCGGCCCATCTCGTCACCATCCGGTTCCCCGGCACACTACGACGGCTTTACATCGTACGCGACAACGATCCGGCCGGCGACGCGGCACGGGACAGTCTCATTGAACGAGCGAATGCGGCCGGGATCGAGGCGATCGTGCTGTCTCCTCGGCTCGGGGACTTCAACGAGGATCTCCGTATGCTCGGCATGGATGCGCTGCGGGCAGAAACGCGGGTCCAGCTCGCCCCACAGGATGTCGGTCGCTTCCTGGCTCTCGCGGCATAGCCGGAACGGGGACGCGGGACCCGCCGTCGCCGGCATCGCTCGGATGCGGCCACCGCCGGAAAGGACCGCGCCTTGGCCTTCCAGAGGGCGATCGAGCCCACAAACGGGCCGGCCCGGCAATGGCGGCGGCCGGCGATTTTCCGGCGCGCAGGCAAGCCCGCGCTTTCCATCGCGAAACAAAATCGCCGGCCTTGGCCATCAAGGCCCTCGCTTCGCTCGGACTGCCAGCCCGTCCCGCCCGTGAGCTTCCGGCGCCATGAAGGCCGCGACGGTCGCGGTCCAACCGACGGAGCCTCCCATGAGCGAGCACGACGACATACACCACGCCGCTTCCCCCACCGACCAGGTCCTGACCGAACTCCAGCTCTATGGCTACCGGCCCTTCATCGACGAGCCCGATCCGCGGCCGCTTCCCGAAGACAACCATCTCGCCGGCGCCGTCACCGACATCTTCGACGCCCTCATCGCCACGTTCAGTGACACCCGCCTCGAGCCCGACCTCGACGACCTCCTCTGGTCGACGGTCAACCTCTTCCACCGCGCCACCGGCCGGATCGAACGCGCCCTCGACGACAATGAGCAGGGCCAGCGCCGGTCCCAGAAGGAACAGGACGGCAGCGAGGTCAGATCCGTCGAGCTGGAACGCCTCACCGCCGAAGGGCAGACGCTGATCGAGCGCCGCAACGCCTTAGAGCTGATGCGCGATCTGGCCGCCGAGCACTACGAGCAGCACAGTGGCGCACCGTGGCGTCCCCGCACCGGGTCGATGGTCAATCACAAGGCCATGACCGCAGCGATGATCGACAGCCGCGACTTCCTGATGGCGAGGAAGCACGCCGAACAGGAGGTCCTCCTGCCGCCGGGACCGAAGGTCGCCTTCACCGGCGGGCTCGACTTCAACGACCACCGGCTCATCTGGGACGCCCTTGACAAGGTCCACGCCAAGCATCCGGACATGGTGCTGATGCACGGCAAGTCGCCGAAGGGCGCCGAGAAGATCGCCTCCCGCTGGGCCGACCACCGCAATGTGCCGCAGATCAGCTTTGCGCCAGACTGGACCAGGCACGGCCGGGCCGCGCCCTTCAAGCGCAACGACCAGATGCTCGCGGTACTGCCCATCGGGGTCATGGTGTTCCCCGGCAGCGGCATCCAGCAGAACCTCGCTGACAAGGCGAGGACCCTCGGTATCCCGGTCTGGCGGTTTGGTGGCGCATGAGCGTCACCGTTCTCCAACCTCCCGTAAATGTCTGCGCACGCCGTCGCACGCTGCGACGTCGCCTCTATGCCAATGGAAGTCCCAGCTCGGCGCGCATCTTCTTCGAGAGGCCCAGTGAGACGATGGCGTGCGACTGCCGGATGTAGTCATGCAGTTCCGCGTCCGACAGGCCGGGTTTCGCGTGATGCTGGATCCACTTCAGACCACGTGAGGCGAGATAGGGGGCCGGGCGCAGGCCCGGCTGCGCCTGGAGCACCTCATAGGAGATGTCGCTGACCTTGAAGGTGAAGCTGGCCTCGTCGTCCTGCCATCCGCCGATGGCGAAGACCTTACCTCCGACCTTCCAGACGTGTGATCCGCCCCACTGCACCACATGGGTCGTGGCCGGCAACCTCGCGCAGAAGGCGTTGAACTCCTCGTAGGTCATGCCTCTCGTCACCATGTGGGCGGCCAAAGGCCCCATCGCCGTGTCGGCCCCAAGCCCCCCTCTTGTAGCGAGCAAGGTCCAGGCTTTGAACTGCTTCGTCCGGGTGCGTCTCGCTGTCCGCGCGGGGCCACCCCCGCTTTTGTGCGCTGATCCTTGGTCGGACCGATCGCCTCGGGCCATCAACCCACAAGGGGTCGGCGACGCGGTGCGTGCCGCCGCATCGGCTGACGCCTTCGCGGTGACTGCGGCTCTCGGCCCGACACGTCGGGCGCCTGTCAGCGGGGGATGGCCCTCCGCTCGGAACAGGAGCCGGACCATGTCCCTCAAAGACGCTCACGCCTTCGCCTTCAGCCTCGCCACCACGCTGATGGTCGCCATTGTCATCTTCGAAGCCGGCGACGGCAGCCTCTCGGTCACGCCGGCCAACGAGTTCGATGGCGATGCCACCGCGATCCTGTGCGAGATCGATCCCTTCGCCCCTTGATCGGGGCGAGCCACGGTGAGCGGGGATCGCGACGATCTCCGCTCCCGGAACGGTGCGATCGCGGCTATCATTCTGGCTGCGCCGCGGTGGTGGTGGAAGGCGCAACCGTCAGCTTTTTTTTGCACGGGAGACCACCACCATGATCGTCCTGTCTGTTGATTTCCACTGAGAGTTGACCCGGTAGGCACGGATTTTTCCATCGAGAAGTGACCCATGTTTTCACCACGTCTCACGCGGCATCGCGGGGGACAGCGGAGTGATCGACATGGAGTTATTGAGC
>NZ_JAIVFO010000182.1 GCF_029991245.1 Xanthobacter autotrophicus
GTCCGACCGCGTGGATGACATGGGCCGCCGGCAGGTGGAAGCCCGGGGTCAGGCGCGCCTCGCCGGTGGGGCAGCCGCCGAGGGTCCGGCAATGGGCGAGAAGCTCCGGTCCCGCCCCCCGGTGGATCGCGCCATCCACCCCGCCGCCGCCGAGCAGGCTGGAATTGGCGGCGTTGACGATGGCGTCGAGGGCGAGGCGGGTGATGTCGCCAACCACGATGTCGAGCCTCGCCTGCCGGGGGCCGGCGACAGGGCCGGATGCGATGCGGGCTTCGGGGGGCCGGGCCATGGCAAGGTCGCTCCAGGGCTTCATCACATGGGCGTCAACTTCTTCATATGTACACGCATTCCGAATATGCCAGCAGGCCGCAACACCAGCGCGCGATGGCCGTTGGTTGAAGCCCACGCGGCACCTGAGCGTAACCCTCTCGGCATTGGTCGAAGACCGAGGCCGTCGGTCCAAGAAGGAAGTACCATGGCACACACGCGCAAGAATGAGCGGCGGCTCCTGACCGGCGACGAGATGGAGTTCGTCGAAAAGGCCCGCCACCCGGTGCTGGGCGCGCTTTCCGATGACGACCTTCATCACCTCGTCAGCTATCTGAGCGATCGCCGCGCGCGGGCGCTCACCATCGCCAACAACCAGCGCCGGGCGTTGCGCGGCAAGGGCGGCCGTGGCGAGGTGACGTTCGAGAAGGCCGATTCCGGCAATCGCCAGAAGGCGGCCGTGCTCACCGATGCCCTCACCCGCGCCCGGCGCGAGGCGAGCCGCCGGGCCACCGAGGCGGCGCGGGACGAGCTGATGGCCAATGCCCACCGTGCCCTCGAACTGAAGCGCGATTCCAAGCGCGCCAAGCGCCCGGCCAATCTGCCCCGTCCCAACAAGGGCATGCGCTCCAAGGCGCGGACCCGCATCGATCCCATCGGCGCGGCGGGCGAGGCCGGCCGGGTCACCAAGTTCGTGGCGGTGGCGCAGGCCAAGCGGGATTCGCGCGGCTGAAGCTGGGGCCACCGCTGCCTCCACGGTAGGAAGGCCGGCCGATGGCCTGCCTTCCCTCACGTTCCGCCGGAGGGTCCCGGCCAGCGCGCAGCCACGGTCTGGCCGGTCAGTCCGCCAGTTCCAGCTTGAGGTCCAGGGTGGAACGGCGGCCGAGATCGTCGAAATGGGCTTCCAGGAAGGCCTCCGCCGCCGCCCGGCCGAGGTCGCGCAGGTGCTGCAGGAAGGTCCATTCCGCATTCATCTTCGAGGTGGCGTCCAGCGCCATCAGCTGGTCCTCGCCGCCGATGCGGTGGAGCCGCACCCGCCGGAAGCTCGATCCGCCAAGGGTCCAGCGGGTGAGCAGTCCCTGGTCGATGAGCTTGGCCGCATGGTCGATGGCGCGCAGCTGGGCCAGCAGCGAGGCGTTGAAGGTGATCTCGTTGATGCGGTTCTGGATTTCGGAGGCGGTGCGCGGCGTGGTCTCGCGCGCCACGGGATTGATCTGGACGAGGATGATGTCGTCCGCCTCCGCCTTCTCGTAGAGCGGGAACAGGGGCGGGTTGCCCATGTAGCCGCCGTCCCAATAGGGCACGCCGTCGATCTCCACCGCCTGGAACAGGAACGGCAGGCAGGCCGAGGCCATCACCGCGTCGGCGGTCATCTCCTCGTGGCCGAAGATGCGGGCGCGGCCGGTGTGCACATTGGTGGCGGAAATGAAGATCTTCACCTGCGACTGGCGCAGGGCCTCGAAATCCACGTGAGCTTCCAGGATCTCGCGCAGGGGATTGATGTTCAGCGGGTTGAAGTCGTAGGGCGAGAAGAAGCGCGAGGCCACCTCGAAGGCGAGATAGGCCGGGTTGCGCGCCAGCGACCAGTTGCCCATCACCCGGTCGAACGCGGTGCGCTGGAGCGGCGACATGCGCCCGTCGCGGGAGACATCGCGCCAGAATTGCGTGAGGGCGTGACGGGCCTCCTCCGGGTCGCCCTTGGCAAGGCCGGAGGCCAGCACCACCGCATTCATGGCGCCGGCGCTGGTGCCGGTGATGCCGGAGACCACCAGGCGGTCGTCCTGCAGCAGGCGGTCGAGCACGCCCCAGGTGAAGGCGCCATGGGCGCCTCCCCCCTGGAGCGCGAGGCTCACCGGCTTGGCGCCGTCGCGGCGACTCACGGTGCGCGTCCGGGTCGGGCCGCGCTCACGCCGCGGTCCAGCCGCCGTCGATCACCTGCAGGGAGCCGGTGATGGAGCGGGCATTGTCGGAGGCGAGGAACACGGCGAGCGCGGCCACCTCTTCCACCGTCACGAATTCCTTGGTGGGCTGGGCGGCAAGGAGCACGTCCTTCTTCACCTGCTCCTCGGTCATGCCGCGGGCCTTGGCGGTGTCGGGGATCTGCTTCTCGACCAGGGGCGTCCACACATAGCCGGGGCAGATGGCGTTGACGGTGATGCCGAATTCCGCCGTTTCCAGCGCCGCGGTCTTGGTCAGGCCGGCGATGCCGTGCTTGGCGGAGACGTAGGCCGACTTGAAGGGCGAGGCCACCAGCGCGTGGGCGGAGGCGGTGTTGATGATGCGGCCCCACTTGCGCGCCTTCATGCCGGGAATGGCCGCGCGCATAGCGAAGAAGGCCGCCGACAGGTTGATGGCGATGATGGTGTTCCAGGTGTCGATCGGGAACTCCTCGATGGGCGCCACGTGCTGGATGCCCGCGTTGTTCACGAGGATGTCGCAGGAGCCCAGCTCGGTCTCGCCCAGCTTCACCATGTCGGCGATCTCGTCCGGCTTCAGCATGTTGGCCGGCGAATAGAGGCACTTGACGCCGAAATCGCTCTCGATTGCGGCGCGCTCCTTCTCGATGGCGGCGGCGTCACCGAGGCCGTTGAGCACGATGTTCGCACCCTCCTTGGCGAAGGCTCGGGCATAGGCAAGCCCGATTCCGCTGGTGGACCCGGTGACGACGGCGACCTTCCCCTTGAGCATGGCTGTTCCCCAAAAAAGGCCCGGCGTGGCCCGGCCTGCGACCGTGGCTCACGATGTAGCGGAGCGGTGTGACGATGCTGTCACGCGCACAGGCGAACCTGCGGCCGGCAGATTGCAACGCTCCTTCGTGCGGCGCAACGCGACCTTGGCGTGGCTTTCACACACCAGCGGATGGCAGGACGTGAACTGATGTATTAAATAGGGAGCGTGAGCCATCCGACGTCCCATCCCAGTGACCATGATCACGGCCAGTGCGTGGCCGGGGCCTTGGCGCGCGTGGAGAAGTGCTGCGCGGAAAAAGGCCTGCGCATGACCCCCCTGCGGCGCAGCGTCATGAAGGCGCTGGCCGAAACCCATGTGCCCCTCGGCGCCTACGAGATCGTGGAGCGCCTGGCCGCCGGTGGCGAGCCGACGCCGCCCATGTCGGTCTACCGGGTGCTGGATTTCCTGGTGGCCGAGGGGCTTGCCCACCGCATCGAGAGCCGCAACGCGTTTCTGGCCTGCGGCCATCCCCATGATGCCGAGGAGGTGGTGGTGTTCCTCATCTGCGAGCGCTGCGGCCTGACCCGGGAAGTGGCCTCCCATGCCGTGGGGCGTGACCTCGCCTGGGCGGCGCGGGCGGTCGGCTTCGAGCCGCGCCAGCGGGTGCTGGAGGTGGCCGGCACCTGCGCCAGCTGCCGGGAGATGGCCGCCGCCGCGCCGTCCGGGCGGGCGGCGGGAGAGGCCGACGCCGGTTGACGCTCGGCGCCGCCGGGCCTACTCGAAACCCGTCTGCGCCCCGTCCCGCGACGTATCAGGCCGGATGCGCCCGCCGCGGACGCCGGACCCGAACGGACGATTTGCCGAGGATGGAATGCCCATGACCACCCTTCAATCCACCCCCACCCTTCAGTCCGCCGTCGCGAACGCGCTCCCCCCCGCGACCACGCCGGTGGTTCCCGCCGAGCTGCTTCAGGCCGGCCCCGCGGTGCGGCGCCTGACGGTGGGCGTGCCCGTGGGCCGGGTGATGGTGGGCGGCGGCGCGCCGGTGGTGGTGCAGTCCATGACCAACACCGACACCGCCGACATCGAGGGCACCGTGCGCCAGGTGGCGGCGCTCGCCCGCGCCGGCTCGGAGATCGTGCGCATCACGGTGGACCGCAACGAGGCCGCGGCCGCCGTGCCGCACATCAAGGAACAGCTGCTGGCGCAGGGCATCGACGTGCCGCTGGTGGGCGATTTCCATTACATCGGCCACAAGCTGCTGGCCGATTATCCGGCCTGTGCGCAGGCGCTGGACAAATACCGCATCAATCCCGGCAACGTGGGCTTCGGCGACAAGAAGGACCGGCAGTTCGCCGCCATCGTCGAGACCGCCATCCGCCACGACAAGCCGGTGCGCATCGGCGCCAACTGGGGCTCCCTCGACGGCGAGCTGCTGACCCGCCTCATGGACGAGAACGCCCTGCTGCCGTACCCGGCCGAAGCCCGTGCCGTGACCCGCGAGGCGCTGGTGCGCTCGGCCCTGCTCTCGGCGGCGCTGGCGGAAGAGATCGGCCTTCCCCGCAACCGCATCATCCTGTCCGCCAAGGTCTCGGCGGTGCAGGACCTGGTGGCGGTCTATGGCGAACTGTCCCGCCGCGCCGACTATGCCCTGCATCTCGGCCTGACCGAGGCGGGCATGGGATCGAAGGGCATCGTCGCCTCCACCGCCGCCATGGGGGTGGTGCTGCAGCAGGGCATCGGCGACACCATCCGCGTGTCGCTGACCCCGGAACCCAACGGCGACCGTACCCGCGAGGTGCAGGTGGCGCAGGAAATCCTGCAGACCATGGGCCTGCGCACCTTCGTTCCGCTGGTGGCCGCCTGCCCGGGCTGCGGGCGCACCACCTCCACCGTGTTCCAGGAGCTGGCGCAGGGCGTGCAGGACATGATCCGCGCCCGCATGCCGGTGTGGAAGGCCAAATATCCCGGCGTCGAGGCCCTGAACGTGGCGGTGATGGGCTGCATCGTGAACGGCCCGGGCGAGAGCAAGCACGCCGACATCGGCATCTCGCTCCCCGGCACCGGCGAGACCCCGTCCGCCCCGGTCTTCATCGACGGCAAGAAGGTGGCGACCCTGCGCGGCGCCAACATCCAGGACGAGTTCCGCCAGATGGTGGAAACCTATGTGGAGCAGCGCTTCGGGGTCGGCGCCGCCGCGGTGGCGGGAGCTTCCCCGGCGGATGCGGCGGAGTAGGGCGAAGGGACCCATGGGCTGGCTCATGGGCCCTCGGTCAAGCGCGCCCGGTGCTTGAAGCAAACCCTCGCGGTACCGGTCGAAGACCGGCGCCGTCGATGCAAGCGCTTCCGCTACCTCTGCCGTTACCAAAATTTCATGGAGCCCCGCCCTTCCTGCGCCATGGCCGGCTGCTCATATGCGTGTCGTCCAACCATCGGAGGCGGATATGACTCCCGAGGAACGTGCCCTGATCGACGGCCTGTTCGACCGCATGCGCGGTGTCGCGAACCAGCCGCGTGACGCGGAAGCCGAGGCGCTGATCGCGCGCCGCGTCGCTGAGGCACCCCATGCCACCTACGCCCTCGCGCAGAGCGTGCTGGTGCAGGAGCATGCGCTCCAGCAGTCCTATGCCCATATTCAGGATCTGGAAGCCCAGCTTCAGGATGCCGAGGCCCGCGCGGCGGAGGCGCAGTCGCGTCCGGCCGGTGGCGGCTTTCTCGGCGGCCTGTTCGGCGGCGGCTCCCGCAGTTCCGTGCCATCCGCCGGCGCGCGCACGGCGGATGCCGCCACGGGGGTTCCGCCCGGCTATGCCCAGCAGGGCTACGGGCAGCGGGGTTATCCCCAGCAGGGCGGGGGTTATCCGCAACAGGGTTATCCCCAGCAGGGCGGCTACCCGCAGCAAGGCTATGGGCAGCCGCAGCAGGGCGGACCGTGGGGGCAGCAGCCTCCGCAGCAGCGCGGCGGCTTCGGTGGCGGCGGCGGTGGCGGCTTCCTGCAGGGGGCGCTCGCGACCGCGGCCGGCGTGGCCGGCGGTGCGCTGCTGTTCGACGGCATCAAGAGCATGATGTCCGGCGGCGAAGGCGCCGTGGCCCAGGCGGCGGCGGCCGAACTCGGCAAGCCGGCGGCTGATGCCTCCAGCGGCCACCTCGGCCAGGATGCCCAGAATGCGCTGGGCGGACAGGATGCGGGCCAGGGCGCCGGACAGGAGGACGGCTGGAACGCCGACCCCCAGGACGTCAGCTTCGACGACGGCGGCGACTGGGGCAGCGACGACAGCTCGGACGACGGGTCCTGGACCTGAGGGTCTGAACCTTGTCCCACGGGATCAAAGTTGCGAACGGCGGTGCTGGGCACCGCCGTTTTCGTTTGGCGGCCTGGGGGTTCGGCGCCTCATGATCAGCCGGCTTTCGTTTCCCGCCGCGACACTCTAGCTTCTGCGCCAATGCCCCGTGCGCAGGGGCGGCAGGGATACACGATGACGCCGTTCGGACGCCGGGTGCGCGACCTGCGCGCAGACCGGAGCGTGACACTCACGGAAATGGCCCGCGCCATCGGGGTCACGCCCACCTATCTGTCGGCACTGGAAACCGGCAAGCGGGGCAAGCCCACCTGGGCGCTGGTGCAGCGGATCATCGCCTATTTCAACGTGATCTGGGACGAGGCGGAGGATCTCCAGCGCCTCGCCGAACTGTCCCAGCCCCGGGTGGTGGTGGACACGGCAGACTTGAGCCCGCAGGCCACCGAGCTGGCCAACCTGCTCGCCCGCGAAATCAGCCACCTGCCGCCGGAGGCGGTGGCCGAACTGCTGGGGCGCCTCAAGATCCTGCGCCGGCGCGGCTGAAAGCGCGCGCCGGGCCGTCAGGGTGGATCAGCCGCGCGCCTTCACCCTCGCGCCTTCACCCTCTCGCTTTCACCAGGGCCTGCGTGGTCTCCTGCAGGCGGAAGGCGAGGTCGCGCAGCACCGAGCGGGCGAGGGACGGGGTCTTGTCGAGAAGATTGAGGAACAGGTCGGTCTCCATGCGCAGCACGCTCATGGGCTCACCGGCCCGCACCGTGGCGGTGCGCGGCTCGCCCGTGAGCACGCCCATCTCGCCCACCACCGTGTCGCGGCCGAGCCGCGCCACCTCATGGGCCGTGCCGCCGGCCGCCACCTCGATCACGGCGGTGCCCTCGAGCACCACATAGGCGGCGTCCGGCGCCTCGCCCTGGGTGAACAGCACATCGCCCGGCGCCACGTCGAGCCGTGCCGCCGAGAAGGCGAGCAACCGCAGCTGGCTCGGCTCCAGGT
Organism: Xanthobacter autotrophicus; assembly: GCF_029991245.1. Taxonomy (GTDB): domain Bacteria; phylum Pseudomonadota; class Alphaproteobacteria; order Rhizobiales; family Xanthobacteraceae; genus Xanthobacter; species Xanthobacter autotrophicus_C. The sequence continues at coordinate 7,224 of NZ_JAIVFO010000182.1, forward strand.
CCCGGAACATGGGGATGCGGGCGAGTGTCCTCGCCTCTTCTTCGATACTCATTCTTCGATACCCTTGGGCCTGTGATGCCTTCATGCCTTGCGGGCACTTGCGGCATCCCTCCTGCAACGGGGTCCCGCCCCAGGCGGGGTGCCCCAGACATCGCCGCGCCCTTGGCGAAAGGCGACCACATCCGGATTAGACAGTCTAGCGCGTTTTTCCGACGTGCAACTTTATCCCTTCGGGGGTCACGCGCCGGTGGCGGCGACTCCCGCCCCGATCGCCCCAGTCCCTGCC
>NZ_JAIVFO010000183.1 GCF_029991245.1 Xanthobacter autotrophicus
TCCCTAGCCCTCCCCCGCAAGCGGGAGAGGGGACGCAGCGGTGACCCCCTCCACTAAGCCCATCCTCGTCACCGGCGGCGGGCGCGGCCTTGGCGCCGCCATCGTGCGTGCGCTGGCGGCGGCGGGATATCCCGTCACCTTCACCTACCGTTCGGCCGTTGCCGAGGCGGAAGCGTTGGTGGTTGAAATCCGCGCCGCGCACCCCGATGCCGTCCTGTCCGCCCGCGCCCTGGACCTGGCCGACCGCGCCGCGGTGGAGGCTTTCGCCGAGGAGCTGGAGGCGGGGGAAACCCTCTACGGCCTGTGCCACAACGCCGGCGCCTCCTACGACACCCTCGCCGCCATGATCGACCAGGACAAGGCCGAGGCGGTGATGCAGGTGAACCATTTCGCCTTCGTGCGCCTCGCCCGCGCAGTGGTGCGGCCCATGACGCGGGCAAAGGCCGGGCGCATCGTCGCCATCGGCTCGGTGGCGGCGCTCCAGGCCAACCAGGGCAATGCCGCCTATGCTGCCTCCAAGGCGGCGCTGCTCGCCCATGTGCGCGGCCTCGCCATCGAGACCGCCCGGCGCGGCGTGACGGTGAATTATGTGGCCCCCGGCTTCATCGATACCGCCATGCTGGAAAAGTTCGCCGACTACCGGGCGAAGATGGAGGCGCAGATCCCCGCCGGCCGCTTCGCGACGCCCGATGACGTGGCCCAGGTCGTGGCCTTCCTCTTCTCCCCCGGCGCGGGCTATATGACCGGCGCCATCCTGCCGGTGGATGGCGGGCTTTCCGCCTCGCTCGCCGCCCACCGCTGAAACCTGATCCAGAGAAAAAGAATGCGTGGCCTCCAGCTCGTCTCCGACCGCAGCCTCGAACTCGTGGACCTGCCCGAACCCGACGCCCCCGGCGCCGGCGAGGTGCAGATCCGCGTCAAGGCGCTGGCGCTCAACCATATCGACGTCTGGGGCTGGCGCGGCATGGCCTTCGCCAAGCGCAAGATGCCCCTCGTGGTGGGTGCGGAAGCCGCTGGCGAGATCGTGGCGCTGGGCGCCGACGTGCGTGGCCTGAAGGTGGGCCAGACGGTGGCCATGTACGGCGCCATGACCTGCGGCCACTGCGTCAACTGTCTGAAGGGCCGCGACAATCTCTGCCAGAACGTGGGCGGCGTGCTGGGCTTCCACATCGACGGCTTCGCCCGCGACGTGATCAACATGCCCGAGCGCCTCGTCATTGCGGCGCCCGAGGGCGTCTCCTTCGAGGACGCGGCCTGCGCCGGCATCACCTTCTCCACCGTCGAGCACATGCTGTTCGACAATGCGCAGCTGGAAAAGGGCGAGACCGTGCTGGTGCATGCCGGCGGCTCCGGCATCGGCTCCGCCGCCATCCGGCTGGCCAAGGACGTGGGCGCCACCGTCATCACCACCGTGGGCGACGACGAGAAGATGGCGAAGGCGCTGGCGCTGGGCGCCGACCATGTCATCAACTATCGCAAGGATCGCTTCGAGCACGAGGTCCGCAAGATCACCAAGAAGGTGGGCGTGGACGTGGTGTTCGAGCATGTGGGCGCCGACACCTGGAACGCCTCGCTGCTGTCCATGAAGCCCGGCGCGCGCCTCGTCACCTGCGGCTCCACCTCCGGTGTCAGCGTGCAGATGAACCTGATGCAGCTGTTCCAGCGCCAGTACAAGATCTTCGGCTCGTTCGGCGCCACCATCCGCAATGTCTCGGAAGGCCTTGCGAAGATGGGCCGTGGCATCAAGCCGGTGATCGACACGGTGGTGCCGCTGGAGAACTTCAACGATGGCCTGGAGCGACTGGAAAGCCGCAAGGTCTTCGGCAAGATCGTGGTGAAGTTCTAAGGGCCCCGGTGCGGCGCGCCCGGCCGTGACCCGCCTCCCCCATTCCGTCCGCCGCCTGCTCTTCCGCCTGCGCCTTGCGCTGCAGCCGGTGGTGGAGACGCTGGTGGGCGGCTATGTGCGCTTCTCCATCTGGTGGCTGCGCCTGTGGCCGCTGTGGCTCTCGGCCGGGGGCATGGCCTTCTGGGCGCGCACGTTCGGCCCCTTCTTCGCGGTGAGCAAGGTGGCGCGGCGCAACCTGACGGCCGCATTCCCTGAGAAGAGCAAGGGCGAAATCAGCGCCCTGGTGCGCGGAGTGTGGGCCAACATGGGCCGGCTCGCCGCCGAATTCGCCCAGCAGGACCGCTTGTGGGACTACGACCCCGCGCGGCCCGGTGAAGGCCGCGTGGAAGTGGTGGGCGCCGAGATCTTCCAGCGCCTGCGCAATGACGGGCGCCCCGCCCTGTTCTTCACCGCCCACACCGGCAATTGGGAAATGTGCGCCATCGCCGGCGCCAAGTTCGATGTGCCGGGGGGCGTGCTCTATCGCGCGCCCAACAACAAAAGCGCTGCCGCCCTCATCGAGGAGATGCGCGCCGGCACCATGCCGGGCCTCATCCGCGCCGGGCGCGATGCCGGCCGCCAGATGGCGCGCATGCTGGCCGAGGGGCAGCATCTGGGCATGCTGATCGACCAGTACTGGACCGGCGGGCCGGACGTGACCTTCTTCGGCCGGCCCTGCGCCACCAACCCGACGCTGGCGCGCCTCGCCCGGCAGTTTGATTGCCCGGTACACGGCATGCGCGTCATCCGCCTGCCCGGCGCGCGCTTCCGGGTGGAGATCACGCAAGAGATCGCCCTGCCCCGCGACGGCGAAGGCAAGATCGACGTGGTGGGCGCCATGCAGGCCGTCACCGGCGTGATCGAAGGCTGGGTGCGCGAATATCCCGACCAGTGGCTGTGGCTCCACCGCCGCTGGCGCTGAGGCCGCCCGCGCCCGGACGCGGACAGGAGAGTTGGCCGCAACCCTTGCCCCGGCTGCGGCGATCCTATAAAGCCGCGCTTTCCGTTTTAAGGGGTCTTGAGGGATGAGCACGGCTGATGTTGCCGTCATCATGGGCAGCCAGTCCGATTGGGAGACCATGCGCCACGCGGCCGAGACGCTGGAAGCGCTGCAGATCCCGCACGACAGCCGCATCGTCTCCGCCCATCGGACGCCCGAGCGCATGTACGCCTTCGCCCGCAGCGCGAAGGCGGACGGCTTCAAGGTGATCATCGCCGGCGCCGGTGGCGCGGCCCACCTGCCCGGCATGGTGGCGGCGCTCACCACGCTCCCCGTATTCGGCGTGCCGGTGCAGTCCAAAGCCCTGTCCGGCCTCGACAGCCTCTATTCCATCGTGCAGATGCCGGCCGGCGTGCCGGTGGGCACCCTCGCCATCGGCGTCGCCGGCGCGACCAATGCGGCGCTGCTGGCCGCCGCCGTGCTGGCGCTTTCGGACCCGGCCCTGTCCCAGCGCCTTGAAGCCTGGCGCGCGGCGCGTACCGGGGCTGTGGCGGAACGGCCGGCCTGAGCCATGCTGAAACCCGGTAGCGTCATCGGCATCCTCGGCGGCGGCCAGCTCGGCCGCATGATCGCGCTCGCGGCGGCGGAACTGGGCCTGAAGACCCATATCCTGTGCCCGGACAAGGACAGCCCCGCCTTCCATGTGAGCGCGCACCACATCTGCGCGCCCTATGACGACTTCGCGGCGCTGGAACGCTTCGCGGCGGGCGTGGACGTGGTGACGTATGAATTCGAGAATGTCCCGCTCGCCACCGCCGAGTTCCTGGCCGCCCGCGTGCCCCTGAGGCCGGGGGCGAAGGCCCTCGCCATCACCCAGGACCGGCTGGCGGAAAAGAGCTTCGTGCGCGACCTCGGCATCGAGACCGCACCGTTCGCCGCGGTGGACGACCTCGCCGGCCTTGAGGCGGGAGCGGCGGCGCTCGGCCTTCCGGCGGTGCTGAAGACCCGGCGCTTCGGCTATGACGGCAAGGGCCAGGTCATCATCCGCCCGGAGGAAGACCTCACCGCCGCCTGGCACGCGCTGGGCCGGCAGAGCGCGATCCTCGAAGGCTTCGTCAGCTTCGAGCGCGAGGTCTCGGTGGTGGCGGCGCGGCGGGCGGATGGGGCCTTCCAGGCCTTCGACGTGACGCAGAACGTGCACCGCGAGCACATCCTGCACACCTCCACCGTGCCCGCCACCCTGTCGGCGACCACGGCGCGGCAGGCTCGCGCCATCGGCCGCGCCATCGGCGATGCCCTCGATTATGAGGGCGTGTTCGCGGTGGAGCTGTTCGTGGTGGGATGCGGCGCGGACGAACGGGTGATCGTCAACGAGATCGCCCCCCGGGTGCACAACAGCGGGCACTGGACCCAGGACGGCGCCGTGACCTCCCAGTTCGAGCAGCACGTGCGCGCCATCGCCGGCTGGCCGCTGGGCGAGGTGGCGCGCATGGGCCGGGTGCAGATGACCAACCTCATCGGCGCCGACGTGCATGACTGGCAGGCCCTGCTGGCCGAGCCCGGTACCCACGTCCACCTCTATGGCAAGGACGAGGCCCGCGCCGGCCGCAAGATGGGCCACGTGGTGCGGGTGCGCCGCGATCCTGAAGCCTGCACCAACATTCCCGAAGGCGATTGCTAGGGTCGAGCACGCATTTTTGAGCGCGACGGATACCAGGGCGCCGCCTGTCACAGCCCTGTCATTGCACTGCATCATTATACCATTTCAGACGTGACCTTCCGAAACCTGAGGCGAATCGCCATGGCGACGAAGAGCTCGCCATCGGGCATATCTGCCCAACTCGGATTCATTACTATAATACCACACTGGTTCGGGGAATGCAGGTGGCCCAGGATCGCTTCAAGGAGTGGCTGCGCGAACTGGCGCGGCACATGGCCCGGACGGGCCGCTATGGCAGTTGGCGTCTGATCCAGATCGAGCTGCGGTTCATGCAGGGCATCCGGGAGGCGGCCCACTGCTTTGCCGATTCCGAGATCCGGACGGAGCTGGACGCCCTCTGCCGCGAGGCGCAGAAGCAGGCTGCCCGGGCCATCGTCCTGCCCGGACTGCAAACGTCCACCAAATCCGCCTTCGCCGCCGCGCGGTGACCGCATCTTCCCGGGCCAGGCGGACCTCTTACGTCGTGGACCGACCGGCGCGAAGATGAGCCGACACAAGGCCCCGTCTCGCTTTTCCAGCGCATATGGCGTGTGGACAAGGTTCAAGGCTTCTGATAAGAGAGCACTCCTTCCGGATGAGCTGAAGTCGAGCGAAAGGCTCGGGCTTCCCCGGTCCGGGTGTTCAGATCAAGGTTGGCCAGATCACGGCTTGCTGGGCTCGGCGCAACAGCTCGAAGAGGTAAACACGTGCAAGTTCTCGTCCGCGACAACAATGTTGATCAGGCCCTCAAGGCGCTCAAGAAGAAGATGCAGCGCGAGGGGATCTTCCGCGAGATGAAGCTGCGTGGCCACTACGAGAAGCCGTCCGAGAAGCGCGCCCGCGAGGAGGCAGAGGCCATCCGTCGCGCCCGCAAGCTCGCCCGCAAGCGTGCCCAGCGCGAGGGCCTCATCCCCTCCAAGCCGCGCCCGACCCGCTGATCCGGCGGAGCGCCGGCCGGTCCTGAACCGGCGCGGCGCGAGCACGTCCCAGTTTCGAGCCGTTTCTGCCGCGCGTGCCCGCACGCGCGGATTTGCTTGTCTGAACCCTTGTTGCCGCGCTCCCGCCCCGCCGATCGGGTGGAGCGATCGCCGCGACCGCGCCGAAGATCACAAGCCCCGGCGCCACGTTCCCCGCGCCATCCCTCTTTCATCAACATCGCGCATGCTGCTGCATGGATGCGCGGTGCCCACGCGCCGGCGGAGGTGCGCGGACAGAGCGCGTTCCACCGACCAGTTTGCGGTGCAAACCAGTCGGAACGTGATCTAGAGTGCCCACTCCGCTTCGGGGCGGAAGACAGGCGTTCGCGGACGGCGAACGCCTGTGGCCAGCCTTGGGTTCGCGCGGGTTGCCAGGGCGCCGCGGTCGGGGGGAGAGGCTCATGGGGGCGCGTGCGGTCGCGGTCGAACCCTTCGATATCATCGTGTTCGGCGCCACCGGCGATCTCGCGCGGCGCAAGCTGCTGCCGGCCCTGTTCGAGCGCGATCTCGCCGGCCAGATGCCCGACGAGGCGCGCATCATCGGCGTTTCCCGGCGCCCCATGGCGCGGGCGGCCTTCCAGGACTTCGCCCGTGAAGCGGTGGAAACGTCCGACGGCATCGAGGAGGCCCGCCCCGCCCGTCTCGCGCATTTCCTCAACCGGCTCGACTATGTGGCGGTGGACGCCCAGACCGACGCGGGTTGGGCGGACCTCGCCCGCCTCCTCGAGCAGGGGCGCGAGCATGTCCGCGTGCTCTACCTCGCCGTGGGGCCGGACCTGTTCGATCCCATCTGCGCGCGCATCGGCGCCCACGGCATCGTCACCGACAAGACCCGCGTGGTGGTGGAAAAGCCGGTGGGCAAGGACCTCGCCTCGGCGCTGAAGGTGAACGCGGCTGTCGGCAAGGTCTTCCGCGAGGAAGCGGTGTTCCGCATCGACCATTATCTCGGCAAGGAGACGGTGCAGAACCTGATGGCGCTGCGCTTCGCCAACGCCTTGTTCGAGCCGGTGTGGAACAATGCCCACATCGACCATGTGCAGATCACCGTGGCCGAGAGCATCGGCACCGCCGGCCGCGCCGGTTACTATGACACCGCCGGCGCCCTGCGCGACATGGTGCAGAACCACATTCTCCAGCTGCTCTGCCTTGTCGCCATGGAGCCACCGGTATCGCTGGACGCGGATGCGGTGCGTGACGAAAAGCTGAAGGTTCTCAAGGCCCTCATCCCCATCACCGAGGCCAATGCCGGCCAGCTCACCGTGCGCGGCCAGTATCGCGCCGGCGCCTCGGCGGGCGGGGCGGTGCCAGGCTACCTGGAAGAGCTGGGGTCCGGAGCGTCGGAGACCGAGACCTTCGTGGCGCTGAAGGCGGAGATCGGCAACTGGCGCTGGTCGGGCGTGCCATTCTACCTGCGCACCGGCAAGCGGCTGGCCTCCCGCGTATCCGAGATCGTGGTGGCGTTCCGGCCCATCCCCCATTCGGTGTTCGATGCAGAGGCGGGTCCCATCGTGGCCAACCGCCTCGTCTTGCGCCTCCAGCCCGACGAGGGCGTGAAGCTCTGGCTGATGATCAAGGACCCCGGCCCCGGCGGCATGCGGCTGCAGCACGTGCCCCTCGACATGAGCTTTGCCAGCGTGTTCGGGGTGCGCAACGCCGACGCCTATGAACGCCTCATCATGGACGTGGTGCGCGGCAACCAGACCCTGTTCATGCGCCGTGACGAGGTGGAGGCGGCCTGGCACTGGATCGACCCCATCCTCGACGCCTGGCGGACCGCCCACGAACCGCCGAAACCCTACACCGCCGGCACCTGGGGCCCCGCCGCCGCCATCGCCCTCATCGAGCGGGACGGACGGACCTGGACCGATGATGCCTGAGGCCGCCATTTCCGGGACCCCCATGACGACACCCGCCCCTGTCT
>NZ_JAIVFO010000184.1 GCF_029991245.1 Xanthobacter autotrophicus
CTCCAGCCCCATTGGCCGCCCCCTCGGCCGATCCGGTGGCGCTGGCCGCCGAGCTGATCCGCGCGCCCTCGGTGACGCCCCGCTCGGACGATGCGCTGGAGCTGGTGGCCAAAAGGCTGGAGGCTGCCGGATACCGCGTCGAGCGCCTGACCTTCGAAACCGGCGGCGTGCCCATCCCCAACCTGTACGCCCGCATCGGCGAAACCGGCCCCAATTTGTGCTTCGCCGGCCATGTGGACGTGGTGCCGGAGGGCGACGCCGCCCAGTGGCACCACGGCCCCTTCGCCGGCACGGTTGAGGACGGCGTGCTCCACGGGCGCGGGGCGGTGGACATGAAGGGGGCGGTGGCCGCTTTCCTCGCCGCCGCGCTCGGCTTCGGCCGGCCGGCGCGGGGCAGCCTCTCCTTCCTCATCACCGGCGACGAGGAGGGCCCGGCCCTGGACGGCACGGTGAAGGTGGTGGACTGGCTGAAGGAGAAGGGCGAGACCATCGACCATTGCCTGCTGGGCGAGCCCACCAATCCCGACGCGCTGGGCGATGCCTTCAAGGTGGGGCGGCGCGGCAGCCTCTCCGGCCTCATCACGGTGAAGGGCGTGCAGGGGCACGTGGCCTATCCGCACCTCGCCGACAATCCCATTCCCCGCCTCCTGAAGCTGCTGGTGGCGCTCACCGCCGCGCCGCTGGATGCGGGCACGGATTTCTTCCCGCCCTCGAACCTGGAAGTGGTCTCGGTGGACGTGGGCAATCCGGTGTTCAACCTGATCCCGGCGCAGGCCACCGCCCGCTTCAACGTGCGCTTCAACGACCAGTTCTCGCTGGAGAGCCTGAAGGCCGAGATCATCCGCCGCCTCGACAGCGCCGGCGCGGCCCATGACCTCGAATTCCGGCCCGGCGCCAGCCAGAGCTTCCTCACCACCCCCGGCCCGTTCACGGACCTCGTCGCCGGCGCGGTGGAAGAGGTGACCGGGCGCCGGCCCGAGCCCTCCACCTCGGGCGGCACCTCGGATGCGCGCTTCATCAAGGACATCTGCCCGGTGGTGGAATTCGGCCTCGTGGGCCGCACCATGCACAAGGTGGACGAGGCGACGCCGGTTAAGGACATCCACGCCCTCACCGCCATCTACGGCCGCATCATCGCCCGTTATTTTTCGACGTTCGCGTGAGATCCATGACGCTTGGTGAAACGACGCTCGATGAAGACTTCTCCCACCTTGAGGTGGGCGACCGCGCCATCGCCGTGCGCGCGCTGGCCGGCGTGGCGCCGGGCCTGTTCTGGCTGGGCGGCTTCAAGTCGGACATGACCGGCACCAAGGCCGAGCACCTCGCCCGCTGGGCCGCCGACCATGGCCGCGCCAACGTGCGCTTCGACTATAGCGGCCACGGCACCTCCGGCGGCGCCTTCGAGGACGGCACCATCTCCCGCTGGCTGGAGGAGGCGGTGGCGGTGTTCGACGCCAGGACGCAGGGCGATCAGGTGGTGATCGGCTCCTCCATGGGCGGATGGATCGCGCTGCTGCTGGCGCGGCTGCTGGCCAAGCGGGGGGAGACGCGGCTGAAGGGGCTGGTGCTGGTGGCCCCGGCGCCGGACTTCACCGAGGATTTGATGCGGGCGCGTTTTGCCCCCGAGGTGTGGGCGCAGATCGAGACCACCGGCCGATTCGAGCGGCCCTCGGCCTATGGCGACGGACCTTATGTGATCACCCGCGCCCTCATCGAGGACGGGCGCCGGCATCTTTTGCTCGGCGCGCCGTTCGCGGTGGGCTGCCCGGTGCGCATCCTCCAGGGCGCGCAGGACGAGGACGTGCCGTGGCAGCACGCCATGCGCCTCGTCAGCTGCCTTGCCGAGGACGACGTGGTGTTCTCCCTCATCAAGGACGGCGACCACCGCCTGTCCCGCCCGGAAGACCTGGAACGCCTGACCGACGCGGTGGCCGAACTGGCGTGAGGCCGCGCCGGCCCCCAAGGGGAAAAGGGGCGCAGGAAAGCTCTCGGGGCAGGGCTTGCGGGACGGAGCTTGCGAGACGGGGCGGCCCCCTCCCACTCATCCAGCCCCAAAACGACGAAAACCCGCGGAGGCATGGCCACCCGCGGGTCGATTCGTCAGGACAGTGCCCGGAGGCCGGGCCTCAGCCTCAGGCCGCGGCGGGTTCCGCCTCGGCGGTCGCAGCCTTGGCAATCAGGCGCTTGAACTCGAGGGCGCGCGGGGACAGTTCCTCGTCGTGGGCCTTCTTGAGGAAGGCGTCGAGGCCGCCGCGATGATCCACGCTCTTGAGCGCGTTGGCGCTCACCCGGAGGCGGATGGTGCGCTTCAGCGTCTCGCTCTCAAGGGTGACGTTGCACAGGTTCGGGAGGAACCGGCGCTTGGTCTTGTGGTTCGAGTGGCTCACCGTGTGGCCGCTCAGAACCCCCTTGCCGGTCAGATCACACCGCCGGGACATGGCAGAAGTCCTTCTTATCTGGTCTTCAGCGGGGAACGCGAAGCGGGGCCAGACGACCCTGCCGCACTCACCCGCTCTATCGGGAAGCGGCTCGTATAGGGGCAGAGGGGGTCGGCGTCAAGGTATGAGAGGGCGCGACGGCGCGCCCCCGGCGCGGCCTGATCACCCCGGCAGCAGCACCCCCCTGCCCTTCTGCACCACGCCAGCGATGAAATCCGCCGCCACGCGGATGCGGGCAAGGTCGCGGGTGTCGGTGTGGGTGAGCAGCCAGAAGGTGCGCGTCAGCCCCACCTCGCCGGGCAGGATGGGCACCAGGGCGTCCGGCCGTTCCCCCGCGAACTGGTCGGCCATGAAGCAGGGCAAGACGCACACCCCCGCCCCCGCCTGGGTCGCCGTGAGCTGGGCGACGAGGCTCGAACTCTTCAGCCGCACCCGGATGTCCTTGGCCACCAGGGGCACGTAATCCAGCTCCGGCGCGTAGATCAGGTCGTCCACATAGCCGATGAAGGGGTGGCGCTGGAGGCCGGCGCGGCTCTCGATGGGCCCGTGCCGCTCCAGATAGGCCCGCGCCGCATAGAGCCCCAGCCGGTAGTCGGTGAGCTTGCGGGCATGCAGCCGCCCCTCCTTGGGCCGCGACAGGGAGATGGCGATATCCGCCTCGCGCTTCGACAAGGAGAACAGACGCGGCATGGCGAGGAGCTGGATGTCCAGCTCCGGGTGCAGGTCGGCCAGCGCCGAGATGCGCGGGGCGAGGAAGAAGGTGCCGAACCCGTCCGGCGCGCCGATGCGCACGGTGCCGGCGACGCCCAGGTCCGCCCCGCCGATCTCGCCCTGCGCCGCCAGCGCCAGGGTCTCCATGCCCTCGGCGGCGGCCATCAGACGCTCGCCGGCGGCGGTGAGGCCGTAGCCATGGGGCCGGCGGTCGAACAGCTTCGCCCCCAGCGCCTCCTCCAGCGCGCCGATGCGCCGGCTCACGGTGGAATGCTCCACCTTCAGGCGCGCGGCCGCCGCCGTCAGCCGCCCGGCTCGCGCCACGGCGAGGAAGAAGGTGAGGTCCGACCAGTCGAAATCCCCCGCTCGCACGGCTCCCCCTCATGTGATCCCGGCGGCCGGGACACCCCGCGCGCCGCCCGGCTCCGGCCTCTGCCGGCACCGGTCGAAGACCAGTGCCGCTGGTGTGAATTGACGCACATCAATGGTGCGGAGATTGCCGTAGCTGTGCACAAAAAGATAGGGCAATGTGCCGGCCAACAAAGGGCGCCGGTCAGGCGGGCCCCACTTTTGGAAACGCACCACAAGGGAACACCCATCATGCGCGAGATCGGCCATTTCATCGGCGGCAAGCACGTGCCCGGCACGTCGGGCCGCTATGCCGACGTCTACCAGCCCATGACCGGCGAGGTGATCGCCCACGTGGCCCTCGCCTCCACCGACGAGCTGAACGCCGCCGTCGCCAACGCCAAGGCCGCCCAGCCGGCATGGGCCGCCACCAATCCGCAGCGCCGCGCCCGCGTGCTGATGAAGTTCCTGGAGCTGGTGCAGCGCGACTATGACAAGCTCGCCGACCTGCTCGCCCGCGAGCACGGCAAGACCGTGCCCGACGCCCGCGGCGACATCCAGCGCGGGCTGGAGGTGGTGGAATTCGCGGTGGGCATCCCCCACCTCATGAAGGGCGATTATTCCGACGGCGCCGGCCCCGGCATCGACATCTATTCCATGCGCCAGGCGCTGGGCGTGGTGGCGGGCATCACCCCGTTCAACTTCCCGGCCATGATCCCCATGTGGAAGTTCGGCCCCGCCATCGCCTGCGGCAACGCCTTCATCCTCAAGCCGTCGGAGCGCGATCCCGGCGTGCCCATGCTGCTGGCCGAGCTGATGCTGGAAGCCGGCCTGCCGGCGGGCATCCTCAATGTGGTGAACGGCGACAAGGAATCGGTGGACGGCATCCTCGACCATCCGGACATCCAGGCCATCGGCTTCGTGGGCTCCACCGCCATCGCCCAGTACATCTATGCCCGGGGCGCAGCCAACGGGAAGCGCGTGCAGGGCTTCGGCGGCGCCAAGAACCACATGATCATCATGCCTGACGCCGACATGGACCAGGCCGTGGACGCCCTCATCGGCGCCGGCTACGGCTCCGCCGGCGAGCGCTGCATGGCCATCTCGGTGGCGGTGCCGGTGGGCGAAGACGCCGCCGAGCGGCTGCTGGAAAAGCTGGTGCCCCGCGTGGAGAGCCTGAAGATCGGCCCCTCCACCGACGGCTCGGCCGACTTCGGCCCCCTCGTCACCCGCGAGGCGGTGGAGCGGGTGAAGAACTACGTGGACATCGGCCTTCAGGAAGGCGCCAAGCTGCTGGTGGACGGCCGCGGCTTCAAGATGCAGGGCTATGAGAACGGCTTCTACATGGGCGGCTGCCTGTTCGACCACGTGACCGCCGACATGCGCATCTACAAGGAGGAGATCTTCGGTCCCGTCCTCTCCGTGGTGCGCGCGCCGGACTACCACGAGGCCCTGCGGCTTCCCACCGAGCATGAATACGGCAACGGCGTCGCCATCTACACCCGCGACGGCGACGCGGCCCGCGACTTCGCCTCCAAGGTGAACGTGGGCATGGTGGGCATCAACGTGCCGATCCCGGTGCCGCTGGCCTACCACACCTTCGGCGGCTGGAAGCGCTCGGGCTTCGGCGACCTCAACCAGCACGGGCCGGACGGCGTGCGCTTCTACACCAAGACCAAGACTGTCACCTCCCGCTGGCCCTCGGGCATCAAGGACGGCGCGGACTTCGTCATCCCCACCATGGGGTGAGGGCGCGACTGGACTGGCGCTCCCTTGCACGCGACATCTCGTGCTATCATTTTTGATAGCACGAGATGAGAGCAGGAGGGGGCCATGGCCCAGGTGCTGATCCGCAACATTCCCGACGAGACCCTCAACGTCTACCGGGAGCGGGCCAAGCGGAACGGGATCTCGCTGGAGCAGGAAATCCGCAACCTGCTGGAGAAGAACCGGCCCTACACGCCGGAGGAGCGGGTGGCGGTGTCGCAGTATTTTCTGGCCCGCACCAAGCCATCCCCTCCCCTGACGCTCGATGAGATTCGTGAGGGGCTTGAATGAGCCGCTTCGTGGTCGATGCCAGCATCGCCCTGAAATGGTTCTTCGACGAGGGGGATCGGGCCGCTGCCCGTGCCCTTCTTGCGTCCGGCGCAAGCCTGCTCGCGCCGACGCTTGTTCAGGCGGAAGTCGCCAATGCCCTTTGGAAGAAGAAACGTGCGGGAGCCATGACGGTGGAAGACGCCATCCACATCTGCACACAGCTTCCGCCCTTCTTCCAGCGGCTGTTTCCGGTCGAGCCCCTGCTTCCTGTCGCCATCGAGCTGTCGTTCAGGCTCGACCACGCCGTTTACGATTGCATCTATCTCAGCCTCGCCCGCGAAATGGATTGTCCTTTCCTGACTGCCGACCACCGGCTCGCTCGCAAGGCGGCAGGCGCGCAGGACCTTCCCCCAATCCTCCCCCTCGATCACTGGCGCCCCTGACATGTTCACGCTCACCGAGGACCAGATCGCCATCCGCGAGATGGCGCGGGATTTCGCGAACGCCGAGATCGCCCCCTTCGCCGTGGAATGGGACGAGAAGAAGCACTTCCCGGTGGACACGCTTCGCGCCGCCGCCGCGCTGGGCATGGGCGGCATCTATGTGCAGGACGACGTGGGCGGCTCCGGCCTGTCACGGCTCGACGCGGCGCTGATCTTCGAGGCGCTGGCCACCGGCTGCCCCGGCACGGCGGCCTTTCTCTCCATCCACAACATGGCCACCTGGATGATCGACCGCTTCGGCGACGAGGACCAGCGCGCCACGTGGGTGCCCCGCCTCACGACCATGGAGCATATCGCCTCCTACTGCCTCACCGAGCCGGGCGCGGGATCGGATGCCGCCGCCCTGAAGACCAAGGCGGTGCGCGACGGCGATTACTATGTGGTCGATGGCCAGAAGCAGTTCATCTCGGGGGCCGGCGCCTCCGACATCTATGTGGTGATGGTGCGCACTGGCGGGGAAGGCCCCAAGGGCATCTCCACCCTGGTGATCGAGGCGGGCACCCCCGGCCTCTCCTTCGGGGCCAACGAGAAGAAGATGGGCTGGAACGTGCAGCCCACCCGCGCCGTCATCTTCGAGGGCGTGCGCGTGCCGGTGCAAAACCGCCTCGGCGCGGAGGGCGACGGCTTCAGGATCGCCATGGCCGGGCTCGACGGCGGACGGCTGAACATCGGCGCCTGCTCGCTGGGCGGGGCGCAGGCGGCCCTCGACAAGACGCTGTCCTACATGCGCGAGCGCAAGGCGTTCGGACAACGGCTCGACGCCTTCCAGGCGCTGCAATTCCGCCTCGCCGACATGGCCACCGAGCTGGAGGTGGCGCGCACCTTCCTGTGGCGCGCGGCGGCGGCGCTGGATGCCAAGACGCCGGACGCCACCAAGCTCTGCGCCATGGCCAAGCGCTTCGCCACCGACGCCGGGTTCAACGTGGCCAACGAGGCGCTCCAGCTCCACGGCGGCTACGGCTATCTCGCCGACTACGGTGTGGAGAAGATCGTGCGCGACCTGCGGGTCCACCAGATCCTGGAAGGCACCAACGAGATCATGCGGCTCATCATCTCCCGCGCGCTGATCGCGCAGGGGAACTGAGAGGGGCGGCTCCCGCCGCAAGCGGGGGAGGGTTTGCACCGCTCCCAGCTGAGGCGGGGGCAGGACAATTCTGGCCGGAAACACCGGCCCGCCCCCTCTCCCGCCTGCGGGGGAGGGTTGGGGAG
>NZ_JAIVFO010000185.1 GCF_029991245.1 Xanthobacter autotrophicus
GTCAGCTGTGTATAAGAGACAGGGGCGTGGGCGGGGGTCCCGGTCATGGCCGCCGCCGCGGGGAGCTTGTCCGAGGCTTGGCCGCAGCGCCGCTTTCCCGTTCGAGAATGGTCTGCACCGCATCCACCAGCATGGCGAGCACGTCGCGCACGCGGGCCTCGTCCCGGTGGATGTTGTCCTGGATGCGCAGTCCGCGCAGGGTGGAGACGATGAGGGTGATGATCACGTGGATGCGCTCGGGCGGCAGCCCGGACACCTCGAACGCCTTGACGCCCAGGTTCTCGTAGGAGCGGAACAGGTCCGTGAGGATCTGCTCCACCGCCTCGCCGACCCGGGTGTCGCGGCCGGTGACCATGAGGTCGAGCATGGTGACGAGCGCATTGGCCCGGAACACATCCTCGTAGAGGCGTTCAACGAAGGCCGTGACATCCGTGCGCCCCGCGCTCATGTCGTCGGCGAGCGCGGCTACGATGTCCTGCGCGCGCCGCCAGAAATGGGCTGCGGTGTCGATGATGAGTTCGTCGCGCGTGGGGTAATGATGCAGCATCGCGCCGCGGGAAACGCCGCATCGCTGCGCGATGGCGGCGGCGGATGCGGCATTCACACCCACTTCGGCGATGAGTTCCTCGGTCGCGGTGCGCAGCCGGGCGCGCATGGCGGCGCCTTTCAGCTCGCGGCCGTCGACGGTCTCGCCTTCGTTTCTGAGGAGTATGGTTTCCATGGTCAAAGCCTGACACGCGCCGGTTCCGGTCGCGCGCAAAAAAGACAGTCATGACTGCTTGTTTTATGCGCAGCCCTTTTCGGCCATCAGTTCGCATCCCACCCGCAGGCGGATGCAGGGGGCGCCCTGCGGTCTTGTGTGCCGCTACGGAAGAGATAATTGTGATCAACATTTGTTCACGTTAGACAAAATGGAAAACAGATGGCCGTCAATTCCTATATTATTTTGGCATGAATATGAATAAAAGTCGCAGAAAAGCTTATCGAATCTGAATATGTAAGTAATAACATTATTTAAGCTTGTTTGATGCCGCGCCGTGTGCCGTGTACATCATGTCCTCGCTTCGGCCCATGGTCAGTCCTGGAACGTGTCGCGCCTCAGGCATGGAGAGGAAAAGTTGCTCGCTCGGGAGACGCCGATAAAGGACACGCCATCCATGGGGACGGCCGCCGCCGACCTCGTGATCGTCGGTGCCGCGCAAGTGGTGCTGTGCGATCCGGGCCAGCCCGACGGGATCGGGGTGGTGGAAGGCGGGGCCGTCGCCGTTCGGGGCGAGCAGATTGCGGCCGTGGGGCCGCAGGCCGCCATCCTGCCGTTGATCGGTGCGGAAACGCGCATGGTCGACGCCAGGGGCGGCGTCTTGGCCCCGGGGCTGGTGGATTGCCATACCCATCTCATCTTCGAAGGCGACCGCTCCAGCGAATATTTCCACCGGACCCGGGGGCTGGACGATGCCGGCCTCACCGCCGCCGGCCTTCCCTGGGGCGTCCCGGCGTCCCGCGCCGCCAATGCCGGGCTACCGGCCGAACGCCTCGCCGAAGCCGCCCTGCGCCGGGCCCGCAGCATGCTTGCCTGCGGCACCACCACCATCGAGACCAAGTCCGGCTATGGGCTGGACCACGACAGCGATATCGCCTCGCTGGAGGCGGCCCGGCTGGTGGAGGAGGTCACCGGCGTCGAGATCGTCGGCACCTATCTGGGCGCCCATGCGCGGCCGAGGGAGGGGGCGGCGCGCTACCTGGACCGGATGATCGCCGACACCATCCCGGCGATCGCCGGGCGCGGGCTGGCGGAATTCTGCGACGTCTATGTGGACCCGGACGTGTTCACCATCGACGAGTGCCGGCGTGTGCTCGCCGCTGCCGCCGACGCGGGGCTCGCCGCCAAGCTGCACACCGACGCACGCGTCAACATCGGCGGCGCGCGGCTGGCGGCGGAGATGCGGGCGGCCTCGGTCGACCACGGCAACATGCTGGGCGACGACGACCTGCGCGTGCTGGCCGATGCCGGCACCAGCGTTGCTTTCTTTCCCGGCTTCGACTGGGCCGTGGGCCATCCCCGGCCCGTGGATGCGCGCCGCTTCGCCTGCTCGGGCGTCAACGTGGCCCTCGCCACCGACCTGTGCCCGGTGTGCTGGCATCTCTCCCAGCAGGTGACCATGGGCTTCGCCTGCCGCCTTTCGGGCCTGTCGCCCGAGGCGGCGCTGCTGGGCGTCACGCTCAATGCCGCGAAGGCGATCCGGCGCGACGCCAGGATCGGCTCAATCGCGCCCGGCAAGCAGGCGGACCTGGTGGTGTTCGACGTGCCGGACTTCCGCCAGCTCCCATTCCGCTTCGGCACCAATGCGGCGGCGGTCGTGATCAAGAAAGGCCGCGTCCTCCTGGACGCGATGGAGTTCAACCCGAGGGACGGACATCAGCGATGAAGGACAGGAGCAGCGAGGGGCTGTGGGCGTGGCGGCAGCCCGAGAACCACAACCACATGATCGAGCTTCAGGAGACCGGGCCGGCGGCGTCCGGTGACGGATCCATCGAGCTGGCCTTCTTCGGCGGCTCGGCCTTCCGCATCACGACCCCCGGTGGGCTGACGCTGATGCTCGACCCCTGGCGCAACCCGCCCTGGGGGACGTGGGACTGGTACCTCTACGATTTCCCGAAGACGCAGGTGGACGTGGCCCTCTCCACCCATGCCCATTTCGACCATGATGGCCTGCATCAGCTCAGCGCCAACGTCATCCTGGACCGGCTGATCGGAACCTACAGCTTCGCCGATGTCACCATCACCGGCATCGCCGACAAGCACGTGAGCGACAGCCGGCACAATGCCTATGACTGGGCGGAGATGACCCGCCGCCTGACCCATGTGGGCACCACGCCGCCCGACAACTGGCGCTCGTTCGACAATTGCCTGCTCATCGTCGAAGTGGCGGGCCTCCGGATCCTGCATTGGGGCGACAACCGGCCGAACCCGCCGGACAGCGTGTGGGAGAAACTCGGCGAAATCGACATCCTGCTGCTCCCCGTGGACGGCTCGCAGCACGTCCTGAGCTATGCGCAGGCGGATGCGGTGGCGGAGCGGCTGAAGGCGCGCCTCGTCGTGCCCCATCACTACGGCATCTGGGACGTGACCACGCGGGGCTCCACCCTGCTTCCCCCCGATCCGTGGGTGAAGGCGCGCCCGGACGCCATCTGGGCGGACGCGGGCGCGGTGCGGCTCGACCCCGCGTTCGTCAAGGCGCAGACCCGCCGCGTCTTCTGCTTCGGGGAGAAGGTCGCCTTCGACAAGCCGGACATGAAGGCCATGCCGAAGGGGGCGTGAGGCGACGCGGGCCGCCGCTCAGCGGGGAATGGCCCGTTCGGCGGCCATGCGCCAGACGATTTCGGCCGCGTGGGAGGCGAAGCTCCCCGCGCGCCGGGCCAGGCAGAGGGTCCGGGGAAAGCTCGGCTCAAGCGGGGTCACCGTCACCCCGGCATGGGTCTCCGGCACCGCGGTCTCGGCGATGATCGACACCCCCATGCCGGCCCGCACCAGGGCCAGGATGGAGGTGATCTGCTGGATCGAATGGCGGATCATGGGCTCGTGTCCGCCACGGGCGAGCCAGGCGCGCACCAGCGGCTCGCTGCCGCCCTTGGTCATGATGAAGGGCACCGCGGCCAGCGTCTGCGCGTCGAGCGTCCGGCGGCGGGCGAGCGGGTCGCCGGTCCGCACCAGCGCCATCAGGTGATCCTGCTTGAGGGGCAGCAGCTCAAGGTCCGGGTCCTCGGTCTCCACGATGGTGGCGAAGTCGACGCGGCCGTCATGGAGCGCCTGCAAGGTCGGCTGGTCGGTGTTTTCGGTGATCTCGATCTGGAGCTTGCGATAGCGATGGCTCACGGCCGAAACGAGCTGCGGCAGGATGTGGGTGGAGGCGGACGCCCCGAAGGAGGCGATGCGCACCAGGCCATCCCCCTGCGCCCTGCAATCGTCCAGGCGGCGGGCCGTCAGGCGGGCGAGTTCATCCTGCCGTTCGGCATGTTCCGCCAGGATGCGGCCTTCCGCCGTGAGTACCATGGGCCGGCGCCCGCGCATGATGAGGGCAAGGCCGCAGATCTCCTCGGCGCGGACGATGGCCTTGCTCGCCGCCGGCTGGCTGACGTCGAGGGCCCGGGCCGCCTCGGTCAGATTGCCGAGCCGCTCCACGAGGGGCAACAGGCGCATGGCGAGCAGGGGAACGGCATCGAAGGGGGCAGCGGCCATCTGAATAACCAAGGGTTATTGGATTATGCCATTTCATTCTGATCAAGAATAAGCCTGTCGTCACCCGAAACGTCCGGTCCGCCCCGTGAGCATCGCCCTCAATCCCTTCATCGCCGGTATTCCCGCCAATCCCCTGCGCGCCCTTTTCCCGTTCGCGGCGCGGCCGGGCATGCTCAACCTGGCCAGCGGGCATCCCTCCCGCGACGCCTACGATCACGCGGGCCTCGCGGAGGCCCTGCCGAAGGCGGGTGCCGACTTCCCGGCGTGGACCTACGGGCCGAGCGCCGGGGATCCGCTGCTTCTGGAAGCGCTTCAGGAGCACCTCGCCGAGGTCCCCGCCGGCCATCGCCTGCTGGTCACCTCCGGCGCGCAGCAGGGCATCGACCTCGCCATCCGCACGCTGGCGCCGCCCGGCGCCGCGGTGCTGGTGCCGGAGCCGGTCTATCCGGCGGTTCTCTCGGCCTGCGCAGCGGTCGGCGTGCGCACCGTGGGGTATCGCACTGATGCGGCCGACACGGCCATGGCGGGGCTCGCCGCGGCCTTGGCCGCGACCCCGGACGTGCGCGCCCTCTACGCCCTGCCGACCTTCGGCAATCCCACCGGCGAGACGCTCACCCGGACGCAGCGGCTGGCGATGCTTGCGCTCTGCGCGCAGCGGGGCATCCCCGTCATCGAGGACGATCCGTACCGTGCCCTGTGGTTCCGCGTCCCGCCGCCACCCAGCCTCCTGGCGTTGGCGCCAAAGGTGCCGGGCGTGGCGGTCATCCATCTCGGCAGCCTGTCCAAGATCATCTCGCCCGGGCTGCGCCTCGGCTGGGCGGTTGCGCCGGATGCCGTCGCCGGTCCGATGCAGGAGGCGCGCCAGGCGAGCGACCTCCAGCCCAATTCGCTGGCCCAGCGCGTGGCGCTGCATTACCTGCGCCTTGGTCGGCTCGATGCCCATGTGGCGCGGGTGCGGGGCCTCTATGCGGCGCGCTACGATGCCCTCGCCGGGCGCCTTGCGGCGGCGGGCTTCCTCATGCCGCCGGTGGATGGCGGGATGTTCGTGTTCGCGCGGATGCCGGAAGGTACGGTGCGCGACGGCCTGTTCGACCGGGCTGTTGCCCGCGGCGTGATGTACGCGCCGGGGGCGGCCTTCGCGCTCCAGCCGGGAGATGCGGGCTTCGCCGACCGGATGCGCCTGTGCTTCGTGGGGCTCGCCGATGCCGATGTGCCGGTGGCCGCGGATCGTCTCGTTGCGGCCGCGCGGGGCTGAGCCATGTTCCAGATCCTGCTCGCGCTGCTGCCAGACTTCAGCCTGATCGCGCTCGGCGGCGCCTTGCGCCTGACCTTGTCCTCGGACGCCTGGAAGGGCATCGACAAGCTGAATTTCCAGGTGCTTTTCCCGGCGCTGATCTTCACCGCGGCGCTCAGCAAGGCCCCGGATGCGGGCGACGTGCTGGTGGTCGGCATCGGCGTCTGGCTCATCATCGGCCTCGGCTTCTGCCTCGCCTGGCCGTTGCGGCGGCTCGGCCCCGAGCGCTTCCTCGACTTCGCCGGCCTGTGGCAGACGGCTTGGCGCTTCAACACGGCTCTGGCCTTCGTGGCCGTGCAGACGCTGCCCGAGACCCACCGCGCCCTCATGTCCATCGCCATCGGCATGGCGGTGCCGCTCGCCAACGTGCTCGCCATCGGCGCGTTGTCGCGCGGGCATGCCCTGTCCGTGCCGAAGATGATCCGCCAGATCGTGACGAACCCCTTCTTCGTCGCCAGTGTGGCGGGGATGGCGCTCTCCATGCTGCGCGTGGAGCTGTCCCCGCTCCTGCTCAAGCCGGTCCGGATGCTGGCGATGGCCGCCATCCCCATTGCGCTCCTGTCCATCGGCGCGTCGCTGAACTGGCGCGCGCTCGCCAGGGTCAACCGCTTTTCCGCCGCCCTCAATGCCATCAAGCTGCTGATCCTGCCGGCCGCCACCTGGGCGCTGGCCACGGCCATCGGGATCGATCCGGTCCGCACTACGGTGCTGACCCTCTTCGCCGCCCTGCCGACGGCCTCCGCGGCCCATGTGCTGGCGTCCGTCTTCGGTGCCGACAGGGAAGCGGTCGCCACCCTCATCGCTCAGTCCACGCTGGTCGGTTGCGTCAGCCTGCCCCTGTGGCTGGTGTTCCTGAACGGAGCCGCGTGACGTGTCCCCGGCCTTGAGAGCCGTTCCATCCGGTCCGGCATGCCCCTTGAAGCGGCTGGGGTGTTGCGCACATCATGCCGTCCTTCGCCATCGGCGCGACTGGGGCGAGGCCCGATGTCCTTGAGGTGGCGGCGCGGGCTTCCATCACCGCGACGCGGGACTCCGGGGGGCTCGCGCGGCGTGTCGGCGTCAAAGCTGGTGGGGCGCCGTGCTTCATGCCGATCCGCCGCCCGGCCGGTCGGCCTCCGGCTCGGCAACCGCCATGAATGGCGTCATTTCGGCCGGCGTGCCGCGGGCGAGGATGCGCCCGGCCGCCATGAGAATGATCTCGTCCATGGCTTCGAGCCGCGCCGGGCGGTGGGTGACAAGGAGCAGGGCGCGCGCCCGGGTGGCCTCCAGCACGGTGTCGAGCACGCGCCTCTCGGTGTCGGCGTCGAGGCCTTCGGTGGGCTCGTCGAGAATGACGATGGGCGCATCCTTCAACAGCGTGCGGGCAAGGCCCAGGCGGCGGGCCTCCCCGCCCGAGATTTTTGCCCCGTGGGCGCCGATGAAGGTCTCAAGCCCGTCGGGCTGGGCTTCGATGAAGGACAGGATGCCGGCGCGGGCGCAGGCCGCCTCGATGTCAGCGGGCGAGGCCTGTGGCGCCGCGATCAGCAGGTTGTCGCGGATGGTGGCGGAGAACAGGTGGTCCTGCTGGGCCAGCACGCTCATGCGCCGGCGCAGGGCGTCCGCCTCATACGCCTCCACCGGCGCCCCGCCGAAGGCGAGAGCCCCCGGGTCCGCCGTGCGGAAGCGCAGCGCCAGGGCAATCAGGCTGGACTTGCCCGAGCCGCTCGGTCCGAT
>NZ_JAIVFO010000186.1 GCF_029991245.1 Xanthobacter autotrophicus
TCAGGGACCCGCCCCGCCCCGCCGCCTCGCGCGGCTCTCCAGCCGGCTTTCCGGTCTCCTTGGCCCCAGCCATTTCAAGCTCGGGCTGCGGGCCGCCATCGCCGGGCTGGTGGCCTATGCGCTGGCCACGGGGCTGGCCCTTCCCAACGGCTATTGGGCGGTGCTCACCGCGGTGCTGGTGGTGCAGGCCACCATCGGCGCCAGCCTCGCGGTGGCCATCGATCGGGCGCTGGGCACGGTGGTGGGCGGCGTGGTGGGCGTGGTCGCGGCCATGCTGGCGGGCAATTCGGCGACGCTCACCTACGTGGCGCTGGGCGTTGCGGTGTTCTTCACCGCCACCCTGTCGGCCCGTTCGGCAAGCTACAAGCTGGCGCCGGTGACGGTGGTGATCGTGCTGTTGGCCGATCCGAGCCATCTGGAGCCGTGGCTGTCCGGCCTCCATCGGGTGTTCGAGATCGCGGTGGGCGGGGTGGTGGGCATGGCCTCGTCCATCCTGATCCTGCCCGAGCGGGCGCTGCTGCGGCTGTTCCCCCATTGCGCCAAGGCTCTGCGCCTCAACGCCGGGCTGCTGGAGCTGGGCCGCGACGGCCTGCTGGGCCGCGGCCTCGACCCCACCGCCCTCGACCGGCTGAATTCCGCCGCCCGCCAGGCCCTGCGCGCCGCCGACGCGCGCATCTCCGAGGCGCTGACCGAGCAGGTCGGCGGACTGGTGGGGCAGGCGGATCCGGCGCCGGTGGTGCGGTCCTGCCGCCGGCTCTGGCATTCCGTCATCATCCTGCTGCGCGGCGCCGACCGGCCCCTGGACAAGGCCGTGGCCGCGCGCGTCGCCCCGAGCCTCGACGCCGCCGTGGCCGGGCTGAACGGCCACATCCTCGCCCTCGCCGACCTGATCGACGGCCAGGAGGTGGAGGGACTGGAGGAGAAGGCGCAGGCCGCACGCGCGGCGGTGGCGGCGCTGGAGGCCGAGGCCGAGCGCCTCAATGGCGAGGGCGTGCTGGAGACGGCGGGAGCCGACACCCTCACCTCTTTGTTCGCCGCAGTCTCCGCCTGCAATCACGTGCAGGAAAACCTCGAAGACCTCGCCGCCCGGTTCGACGAGGTCGAGGCGGTCCGGTGACCGGCGGACCCGCAACCCGGATACTTGCTCCAGCTAATATATTATTTTCGACTAGAAAATAATTGTGTTCCGAGCTGCCGGACATGGGCAGAAGGTCGGATCGACCCACCTCAAGAATTCCTCTCTAACTCACCGGCACACGCGGGCGCCGCACAATCGCGCCGCGCCCGCTGATCCCGGCGCACACCGCCGCCGTAATCAGCCGTTGCGTTGGACCGGTTCCAAGGCAAGGATAGGTCAATTCTGCAACGCACAATCGGGAGAAAGCCTTCATGAGCGCCAGCGCCGCCCTTCAGACCGTCGATACCGACACCCTGGATGCCGTTGCGCTCGGCCGCACGGCCACGGCGCAGCTGGAAGCCCTGCTGGCGGAAGCCACCTCTTTGGTGAAGGCGCAGGTGACCGAGGGCGGTCGCATCTCCCCGGCGCTGATGGAGCGCGAGCAGCGGTCCACCCACGGCCTCGCCTGGCTCGCCACTTATGTCTTCTCGGTGCGCGAGCTGGTGCATTATGCCGACCGCCTCACCGAGATGGGCAAGTTCGGCGCCACCGAAAAGCTGATCGTGCAGATCGGCCTTGGCGAATATGTCGCCCAGATCCTTGGCGGCATCCCCATGAGCCAGGGCGAGATCGTCCGCCTCGGCGACCTCTACGTCTCGGAGACGACCGAGGCCGCCCTGCGCGCCGACCCGGCCATCGCCGCCCTCGCGGCCAGGGGCAATACGGCGGCGAGCCGCGCGGCGCTGGCGGACATCATCCGCGGCGCCCACCCCACCGGCACCATCGGCGAAGCCGGCCTCGACGAGACCACCGAGGCCATGCGCACCGAGATGCACCGCTTCGTGGAGGCGGAGGTGGCCCCCCACGCCCACGAATGGCATCTGAAGAACGACTATATCCCGCTGGAAATCATCACCCACCTCTCCGAGATGGGCGTGTTCGGCCTCACGATTCCCGAAGAGTTCGGCGGCCTCGGCCTGCCGAAGGAGGCCATGTGCGTGGTCACCGAGGAGCTGTCGCGCGGCTATATCGGCGTCGGCTCGCTGGGTACCCGCTCGGAGATCGCCGCCGAGCTGATCCTCGCCGGCGGCACCGACGACCAGAAGGCCCATTATTTGCCCAAGCTCGCTGCCGGCGAGATCCTGCCCACGGCGGTGTTCACCG
Organism: Xanthobacter autotrophicus; assembly: GCF_029991245.1. GTDB lineage: Bacteria > Pseudomonadota > Alphaproteobacteria > Rhizobiales > Xanthobacteraceae > Xanthobacter > Xanthobacter autotrophicus_C. The sequence continues at coordinate 2,282 of NZ_JAIVFO010000186.1, forward strand.
AGCCCAACACCGGCTCGGACCTGGCCTCGCTGCGCACCCGCGCGGTGAAGGACGGCGATGTCTACAAGGTCTCCGGCAACAAGACCTGGATCACCCATCCGGTCCGCGCCGACGTGATGACGCTGCTGGTGCGCACCAACCCGGCCGAGCCCGGCTACAAGGGCCTGTCCATTCTGCTCGCCGAGAAGCCGCGCGGCACCGACGAGAACCCGTTCCCCGCCGAGGGCATGACCGGCGGCGAGATCGAGGTGCTCGGCTATCGCGGCATGAAGGAATACGAGATCGGCTTCGACGGCTTCACCGTGCCGGCGGCCAACCTGCTCGGCGGCGAGGAGGGGCAGGGCTTCAAGCAGCTCATGACCACCTTCGAGAGCGCCCGCATCCAGACCGCCGCCCGCGCCGTGGGCGTCGCCCAGGCGGCCATGGAGGTGGGCCTGAAATATGCCGAGGAGCGCATCCAGTTCGGTAAGGCTCTCATCCATTTCCCCCGCGTCGCCGACAAGATCGTGATGATGGCGGTGGAGACCATGATCGCCCGCCAGATCACTTACTTTGCCGCCCGCGCCAAGGACGAGGGGCGCCGCACGGACCTTGAGGCCGGCATGGCCAAGCTGCTGGGCGCCCGCGTCGCCTGGGCGGCGGCGGACAATGCCCTGCAGATCCACGGCGGCAACGGCTTCGCGCTGGAATATCCGGTGTCGCGCATCCTGTGCGACGCGCGCATCCTCAACATCTTCGAGGGTGCGGCCGAGATCCAGGCGCAGGTGATCGCCCGCCGCCTGCTCGACGGCGGCAACTGAGGCCGGGCCGCCGGCAGGTCCACGGACCATGGGCGAGGCCGTCTCTATCGAGGATGCCCTGCCGGGGGACGAGGCCGAGTGGCGCCGGCTCTGGGCGGGCTACAACGCCTTCTACGAGGCGGAAGTGGCCCCGCAGGTCACGGCCCGCACGTGGCAGCGCATCCTTGACCCCGCGTCCCCCATGCTGGGCCGCGTCGCCCGGCGCGGCGGGGGGCTTGCGGGCTTCTCCATCAGCGTCCTGCATGAGGGCACCTGGGTCGCGAGCCCGGTCTGCTATCTGGAGGACCTGTTCGTCGATCCCGCCTGCCGGGGCCTCGGCATCGGCCGCAGCCTGATCGCCGATCTCGTCAGCCTCGGCAAGGAGAGGGGCTGGTCGCGCCTCTACTGGCACACCCGCCGGGACAACCCGGCGCGCGCGCTCTACGACAGCTTTGTCGCGGCCGACGATTTCGTCAGGTACCGCATGGATCTGTGAGGCCGGCCGGCGCCTCTTGCGGCGCCTATTTCAGCCGGTCCGCATTGTCCTTTGCATAGGTTTCCAGCGACCGGGGCGCGTGGCCGGTCAGCGTCTCCACGTCGGTGGTGACGGCGGAGGTCCAGCCCTCGCGCACCGGCATGAAGATGGAGGCGAGAAAGCGGGCATAGTCCTGCGGCACGCCGGTGCCCACAAGGATGCCGACGAAGGTGTCGTCGTCGATGGGGGTGTAGGCGACCGGCTTGCCGATGACCGTGGCGAGGATCGCCGCCGCGTCCCCATAGCCCAGCGCCTCAGGTCCGGTGAGGTTGAAGGCGCGGCCGTCGAACCGGTCCGAGGTCAGGGCCGCCGCGGCGCTTTCGGCGATGTCGCGGGTGTCGATGAAGCTGGACTTGCCCTCGCCCGCCGGCAGGGCGATGACGCCGTGGTCGAGGCCGGCCTTCCAGAAGGTGTGGAAATTGTCCGCGAACCAGTTCGGCCGCAGGATCACATAAGGCGTGCCCGACGCCTCCAGCGCCCGCTCCACCTGCCGGTAGGGGATGGCTTCATCCGCATCGGCGCCGAGCACGCTCAGGAACACCACCTTGACCTTGCGGGCGCTGGCGGCCGCGATCACCGGCGCCAGTTGGCCCTTGGGATCGAGGGAGCCGGTGGGCAGCATCACGAAGGCGCTCTTTACGCCGTCGAAGGCCGGGCCGAAGCTGGCGGGATCGGCATAGTCGAAGACCACGCCCTCGGCCCCGTCCACCGCCTTGCCCGAGCGCGAGGCGGCCTTCACCTTGGCGCCGCGCGCCGTCAGCGCCTCCACCAGGGGGCGGCCCACGTTGCCCGTGGCCCCGATCACCAGAATCGCGTCGTCCATGTCCTGCTCCCGAAATGCGGCCTGATAGGTTTCTGTTGGAAACCATGTATCGAGGAGATACATACAAGCCTTGGTGGCGGCCCGAAAGAGAGCACCTGAAGCTCACATGGTCACCGCCGGGAAACCGGGCACCGGGCTCAGGCACTGGGTGGAGGGACCATGGATCAGCCCTATGACATCTATCAGGAGCGCTGCCCCACCCGCATGGTGCTGGACCGGCTGGCGGACAAATGGGCGCTGCTGATCCTCGATCGGCTGCGGGATGGCCCGGTGCGGTTCAATCATTTGCGGCGCGACATCGCCGGCATCTCGCAGAAGGTGCTGTCGCAGACCCTGAAGAAGCTGGAGCGGGACGGGCTGATTTCGCGGCAGGTGTTCCCCACCGTGCCGGTGACGGTGGAATATGCCCTCACCGGCCTCGGCCGCACCCTCACCGACACCGTCGCCGCCCTCGCCCACTGGGCGGAGGCCAACATGGATGCCGTGCTCGCCGCCCAGAAGGCCTATGATTCGATCGGGCGGTGATCGGGAGCCGGCGCGGCGGCGCTAGTCCGCCTCCTCTTCCGGCCCCGGCACATATTCCAGGATGTCCCCCGGCTGGCAGCCGAGGGTCTCGCAGATGCGCGCCAGAGTGTCGAAGCGCACGCCCCGCACCTTGCCCGACTTCAGCAGCGAGACGTTCTGTTCGGTGATGCCGATGCGCTCGGCAAGCTCGCGCGAGCGCATCTTGCGGCGCGCCAGCATCACGTCGAGATTGACGATGATGGGCATGTTGCTCCCATAGCCCTTCGCATCAGAGCGTTTTCGAGCGAAGGGGATACCGGTTCGCGTGAGGAAAACGCGTTAAAATCAGAATCTGGAGTGATTGCCGTGAGCCAAGGCGAACGGATCGCACTCTAGACGAAGCTTGCATTTTCTTCGGCGATTCGCGCCGCCTCGCGCATAACCGCGCCGACCCCGATGATCAGCAGCCCGACGATCACCGCCACCACGTCGTGGCTCGACAGCGACACGGCAAGGGCGCGTTCGCCAGGGGGATTGCCCAGGGTGAGCGCGAGGCTCAGCGCCGCGCCGGCGAACGGGCTGATCAGGCCCTGAACGGCAACCGCCGCTCCGAAGCGTTCGAGGCGGTGCGCCAGCATCTGCGAGATGATCTCGCCGCGTCCGAAGTCGCGGAAGATCTGGCGGACCTGCAGCAATCCATAGGCCAGGATGCCGAGCGGCACCGCGGAGATGACGAGGCCCGCGCACAGGCTCGCGCCGTCGAGCGAGACCCGGTGACCGGCGAGGCCGAGGCGCGGCACCACCATCTGCTCCACGAGGGCCGGGCGTAGCCAGATGCCGAGGCCGGATGTCACCAGCAGCACCAGCACCACCAGGGTGGCCAGGGAGAGGGCACGGCCGAGACGCACGACGCGATGAAGGCGGGGGTCGAGGGGCGGAGGAGACATGAGGGGACTTTCCTTGACGCAATTAAAATTTATCGTAAAACAATAATAATGCAATCGTTAATGAGAATAGATATGCGTCTCGGCCGTGCCTTCGTCCGCCGCTCCCTGCTCCTGCTGTCGCTCGCCCTGTCCGTCGGCGCCTGCTCCCATGTTCCCGTCAGCAGCCTGCCGCAGCTGGCGAGCCTCGATCTCGATACGGCGGATCTCTCGGTGCTGCGCGCCGCCGTGCGGGCGCCCAAGGAGATCGCGCCGGTGCCCGGCGGGGCGTTCGTGACCATGTCCTATTGGCGCCAGGGCGAGGAGGGGCGCAAGACCACCGTCCAGGCGGTGCTGGAGGTGGAGGCTGATCCCAGAGCGCTCTCCGCCCTGAAGGAGGAGGAGCGCGAGGGGCAGCGCATCACCGTGTTCCGCCTGACCGACGAGGGGCGGCGCAAGCTCGAGGCGGCCCGCAGCGAGATGCTGGCGCTCAAGTCGGACGAGCTTGCCAAGGGCCGCCGCCTCCACGGCTCCCTCGCCGTGTCCGCGGAGGGCTGCGTCCGGGGCGCGCTGCCGTCCGGCCCGCTGCCGCTCAGCACCTACCTGCGGCTGAAGCCAGGCGGAAACTTCGTGCCTCTGATCCGGGACGTGGACCTGCGCGCCCTCCTGGCCCAGGCCGGCTCCGACGAAACCGCCATGAAGGCCTGTCCGGGCTGAGGGCGCCTTACGCCTCCGGCGCCGGCGGGATCTCGATCACCAGGGGCTGGTGGCCGGTGAGGCGGAAGAAGGCGTCGAGCGCCTCCGGAGCAAGCGACGTGGTGCGTTCGTTGGTGAGGGGGTGGCAGCACACCGCCTCCGCCTTCAGCAGCGCGGCGTCGATGGCGATGGTCACGAGGCCGGCCGTGTCGTTGGCCGCGGCAAGCAGGGTCACCGATCCCGGCAGCACGCCCAGATGCTCGTAGAGCGCCTCCGCCGAGCCGAAGGAGAGCGAGCCCTTGGCGCCCAGCGGCCCCTTCAGCGCCTTGAGGTTCACCGGCGTGTCCTCGGCGATGGCCACGAGGAAATAGGTCTTCTTCCCGTCGCGCAGGAACAGGTTCTTGGTGTGGGCGCCGGGAATGTCGCCGCGCAGGGCCTGTGATTCGGCCACCGTATGCACCGGCGGATGGGCATGGGTGGTGGCGGGGATGCCGTTCTTGGCAAGCAGGTCGAGGAGCGCGTCGGGGGTCAGGGGCATCGGGGC
>NZ_JAIVFO010000187.1 GCF_029991245.1 Xanthobacter autotrophicus
GGCTTGCGCTTGCCGGACGGGGCGGGCTTGGCAGCCGGTTTGGCGGCCAGCTTGGCCGGAGCCTTGGCGGTGCCTTTGGGTGCGGCCGTGGATGTGCCTGTCCCTGCCGTGGCCTTCGCTCTGGGCTTGCTCCCCCCCGTCGCGGCTTTCGCCGCCGGCGAGACCGGCGCCTGTCCGGAGGCCACGACCTGCGCGCCACGTGGCTTAGCCGGTGCGGTGGCAGCGAACTTGGACGCACCAGAATTGGCAGCACCGGACTTGGAAGCGCCAGACTTGGCGGCCCCAGACTTGGCAGCACCCGACTTGGGCACACCAGACTCGGTCACAACGGAAGGTTTGGGCGGGGTGATCTTGCGCGGCATTTTTCCGGTATACTGGTCGTCAATGCCCCAATCCAGCGACCGTGATACCGCACCCGAAGGGAACGCGGGCTTCCCGGAGGAGCCTGTCGTCTATGCGGTGACGCTTGCCCCGCACCGTTCGCTGACCCCGCGCGGCTTTCGCCTCGTGATGGTGGGCGTGGGCGGCATCAGCCTCGTCACCGGGCTCGCCTTCCTCGCCATGGGGGCATGGCCCATCTTCGGCTTCTTCGGCCTCGACGTGCTGCTGATCTACCTCGCCTTTCGCGCCAGCTTCCGCTCGGCGCGGGCGCGCGAGCATATCCTCGTCACCCCCAGTGTCATCGAGGTGCGGCGCGAACCGGCGCGCGGGCGGCGCACCATCACCCGGCTCAACCCGTTCTGGACGCGCCTGACGCGGGAGGACGACGAGGATCACGGCACGCTGGACGTGGCCCTCGTCAGCGGCCCGCGCACGGTGCCGGTGGGGCGCTTCCTGGGGCCGGACCAGAAGGCGGCGCTGGCCAGCGACCTGTCCCACGCCATCGCGGTGGTGAAGAAGGGCGTGCCGCGCAATTCCTTCTGAGGCCCCTTAAAGCGTTTTCGAGCGAAGGGGTCCCGGTTCGCGTGACGAAAACGCGTCAACACGGGAAATCCAGAGTGATTGCGTGAGCCTGGACGAACGGAAAACACCCTAGAGAAACGGCCGCAGCACCACGCCCAGCAGGCCGCGAAAGCGCAGCCGGCCCTCGAAGGCGGCAAGGCAGATGCAGGTACCGTCGTCGTCCACCCGCGGCGAATGCTCCACGTCCCCGTCCGCCTCCACGATATCGCCGGCACCGTAATGGCCGGACGGGTCGCTGAAGCCGCCGCAGATGACGTGGGTATATTCCGTTCCGGCATGGGTGTGCTGGGGAATCGCCCGGCCCGGCCCGATCTGGAACAGGAAGACGTTGGACTGCCCGTCCTCGGGCACATGCACCCGGCCCATGCGCACGCCGGGCGATACCGGTATCATGGAGCCGATGCGACGGGACGTGAGCGGCTGGGGCAGGCGTACGCCCTCCGGCAGCAACAACCCTTCCGGGAGGCGCGGCGCCGCGGGCGGACGGGAGAATGCCGCCTCCAGATGATCGCGCCTTGCGCCGCCGCCCGTCAGCCCCCCGGACATGGGCGCGGAACCAAGCTGCGCCAGGGTGCGCGCGAAGGCGTCGCCGGCGAGGGCGGCGGGCTCGGCCGCGTCCAGCAGCGCACCGCCCACCGCCTCGAACCGGCGCACCGCCGTGCGGCAGAGCGGGCAACCCTGAAGATGGATCTCCACCAGCAAAGCCGGCCCGGCCGGCAGCGTGCCTGCCGCAAAGCGCAGCAGGGTCTCGTCGCCGGGATGGGAATGGACGCTCATTTCAAATCTTCCAGCAGCGTGCGCAGGCGGCTCAAGGCCAGGCGGACGCGCGACTTGGCGGTGCCGAGCGGAATGCCCAGCTCCTGCGCGATCTGCGAATGGGGCTTCTCCTGAAAAAAGGAGAGCCGGACGATGGTGGCCTGCTCCTCCGACAGCTTGGAGAGGGCCGCCCGCACCCGCGCCTCGCGCTCGGCGCTCATCAGGATGGTCTCGCCGGAGGTCTCGTCGGCCTCCTCGTCCACGGCATCCAGGTCGACGGTCCCCATATGGCGCTCGCGGCGCTTCAGGTCGATGGAGAGGTTGCGGGCAATGGTGAAGATCCAGGTGGACGCGGCGGCGCGGGCCGGATCGAAGTAGGACGCCTTGCGCCACACCGTCAGCAGCGTCTCCTGCGCCAGTTCCTCCGCCGCGTTGGCCGCAAGCCCGCTGCGCATGAGGAAGGCCTTCACCCGTGGCGCGAAATGGCGGAACAGGAGGGCGAAGGCCTCCCGGTCGGCAGTCCGGGCGATGGCGACCACGAGCGCGCTCATGTCGGCTCCCGCGCGGGGGCCGGGCGCAGGGGCGCTCATGGCAGGCAGCCCGGCAGCCGGAGCCGCAAACAGTCCGGCCGGTCGCTCATCACCATGCGGACGCGTCCGCGCCGGCGGCGACGGGCGGAGAGAGGGAACCAACAGGCTAGGCTCGGCGACATCCATGCACTCGATACGAAGCCGGGACGCGATCGGATGACGTGAGCCACCGATCGCGCCGCGCGCGCTTCGACCCTAGCCGAGACCCCCAACGGCCTCCACCAACGTCACCGTGACCTGAGCCGCAATGCAAGCGCCTCTCAGTATTCCACTACCCCTTCCAGGGCGTAGTGCTTCACGCTCCTGCGGTTGGCGATCAGCTCGTCGATGGTGGGCTCGCCCTTCATGGCGCGGGAGATGGCGAGCTTGGTCGCCTCGTAATTGGTGCGGTAGAGGTCGGCCTTGTCGAGGTCTGGGTCCTCGGCACAGCGCGGGTCGAGCCACACCATGATGATCATGGCCAGTTCGTCCACCTCGTCCTTGGGCAGGATGCCCTCGCTCACGCAGTCGATGATGGCGTCGCCCATGGCGGCCTGAACCACGCCGCCCAGCAGGTCCACATATTCGGCGGTGTGGATGGTGGCCTTGGTGGTCATCATGGTCAGCGGGCGCACCAGCTGGTTCAGGTCGCGCACCACGAACATCCGGGTGTGGCCCTGCACCTGCCCCATCATGGAGGCGAACGCCTGCCCCACCGGGCCGCGCACCGAGCCGATGAGCACTTCCGGCATGGCGTCGGTGGCCTGCCCGTCCGCCGCGAGAACCGTCGCTTCGCCCGCCTTGAACCAGATGTCGGTCATGTTTTCCTCCTGTATGGGAGCGCAAGGAAGCATCCCGGTCCCGCCCCGTCCACGGCGACCCAGCGTCGCTGCGCCCCGCGGCGTCCGGAAGCGGTGTCCACCGCCCCGAAACACCTCCAAAACCAAGGCGTGGCCGTAATTATTCGCCCCTTGACTCGGCTGGACTCTAGACAACAGCCCTCCGATTCGATTCCAATGGGCTCGATTCGGAGAGATGCGGCACGTCCCTCCAGATCTAGGACGTGGGGGCTTCAAGAGCAGTAGGCCGCTCAGAGCCCCCGGACACCCGGAGGAGACCGGCGATGGCACGCGCCAACGCTGAGAGCGTAGGCGTGCGCGACCAAGCCATTCGAGGTCTGGCACGGTCGATCGCGCGCCCTGCCTACCAGCGCCTGCTTGATGCGGAACCGGTCCTGCGCCGGATCGTCCCGGCGCTCATCGTCACCTTCCTGGTGGTGATCGGGGTCGGCGCGGTGGTGCAGATCCATGCCCACCGGGTGGCCGAACTCAACAATGCCAAGGACGATCTCTCCCTGCTCGCCCTCGCCACCGGCGAGGGGCTGACCCTGCGCGCCGGCAACGCCCTTGCCCGCGTGCCCTCCGCCCTGGAGGAGAGCCTGCCGCCCCGCGCCACCGAGAGCGGGCGGCGCGTCTACGTCACCGACGCCCAGGGCCGCATCATCGCCTCCGCCCCCCGCGGCGAGGCACCGGCGAATCTGGCCGACGTCATCGACCCCGCCCAGCCCCTCGTCATCTTCGCCGAGCGTGCCGGCGTGCTGGAGGTGCCGTTCGGCGAGGGCACCGCGCTCGCCACCGTGCGCAACCTCAACGCGCCGCTGGGGCAGATCGTCTTCCTCCAGCCCACCGAGCGGGCGCTGGCGGCCTGGTCGGATTCCACCACGCTGACGGTGACCTTGTTCACCACCACCGGCACGGTGCTGCTGATCCTCGGCTTCTCCTTCCACTGGCAGGCGAGCCGGGCGCGCGAGGCGGACGCCATCTACGACACCGTGCGCCGGCGCATCGACACCGCGCTGAACCGCGGCCGCTGCGGCATGTGGGACTGGGACATGGCCCGCGGGCGCATGTACTGGTCCGACACCATGTTCGAGATCCTCGGGCTGGAGCGCAAGGACGAGCTGGTCTCCTTCGGCGAGATCGCCAAGCTCGTGCATCCCGACGACGGCGACCTCTACGAGCTGGCCCAGGAATTGGCCGAGCGGCCGGGCACGCCGGTGGACCGGGTGTTCCGCATGCGCACCGCCAAGGGCGACTTCGTATGGCTGCGCATGCGCGCCGAGGTGGTCCAGCAGCAGGGCGAGGACGGCCCCCACCTCATCGGCATCGCCATGGATGTCACCGAGGCCCAGCGCATGGCCGAGCGCACGGTGACCGCCGACATGCGCCTGCGCGACGCCATCGAGAGCATCTCGGAAGCCTTCGTGCTGTGGGACAGCCAGAACCGGCTGGTGCTCTGCAATTCCAAGTTCCAGACCCTGCACGAGCTGCCCGACGAGGCGATCCACGCCGGCACCCCGTTCGACGTGATCGCCTCGGTGGGGCGCCACCCCATCACCCGCACCCCGCTGAAGCCCGAGGACAAGCCCGAGGAAGGCTCCCGCGCCTTCGAGGCCCAGCTTTCCAACGGCCGCTGGCTGAAGATCGCCGAGCGCCGCACCAAGGACAACGGCTACGTCTCGGTGGGTACCGACATCACCACCATGAAGCGCCATGAGGAGCGCCTCATGGACAATGAGAAGCGCCTGATGGCGCTGGTGGCGGACCTGCGCAAGTCCCAGCAGACCCTGGAACACCAGGCCCAGCAGCTGGCGGAACTGGCCGAGAAGTATTCGGAAGAGCGCAACAAGGCCGAGGACGCCAACCGCGCCAAGAGCGAGTTCCTGGCCAACATGTCCCACGAGCTGCGCACGCCTCTCAACGCCATCATCGGCTTCTCGGAGATCATGGAGAGCGGCATGTTCGGCCCGCTCGGCTCGGAGAAATACGCCGAATACTGCACCGACATCAAAGGCTCCGGCACCTATCTCCTCGACGTCATCAACGACATCCTCGACATGTCGAAGATCGAGGCCGGCCGCATGCAGCTGGAGGTGGAGGACCTGGCCCTCGACGACATCATCGCCGACGCCCTGCGCGTCACCGCTGTGAACGGCGACGAGAAGAACATCACCATGACCATGGCGGCGGCGCACAACCTCGCCATCAAGGGCGACCGCCGGGCGCTGAAGCAGATCCTGCTGAACCTGCTCTCCAACGCGGTGAAGTTCACCCCCGAGGGCGGCAGCATCGCGGTGAAGGCCCGCATCAACGGCGCGGCGGCGGTGATCGCCATCGAGGACACCGGCATCGGCATCGCCAAGGACGCGCTGGCGCGGATCGGGCGGCCGTTCGAGCAGGTGGAGAGCCAGTTCACCAAGACCCACAAGGGCTCGGGCCTCGGCCTTGCCATCGCCAAGTCGCTGGTGGAGCTGCACGGCGGCGCCATGCGCATCCGCTCCATCGAGGGCCGCGGCACCACCGTCATCGTCCGCCTGCCGGTGAACGGCCGCGCCGCCAACTCCAACGAGACGCCGCGGCTGGCTGCGGTGATGTGAGGGCGGCGAGGCTGGCAAGGCGCTGACCTGCCGAAGGCCGTTCCCCCCTATCCAGTTCATGGCCGGGCTTGTCGCGGCCATCCACGCAGCTCAGCCGGGGACCCATCCCCCGGCCATCGACCCGACGTAGATGCCGGGGACAAGCCCGGACATGACGAGGAAGGGACAGCCGCGCGATTAGCCGTTGTCGTTGTCGGCCGACGGTTTGATTTCCGCTGCCTCGCTCTTCTCGGAGTTTTCCCGGAGCTTGCGGATTTCTTCTATCACGTCGTCCGGCAAGCGGTTCTCCGCGCCGCTGACTGGGTCGCGCAGGAAGAAGCCCTCGCCGGTCCTGTAGTCGATGATCGCGCCTTCGAGCTTGCGGTGACCTTCTTCGTCCACGAAATAGATGAGATCGATATCGCCCACGCGCTGCAGGAACGGACGCATCTTCTCAGCTGCCTCCCCCTTCTGGTAGAAGCTAACCATGACATTTTCGAACATGATGCCATTGTCAAGACGGTAGATAGCAAAGTAAACGGAAGGAAATTCCGTCGGCTCATCGGGGTAATTTTCGATATAGATCTTCCGGATTTCCTCGATGCCGCGGCGAGCATTCTCGGTGAGAGTGAAATTGATGGGTGGCATGCGCGGATCGTTCATTGCGATCACCGTTTGCGATTGTCGTTAAGCAACTGGCCGTGGACGACGGCGGAGGACGGCACCCGATTATTGCAGGTCCCTAAGATCGAGCCCTGAACGACCACATCGCCAAAGCCGAACCGATACACGCACCGGATGTCGCGCCCTGAGCCGAGCTGGGTCACAAGCGACCCATCATGACCTGCGCGGTCCGAACCCGCCCCACGCTCTCCCGCGACGGTCGCGACCTGAGGCCGGAAACGGAACCGCCTCCCGCACCGACCCATTGTCCTCCACCCGGCCCGCCAGCCGGAAGCCTCGGTTGGTCCGGATTATACTTGGTCGCAAGACTGAATTTTATCAGTGCCACCTTAAATCGGATGGCGACGTGATCCGCCCGCAATTGCATCTAGGCTCGGCTGTCCAACATGCCCGCCTCTGCATCAATATAGGAAAATATACCTACAATCAAGAGTTGCTTTTTGCACGTCATGTCGCTGGCCGCTTCAGATGCCTGTTGACACACTGCGAACGCGGCCCTTGGCTGCGCGGTGCCCTTCGAGCCCCTGAATAATCAATGCAAATGGAGCGGGAGATGACGCCTGAGTGCTTGCGATCTGTAGGGGCTCCCGCCCTCGCCCTCCTCCTCCT
>NZ_JAIVFO010000188.1 GCF_029991245.1 Xanthobacter autotrophicus
GGGTCGCGCCCGGTCCCGCGCCGAGGGCGAAGGGCGTGGCATAGCCGGTGTCGTAGCCGCCGCCGATGGCGAGGTAGGGCCACAGCACCAGCCGGTCGGTGAGGCGGACCTCGGCCTCCTTCAGCATGCGTTCGAGCGCGGCGAGGCGCTCCGCCGCGCGCGGGGAAAGGGTGATCGGGCGTTCCGTGTCGAGACCGGCCACAGTCATGGACGCGGGCGCCTCGTCGAGCTTCGGGATCGGCGAGGTGACGCCGGGGATCGGCTTGATCTCGATGCCCTGGTGGGCATAGGCCATCACCTTCTGCCAGGTCATGGCGGGCAGCGAGCCGCCGGTCATCTTGTTCATCATGGCGTAGTCGTCGTTGCCGAACCACACGCCGCCCACATAATTGCCAGTGAAGCCCATGAACCAGGCGTCGCGATAGGCATTGGTGGTGCCGGTCTTGCCCGCCACCTTGGAATTGACGAGGCGGGCGCGGCGGCCGGTGCCGTTCTCCACCACATTGTTCAGCATGTCGTTGATGTCGTTTAGCTGCTGGGTGGGGATGATCTGCACGCTCTTGGGCGCGTCGCGGTCGAAGCGCCAGACCACCTCGCCGTTGCCGACGCGCATCTCCACCACGGCATGGGCGTCGACGCTCTTGCCCGCATTGGCGAACACGGCATAGGCGGCGGTCATGTCGAACAGGGTCACCTCGGCGGCGCCCAGCGGCAGGGGCGCGCTGATGGGCAGCGGCGTGCGGATGCCCATCTGGTGGGCGAGGTCCACGATCTTCCGGCGGCCGAACCGTTCCGCGAGGCGCACCGCCACCGTGTTCAGCGAATGCTGGAGCGCGGTCTTCAGGGTGATGGAACCCATGTAGGAGCGGCCGTAATTCTGCGGGCACCAGTTGCCTAGGCAGATGGGCGCGTCCTGCACGATGGTGGACGGCTTCATGCCATTCATCAGCGCCACCGTATAGACGAAGGGCTTGAAGGAGGAGCCGGGCTGGCGCAGGGCGTCGGTGGCGCGGTTGAACTGGCTTTCGCCATAGTCGCGCCCGCCCACCATGGCGCGCAGGGTGCCATTGGGCTCCATCACCACGATGCCACCCTGCTTCACCTTGTAGTCGCGTCCGAACTCGGCCAGCGAAGTCTCCAGCGCCGCGTCCGCCACCTTCTGGATGTTGGGGTCGAGGCCGGTGCGCACGATGAAATTGCGCTCCACCACGGAAGGCGGCAGATGGTCCACCAGCTTCTTCACCTCGCCGAAGGCGTAGTCGAGATAGAAGTCCGGCACCTCGTCGTCGCGACGGTCCACCGGGGTGGCGGGGTTGCGGCGGGCGCCGAACACCTGGCCCTCGGTCATGAAGCCGGCGTCCACCAGATTGTCGAGCACGGTGGAGGCGCGGGCACGGGCGGCGGGCAGGTTGACGTGGGGCGCGTATTTGGACGGCGCCTTGAACAGGCCGGCCAGCATGGCCGCTTCCGCAAGGTTCACCTCGCGCACGGACTTGCCGAAATAATAGCGCGCCGCCGCGTCGACGCCGTAGGCGCCGCCGCCGAGGTAGGCGCGGTCGAGGTAGAGCTTCAGGATCTGGCTCTTGGTGAGCCGCGCTTCCAGCCAGATGGCGAGGAAGGCTTCCTTGATCTTGCGCTCGATGGTGCGCTCGTTGGACAGGAACAGGTTCTTGGCGAGCTGCTGGGAGAGCGAGGAGCCGCCCTGCCGCACCCCGCCCGCCCGCGCATTGGTGACCACGGCGCGGAACGTGCCGGCCACATCGATGCCCCAGTGCTCGTAGAAGCGGCGGTCCTCGGTGGCGAGCGTGGCCTTGATGAGGTTGTCCGGGATGTCCTCCAGCGGCACCGTGTCGTTCTGCTTCACGCCCCGCTCGCCGATGGTGTTTCCGTAGCGATCAAGGAAGGTGACGGCGAGTTCGGTGCGCTTGAGCCAGTCGTCGGAGGTCTCGTGGAAGGCGGGGATGGCCAGCGCCAGCATCACCAGCGCGCCGGCCAGCGAAAGGGTCAGGCCCTCGGAGGCCATGCCGGCGGCGAAGCGCGACACGCCGGTGAGGTTGAACCGCTCGGTGAAGGCCGCATAGGCGGAAACGGCGCGGCGGGTGCGCGCGCCGAGGCTGAACAGCCCGCTGTCCAGCAGGGCGTCGAAATCGAGCATCAGCCCGCGCAGCCGCGTGCCGAAGGAGGAGCGCACCGGGCCGGGGCGCCCCGAGTCGAGACGCGTTTCGCCGGGACGCGTTTCGCCGGGACGCGTTTCGCCGGGACGCGTCTCGTCGTCGGGGCGCGTCTCGTCGCGGGCCTTGGGGTCGGTCGGTTCGCGCTCGGTCACGGTTCGGGCTCGGTTTCGGCTCGGCGGCTCCGGCGGCGCCCCCGCGCCCGCGCATCGCCGCTCATGTCTTGATCGCTCGGCCCCACTCTATAACGCGCCGCCGAAAATCGCGCGAGTTTGGCGTCGCGCGGGTTTGTGGCGGTTGAGGCTCGGGGCCTGCGCCGATCAGCTTGAGTCAATCTGATCGGATCGCGCCCTAGCGCCCCGGCACGTTCAGCACGCCTTCTGGGCTCAGGCGGTCGATGATGGTGGGCAGGTGCTGCGCCAAAAGGTCCGGCAGCTGTTCCGCCGAAAGGCCGAGGGTGGTTGCCACCTCCGTCAGCTGGCCCTCGCCCAGGGCCGCCGTGATCTGCTCGGCGCTCACCGGCGTGTTGGGGCCGGTGGAGATCCAGCTTGCCACCGCGTCCGAGAGGCCGGCCTGCTGAAGCTGCTCCAGCACCCCGTCGAGGCTGCCGAACGGGGTCTTGGCAAAGGCCGAGTTGAGCAGGCCCGGCAGCATCTGCCCCATGGGGCCGTTCAGCACCGTCTCCAGCAGGCTGCCGGCGCCATCGGTGCCGGCCTTGCTCAGCATATTGCTCAGAATACCACCCACCATATTGTCGAAGAGGCCCATGGCCGACGCTCCGTTGGTCCCGTGGCGCGCGCCCGCGCGTCCTATGGTGCTCCGCTGCACTGCATGATGCGGCGCGGTGGAGGTTGGTGTACCGGATCGGGTGTGCGAAGTCGATTGTGCCCGGCACGGCCCCGGAGCCGAGCACAAGTTTCCGATCACAGGTTTCCGATCACAAGTTGGAGCGCACCCTGCGGCTCCGCGCCGCTGGGACGGCATGTGGCCTATGCAGCCATCCTTTCACCCGTTAACGGCTCTGAGGTGATGATCTCATTGTCCCTGTTCGCAGCCTTTGCGCTCATGACCGCACTCGCGGCGCTCGCCGTGCTGTGGCCGCTGTCGCGCGCCCGCACCACGCAGGCCGCGCGGGAAGCCGACCTTGCCGTCTATCGCGACCAGCTCGCCGAGATCGCGCGCGATGCCAAGTCCGGACGCCTGCCCAAGGCCGAGGCGGAAGCCGCGCGCATCGAGGTGGCGCGGCGCATGCTGGCGGCCGATGCCGCACGGGAGACCACCGGGGTCGAGGATCCGGCGCGGATCATCCGGCAGGCCACACGGCGCCGCCGCGCCGCCGCCGTGTTCGCGCTGGTGTTCGTGCCGGTCTTCGCGGTCGGTCTCTACGGGGTGCTCGGCTCCCCCCGGCTCCCCGGCGCGCCGCTGGCCGAGCGCCTGACGGCGGCCCCGGACCGCAGCGACGTCGCCATCCTGGTGCGGCGGGTGGAGGAACATCTCCAGAAGAATCCCAATGACGGGGCGGGCTACGAGATCCTGGCGCCGGTCTATCTGCGCATGGGCCGGCCGGAGGATGCCGCCCGTGCCTATGCCGAGGCCATCCGCATCCTCGGCCCCTCCGCCGCGCGCCATTCGTCCCGTGGCGAGGCGCTGGTGGCCGCCTCCGACGGCCTCGTGACCGCCGATGCCGCCCGCGCCTTCGCCGATGCGTTGGCCCTCGACCCCAACGAGCCGCGTTCCGCCTATTTCCTCGGCCTTGCCGCCGAGCAGGACGGCCGCGGCGCGGATGCCGCGCGGATCTGGGGCCAGCTTCTGGCCCGCACGCCGGCCAATGCGCCCTATCGGCCCATGGTGGCGGCGGCCCTCGCCCGGGTTGGCGGTGGGGCTCCGGCGGCGCCTGTCGCGGGGGCGACGGGACCCGGCACGCCTGGCCCCGGCACGTCTGGACCTGGCACGTCTGGGCCCGGGATGCCCGGCCCCGGCGCGGCGGATGTGGCCGCGGCGGCCTCCCTGTCGGCGGACGAGCGCAACGCCATGGTTCGTGGCATGGTGGATCGCCTCGCCCAGCGGCTGGACAGCGCGCCGAACGACATCGAAGGCTGGCTGCGCCTGGTGCGCGCCTATGGCGTGCTGGGCGACAAGGACAAGGCGGCGGAGGCCCTCGCAAAGGCGCGCGCCACCTTCAAGGACAATGCGGAAGCTCTCGGGCGGCTCGATGCCGCCGAGAAGGAGCTCGCGGTGAAGACGGGAGCGGGAGACAAGGGATGACGCGCAAAGGCCGGCGGCTGGTTCTCATCGGAGCAGGACTCGGCGTGCTCGCGCTCGCAGCGGGGCTAATTTTGTCCGCCCTCAACGACACCATCGTGTTCTTCCGCTCGCCCACGGATGTCGCCCAGCAGCAGGTGGCCCCCGGCGCGCGCCTGCGGCTCGGCGGGCTGGTGGAGACCGGCAGCGTCGTCAAGTCCGGCACCCTCACCACCTTCAAGGTCACCGATGGCAATGCCACGGTGAAGGTGGCCTATTCCGGCATCCTCCCGGACCTGTTCCGGGAAGGGCAGGGGGTGGTGGCCGAAGGTGCGCTCCAGACCGACGGCAGCTTCAAGGCCGACAGCGTGCTCGCCAAGCACGACGAGAAATACATGCCCCGCGAGGTGGCCGACGCGCTGAAGCAGCAGGGCCACTGGAAGGACGGCGCGCCTGCGCCCGGCGCCGCCACGCCCGCCCAGCGCGCGCCGGGGAGCTGAGCCATGATCGCGGAAATCGGCCAGTACGCCCTCGCCCTCGCCTTCGCCCTGTCGCTGGCGCAGGTGGTGCTGCCGGCCTGGGGCGCCCGGCGCAACGACCCGGTGCTGATGGGGTCCGCCGGACCCATCGCGCTGGCCTTGTTCGGCTTCATCGCCTTCGCCTTCGGCGCGCTGGTGCAGCTCTACGTCACCTCGGACTTCACCGTGGTGAACGTGGCGGAGAATTCCCACTCCCAGATGCCGCTGATCTACAAGATCACCTCCACCTGGGGGAACCACGAGGGCTCCATGCTCCTGTGGGTGTTCGTGCTGGCCTTCTTCGGGGCGCTGGTGGCGGAGTTCGGCTCCAACCTGCCGGACCGCCTGAAGGCTCTGGTGCTGGCGGTGCAGGGCGCGGTGGCGGCGGCCTTCCTCTCGTTCATCCTGTTCACCTCCAACCCCTTCGCGCGCCTGGTCCCGGCGCCGGCGGAGGGGCGCGACCTCAATCCCATCCTCCAAGACCTCGGCCTCGCCATCCATCCGCCGCTGCTCTATCTCGGCTATGTGGGGCTCTCCATCTCCTTCGCCTTCGCCATCGCGGCGCTGATCGAAGGGCGGATCGACGCCGCCTGGGCGCGCTGGGTGCGGCCGTGGACGCTGGCCGCCTGGATCTTCCTGACGCTGGGCATCGCCATGGGCTCCTACTGGGCCTATTACGAATTGGGCTGGGGCGGCTGGTGGTTCTGGGACCCGGTGGAGAACGCCTCCCTCATGCCCTGGCTCGCGGCCACCGCGCTGCTGCATTCCGCCGTGGTGATGGAGAAGCGCGACGCCCTGAAGGTGTGGACCATCCTTTTGGCCATCCTCGCCTTCTCCCTGTCGCTGGTGGGCACCTTCCTGGTGCGTTCCGGCGTGCTCACCTCGGTGCATGCCTTCGCCACCGATCCGGCGCGGGGTGTGTTCATCCTCGCCATCCTCACCTTCTTCATCGCCGGTGGCCTCACCCTGTTCGCGTTCCGGGCCTCCGAGCTGAAGCAGGGCGGGCTGTTCGCGCCGATCTCGCGGGAGGGTGCCCTCGTCCTCAACAACCTGTTCCTCACCGCCGCCACCGGCGCGGTGCTGGTGGGCACGCTCTATCCGCTGGCGCTGGAGGCGCTGACCGGGGACAAGATCACCGTGGGGCCGCCCTATTTCAACCTCGCCTTCGGCGGGCTGATGGTGCCGCTGGTATTCGCCATGCCGTTCGGACCGCTGCTCGCCTGGAAGCGCGGCGACCTCATGGGCGTGGCCCAGCGCCTGATGCTGGCCGCCGCCCTCGCGGTGGTGGCCGCGGTGGTCATCGCCGCCGCCACCACGGGCGGGCCGGTGCTGGCGCCGCTGGCGGTGGGGCTCGCGGTCTTCATCATGCTGGGGGCGCTCACCGACATCGCCGAGCGCGCTGGCCTCGGGCGGGTGACCGCCCGGGTGGCTCTGGTGCGCCTCGCCGGGGTGCCGCGCTCCGGCTATGGCACCGCCATCGCCCATTTCGGCGTCGGCGTGTGCCTGCTCGGCATCGTGTGCGAGACCGGCTGGAGCCTGGAAAAGATCGCCTCCGTCAAGCTCGGCGACACCGTCACCATCGGCGCCCGCAGCCTCACCCTCGACCGGCTGGAAAACCGCACCGGGGCGAACTTCCGCGCCCGCACGGCGGTGTTCTCCATCCGCGAGGACGGCGCGCCGCAGGGCACCATCGAGGCCTCGCGCCGCATGTTCGCCGCCCGGCAGATGGCGACCACCGAAGCCGGCATCCGCACCTTCGGCCTCAGCCAGCTCTATGTGAGCATGGGCGAGGAGAGTCCGGACGGGCATATCTCCATGCGCGCCACCTACAAGCCCTTCGTGACGCTGATCTGGCTCGGCGCGGTGGTGATGGCGCTGGGCGGCGCGCTCTCCCTGGCCGACCGGCGGCTGCGCGTCGGCGCCCCCCGCCCCGCCGCCAAG
>NZ_JAIVFO010000189.1 GCF_029991245.1 Xanthobacter autotrophicus
GAATTGCCCTTATCCTTCTTCTGATCGTCCTTCTTCTCGTCTTCCTTCTTCTTGCGGGCGTCGAGGATGCCCTGCACCAAATCGCGGTTGAACCTGGCGTCGGCGTCGGCGGGGTCCACCTTGAGTGCGGCGTCGTAGGCAGCGACGGCCTCCTCCAGCCGGTCGGAACGGGCCAGCGCGTTGCCGCGGTTGTAGTCGGCGCCGGGAATCCGCCCAAAGGCCTCGGCCGCGCCGGCATGCTCGCCGGCCTTGTAGAGCGAGGCCGCGCGCCACGCCGGATCCTCGAAGCGCTGGGCGGCGGTCGGGTAATCCCCGGCGCTGAAGGCGGAGGCGCCCTGCTGGTCCGGCCGCCACCACAGGTCGTCCCACGTCCCCGCCGCGGCCGGACGGGGCGCGAGCAGCGATGGCGCGGCGGCGATTAGCAGCACGGCGATCCACCCCCGGCGGAAAGCCAGCGGCGCCAGCAGCAGACCGATGAGGAGCACGAACGGCCCCATGTCCGCCCACACGTCCGCCGTGAAACCGTCCTGATCGACCGGCGGCGCCGCGGCGGAAGCGCTGGTGAGCGGCAGGGCGCTCTCCAGGTCGCTATCGTCGGCGGTGAGGCGCGAAAACGCCCCGCGCCCGGCCACGGCAAGGGCGGAGAGGCCCGCCGCGTCCAAGGGCGCCGCCCCGTCCCCGCCGGAGGCGCCGACGCCGATCACATTGACCTTGAAGCCCGCCGCCGCCGCTGCCCTGGCTGCCGCCTGCGCCTTGGCCGGGTCATCCCCCGGGCCATCCGCCAGGAGGAGGATGCGCCCGGTGGACGCGCCGGTGCCCTTCAGAAGCTCCACCCCCTTCTCGATGGCGAGATCGGTGCGGGCCGGGCCGCCGCGCATCAGGTTGGTGGCAAGGTCCGGCAGCATCTGGCCCACCACGCGGGCGTCCTGCGTGAGGGGCGCGGCGGTGAAGGGAATGTCGGCAAAGACCACCAGCGCCACCTCGCCGCCGCGCATGCGCGCGAGCACGTCCGCCACCTTGTAGCGGGCGGCGGCAAGGCGGGTGGGGCTGGCATCGCTGGCGCCCATGGAGCGGGTGAGGCTGAGCACCACCACCACGGGTTCAAGCCGCCCGCCCGCCGGCTGCGGCAGCTTCTCCCATGTGGGCCCGGCCATGGCGACGATGGCAGCGACCCAACCCGCCAGCAGCAGCAGGATCGGCCAGCGGCCCGTCTGTCGTCCGCCCGACGCGGCGAGATGAACCAGCAGATGGGGGTCCACCACCCGCGACCAGTCGTTCGAGCCCTGCCTGAGCCGGCGCCACAGCAGCGCTGCCAGCACGGCCGCCGGCAGCAGGGCCAGCAGCCATTCGGGCCGCAGGAAATGGAAGCTCGCCGGCATCAGGCGGGACCCTCCACGGGCGCCGACTCACCCCCGCCCGCGCGGCGGCGCACAGGCAGATGCATCAGCAGCAGGGCCGAGAGGAGGAAGCTCGACGCCAGCGCGGCTCCCAGCGGCCAGTAGAACAGGGCGATGGTGGGGCGCACATACTGGGGGTCCCCGGCCACCGGCTCCAGGCGGTCGATATCGGCATAGATGGCGGCGAGACCCTTGTCGTTCCGGGCGCGGAAATACTGGCCGCCGGTGAGGCCCGCGATGGTCTTCAGCGCATCCTCGTCGAGGTCGCCGGACGGGTTCATGGGCGCGCCCGGCACGAAGTCCAGCCCGTCGGCGCCGACGCCGATGGTGTGGATGCGCACATTCTCCTTGGCGGCAATGGCCGCCGCCTCGGCGGGTTCGAGCACGCCGGAGGTGTTGGCGCCGTCGGTGAGCAGGATCAGCACGCGATCCTTGGCGGGCCGGTCGCGCAGGGTCTTCACCGCAAGGCCGATGGCGTCGCCGATGGAGGTGTTGCGCCCGGTCATGCCGATCGAAGCCTCGGCGAGGAGCTGGCGCACCACATTGCGGTCAAGCGTCAGGGGCGCCTGCACATAGGCCCGCGTGCTGAACAGGATGAGGCCGATGCGGTCGCCGGTACGGCGGGCGATGAAGTCGTCCGCCACCCGTTTGACCACCTGGAGCCGGTTCGCCGGCAGGCCGGACTGGGCCAGGTCCGGCGACAGCATGGAGGCGGAGAGGTCCACCGCCAGCATCATCTCGCGCCCCTCGACGGGGATGGCGACGGGCGTGCCCACATAGACCGGCCGCGCGGCGGCGACGACCAGAAGGGTCCAGATGAAGGCGAGCGCTGCGAGCCGCAGGCGGCTGAAGCGCGGCCGGCCGTCGGCGACGAGGCCGGCGCGGGCAAGTTCCGCGAAGAACGGCAGGCGCAGGGCGCCCGCCCGCCGCTCCGGCGCGCGCGGCAACAGCAGACGGACGAGGAACGGCAGCGGCAGCAGCGCCAGCACGAAGGGCCATTGCAGGGTAATCATGCGCGCGCCCTGATCCAGCGCCGCACGGCGGTCACGAAGGCCCGGGGCGCGATCCCGGCATCGGGGGCGGCTGCGGGCGGGTAATAGGGTGCGCGGGACAGGTATGCGGCCTCGGCGACGCCGAAGCCCGCCTTGCCGGCCACCAGCACCCGCGTCCACGCCTCCCCGGTGAGGGCCGTGGCCGCATCCCCGGACTGGGCGCGCACCAGCCGGCGCAAAATGCCCGAGGCCGCCACGGCGATGGTCTGGGGATCGGGCAGGCCATCGCCTCCCTCTTGCGCACCGGCCTGCGCCAGCCTCGCCTCGAACTCCTTCAGCGCCTTGTAGGCGAGGGTCTGCCGCCAGCGCCATTCGCGGATGGCGAGCACCAATCCCACCAGCAGGACCAGCCCCGCCAGCGCGTACCAGCCGGGCGCCGGCGGCCAGAACGGCACGTCCGGCGGCAGATGGATATCCCGCAGGGTGGCGAGCTGTTCCTCAAGCGAGGGGGCGGGAGGAGCGTCGGGGATCCTGGCGCCCGGCGTCAGGAAATCCGGCGTCGAGAAATCGGGCGCGGAGGGAGCGGGCGTATTGGGAGACGTCATGCCAGCGCCCGCCGCCCCGCCGACTGGAGCGGCCGCAGCCGCTCGGGATGCAGCACATCCGCCGGATCGCTGCCGGTCTCAAGATCGAGGAAGGTCATGCCGCGTTCGCGGCAGATCCGCTCGACTCCGTCGTGGCGCGCGGAAAAGCGCTGGGCATAGGCGTCCCGCAGCGTTGCGCGCTCTGAATCGAGCCGTGCCACCGCCACACCGTCGGTGACCGGATAGAGGCCGGGGTCCGGCATCTGCGCCTCCAGCCGGTCGAACACGAACAGGCAGGTGACGTGGTTGTCCACCGCCAGCCGCTCAAGCTCGCGCACCGCATGGGCGTCGAGATCGGCAAAGTCGGTGACGAGGAAGATAAGCGTGCCGGGCCGCGCCAGCGCACGGGTCCGCGCCAGCGCTTCCGCCAGCGTGGGTCCCGTGCCCTCCGGTCCCACCCGCTCGGCGGTGGCGTCGGCCACGGCGCGCACGAAATTCAGGATCCGCCGGCGGCTGCGCTCCGGCCGGAAGGCGCCGACGCCGGAGGGCGCCAGCACCACGCCGCCTACCCGGTCGCCGCCGGCGATGCCGACCCAGGCGAGGATCGCCGCCGCCTTGGCCGCCAGCACCGACTTGAAGCTGCCGCGCGTGCCGAAGCGCATGGGCGCGCGGGCGTCGGCGAGGATCAGGACGGGGCGCTCGCGCTCCTCCTGGAACAGCTTGGTGTGGGTGCGCCCGGTGCGGGCGGTGACGCGCCAGTCGATGGTGCGCACATCATCGCCGGGATGGTAGGCGCGCACCTCGTCGAATTCCATGCCGCGGCCGCGGAAGGACGAGCGGTGGCCGCCGAACTGGTGGGTGCGCACCTTGCCGCCAGGCGCAAAGCCGCCGCCCCCGCGCGGGCGGGCGGCCACCAGCTCCGGCAGGCGGGCGACAATGCCCTTCAACGGATCCTTGTCCGACATCTCCCGTTCCGACATGGCGGTCCGCGACCTCAGCCCACCGGCACCCGGGCGATGAGGAGGTCGATGAAATCGTCGCTCGTCACCCCGTCCGCCTCGGCCTCGAAGGTCATGAGCACGCGGTGGCGCAGCACCGGCTTCAGCACGGCCTGCACGTCCTCCGGCACCACATAGTCGCGCTTGCGCCGCCAGGCATGGGCGCGGGCGCAGCGATCGAGGGAGATGGTGCCGCGCGGGCTGGCGCCGAAGCTCACCAGCCCTTCGAGGTCGGCACCGTAAAGCTCGGGATGGCGCGTCGCCTGCACCATCTGGAGCAGATATTCCTCCACCGGCTCGGCCATATGCACCGCCGCCACCGCGCGCCGGGCGGCGAAGACCACCTCCTGCGGCAGGGGCGGGCCGAAGTCCGGCGCCACGCCCCGCGCCTCCCCGCGCACCAGGCGCAGGATCTCGCGCTCGGCGGCGATATCGGGGAAATCGATGCGCACGTGCAGCAGGAAGCGGTCGAGCTGGGCCTCGGGCAGGGGATAGGTGCCCTCCTGCTCGATGGGGTTCTGGGTGGCCATCACCATGAACAGGTCGTCGAGGCGGTAGGTCTTGCCGCCCACCGTCACCTGCCGCTCGGCCATGGCCTCCAGCAGGGCCGACTGGACCTTGGCCGGGGCGCGGTTGATCTCGTCGGCGAGGATGAAATTGTGGAACAGCGGCCCCTTCTGGAACCGGAAGGTGCCGTCCTCGGGCCGGTAGATGTCGGTGCCGGTAAGATCGGAGGGCAGAAGGTCCGGCGTGAACTGGATGCGCTGGTCGCTCAGGTCGATGGCGCGGGCCAAGGCCTTGATGGCCTTGGTCTTGGCAAGGCCCGGCGCGCCCTCCACCAGAAGGTGGCCGTCGGCCAGCACGGCGATGAGCAGCAGTTCCACGAAGGCCGGCTGGCCAAGGATGCAGGCGTTCATATAAGCGGCGAGATCGTCGAACGCCCGATCGAGCCCGGCACTCTCATGAGCCCCACGCTCATGAACGGCGCGATCCGCCACGGGGGGCCGCGCCCGGGCAAAGGCACCTTCCAGGAAACTGGCGTCACGGCTTGTCGTCATGAAAGAAGGGTTCCGGTCTCGCGCTGGCTTTGGTTCCTTATATCGCCGCCGATGCGTGATCGCACATTATCTCGCATTCATTTTTCAGCCAGCGCGGCGCGCCTGGCCATGGACACGCCGGGTAGGACACACGGAATGCGCAGCACCGCTGCGGCGGATGGAGGCATGACGGGCGGTTGAGCCCGCGAGCCTCACCCGCCAAGATGAAGCCAGCCCGGCCCCGAGCCCGGCCCCTGCCCGGCCGGCTCCGGGACCCCTGACGCAGCGGAGTATTCACCCCTTGCCCGATCCATCCCCCGACGCGCGCCGCTCCGCCCCGGCGGTTGCGCGCAACCGCGAGCCCATCGCCGCCCAGCTCCTTCGGCTTCTGCCCGAGACCGGGCTGGTGCTGGAGATCGCCAGCGGCACCGGCGAGCACGCGGTGTATTTCGCCCGCAGGATGCCGCACCTCCTCTGGCAACCCTCCGACCCCTCCCCCGAGGCGCGCGCCTCCATCGCCGCCTGGACCGCGGCCGAAGGCCTTGCCAACGTGCGCCCGCCCCTCGCCCTGGACGCCGCCGCCGGCGAGTGGCCGGTGGGCAAGGTGGATGCGGTGGTATGCGTCAACATGATCCACATCAGCCCGTGGGAGGCCACCGAAGGCCTCATGCGAGGCGCCGGTGCCCGCCTGCCGCCGGACGGCGTGCTGTTCGCCTATGGCGCGTTCCGGCAGGATGGCGTGCCCACCGCCCCCAGCAACGAGGCCTTCGACGCCGACCTGAAGCGGCAGGACCCGCGCTTCGGCCTGCGCCACCTTTCCGATGTCGCCGCCTGCGCGGCCAGGAACGGCCTTGCCCTCGCCCGGGTGGTCGAGATGCCGTCCAACAACCTGTCGCTGGTGTTCCGCAAGGTCATGGCGGTTTCGCCCGGCACCGGCGCTGTGCCATAGTCGGGCACCGCACGGCCTTGACCGGATTGGGGTGAGCCAGACTCACCGCAATCTGCTATCAGGGCCGGGTCGGATCTTCCGCTCGATGCTCCTTCCGCTCGAGGACCCTTCATGGCGCGCGTCGTCGATCCTTTCATCAAGGTATCGTCCCCCCAGATCTTCCTGGTGCGGATGATCGTGTTCCTGGCCCTGTGCGCGGCGCTGGCCGCTGTGCTGCACCGGCAGATCGTCAGCGCCTTCCTCAACAATCCGGGCCTCAACGGCGTCATCTTCGGGGTGCTCGCCGTGGGCATCATCCTCGCCATCCGGCAGGTGGCACGGCTGTTTCCGGAGGTGGAATGGGTGAATTCCTTCCGCCTCTCCGATCCGGGGCTGGCGGTGGCGCGCCCGCCCACCCTGCTCGCGCCCATGGCCGCGCTGCTGGGCGACCGGGTGGGACGCATGTCCATCTCCCAGGCCACCATGCGCTCGATCCTCGATTCCATCGGCACCCGCCTCGACGAGAGCCGGGACATGGGGCGCTACCTCACCGGCCTGCTGGTGTTCCTCGGCCTGCTCGGCACCTTCTGGGGCCTGCTGGAAACCGTATCCTCCATCGGCACGGTCATCAATTCGCTGCAGGTGGGGCCCGATTCCGGCTCCATCTTTGAGGACATGAAGACCGGCCTTGCCGCCCCCCTCGGCGGCATGGGCACGGCGTTCTCGTCCTCCCTGTTCGGCCTGGCGGGCTCGCTGGTGCTCGGCTTCCTCGACCTTCAGGCCGGGCAGGCGCAGACGCGCTTCTATACCGATCTGGAGGACTGGCTCTCCACCACCGTGCGCGACCTCGACGAGGCGCCGCGCGAGCGCGGCTTCGGCGCCGAGCGCGAGCCGGCCCGCCTGTCCGCTGTCGCCCCTCCACCCG
>NZ_JAIVFO010000018.1 GCF_029991245.1 Xanthobacter autotrophicus
GGGCGGGCGGGCACAGCTCTTGACCTACAAGCAGGATTTCGATTCGACCCACATGTTGTTTTTCGCCGGGTCGGGGGGCTTCAAGACGACCAGCAACGTCGTCCCGACGGCGCTGCGCTATTCCGGGCCGCTGATCTGCCTCGATCCCTCGACCGAGGTCGCGCCGATGGTCAAGGAGCATCGCACGCGCGCTCTCGGCCGCGAGGTCATGGTGCTCGATCCCACCAACCCGATCGCCGGCTTCAACGTCCTCGACGGCATCGAGGGATCGAAGAAAAAGGAGGAGGACATCGTCGGCATCGCGCACATGCTGCTTTCCGAGAGCGTGCGCTTTGAATCCTCGACCGGCGCCTATTTCCAGAACCAGGCGCACAACCTTCTGACCGGCCTGCTCGCGCATGTGATGCTCTCGCCCGAATATGCGGGACGGCGCAATCTGCGTAGCCTGCGTCAGATCGTTTCCGAGCCCGAGCCCTCGGTGCTCGCCATGCTCCGGGACATTCAGGAGCACTCGGAATCGACCTTCATCCGTGAGACGCTCGGCGTTTTCACGAATATGACCGAGCAGACGTTCAGCGGCGTCTATTCCACCGCATCGAAGGACACGCAGTGGCTCTCGCTCGACAATTACGCCGCCCTCGTCTGCGGCAATGCCTTCAAGTCGCGTGACATCGTCTCCGGCAAGAAGGACCTGTTCCTGAACATCCCCGCTTCGATCCTGAGGTCCTATCCCGGGATCGGCCGGGTGATCATCGGCTCGCTCATCAATGCCATGGTGGAAGCGGATGGCGCGTTCGCGCGCCGGGCCCTCTTCATGCTCGACGAGGTGGACCTGCTCGGCTACATGCGGGTCCTGGAAGAGGCCCGCGATCGCGGCCGCAAGTACGGCATCACGCTGATGATGATGTACCAATCGGTCGGTCAGCTGGAGCAGCATTTCGGCAAGGCCGGCGCGACGTCGTGGATCGACGGATGTGCGTTCGCCTCATACGCCGCGATCAAGGCGCTCGAAACCGCGCGCAACGTCTCGGCCCAGTGCGGCGAGATGACGGTCGAGGTCCAGGGCCGGTCGCGGAACGTGGGATGGAGCATGTCGAGCACTGGCGATCGGCGCTCGGAGAGCCTCAGCTTCCAGCGCCGGCCGCTCATCATGCCCCACGAGATCACCCAGTCGATGCGCAAGGACGAGCAGATCATCATCGTCCAGGGCCACAGCCCGATCCGCTGCGGGCGGGCGATTTATTTCCGGCGCAGGGACATGAACGAGCAAGCCAAGGCCAATCGCTTCGTCAAGGTGTGAGCCGCCTTCGCGAGCAGTTTCCGCAGACAACGCGCTTCGCGCCAGTGACACGGGGCAATGGCGAGCCGCCCCCATCGTCGCCCCTCCTCGAATGTCTCTCAAAAGAGAGACACAATGCCGCCAAGTCAGGAGGTCGGAACATGGCCGCTCACACCTCAATGCTGCACATCCGCATAGACGACAAGCTGAAGGCCGACGCGACCGAGACGCTGGCCAGCTTCGGTCTGACGGTTTCCGATGCCGTCCGGATTCTCCTCACGCGCGTCGTAAAAGAGGGCGTGTTGCCGGCGGGCCTGACTGCGGACCCGGACTCCCATGACGCATGGTTTCGGGCCAAGGTACGCGCGGCCCTGGTCGATACCCGGTCGGCGGTGCCGCACCAGCAGGTGATGGAAGAGGCACAGTCGCTGATCGACAGGAAGCGCCGTGCGAAGGCTTGAGCGGCGCGAGAACGCACGCGCACCGATCTGCAGGCGATCATAGACTCCGGCAAGCAGGGGCATCGAACCGTCCGTGTCCTGATTTCGGAAGGACTCCCCCGATGCCTTCAGCCGATCATTCTTGCAAAACCCATCATGTTAGGTTACTTAACTCTATGGTCACGATCTACCGCGCATATGGCCTGCGCGTCGTCATCTTCGTTGATGACCATGAGCCGGCCCATGTCCATGTATTCGGCGACGGACAGGCAAAGATCAATTTGATCGGCTCGGAAGGAGCACCGGAACTGGTCTGGGCCGAGGGCATGAAGCGGGGCGAGGTGCGCCGCGCGATGCAATTGGTGACCGAGCAGCAGACTGCGTTCCTGACCCGATGGAGAGAGATTCATGGCTGACCTTACCGATGCCGCCATCGAGGCCGCCCTGGAACGCGGCCGCCGGGCCCATGAAAGCGAGCCGCGAGCAGCTACCGCGCGCTTTAACCGGCAGACTGGCCGGGTCATCGTCGACCTCACCAACGGCTGCACTTTCGCCTTTCCGCCGCGTCTGGCGCAGGGGCTGGAAGAGGCAACCGATGACCAGCTTGCCGCTGTCGAGATCCTTGGTCACGGCTATGGCCTGCATTGGGAGGCGCTCGACGTCGACCTGTCCCTGCCTGGCCTGATGGCCGGCATCTTCGGCACCAAAGCTTATATGGCTCGCCGAGCCGGCCAGGCGACGTCCGCAGCCAAGGCGGCCGCTGCCCGCGCCAATGGCGCTAAAGGCGGTCGTCCGCGAAAAGCGAGCGGCCAGTAGCTTGGCGCGTCGCCCTACGCCGCGCCTGGTTGGGGGGCTGGCGTCTTTGTTGTCGGGAGTGGATCTTTGGTCATCGCTGTCGTCGCCGGTCGCCCGATCGCAGCGTGCCGTCGTTTGGCATCCGCTCAGCGCGCGGAATATTTCGTAGCCACGTTCAGGATGGCGGGCGAGGCCCGCTTTATCGAGGGATTGACTGCGCCTTCAAGGCACCCTGTTGCTCACCAACCGTCTGCCATTGCGCCGCAAAAGGCCATTTCGTGGCGCCAGATTGCGAGGTTTGCTCGCCACCATGGAAGCCGCCCTTCGTCCAAAGACGATGGACTGTCGGCCGCGGCGGCCTTAACCAGGCATGCTGCCGTCGTTCCATGACACGCCGGGACCGTCACCGAGCCGCGGCGAAAAGAGCTGCTTCACGGCAGCTCCTCCTCGGCGATCTTGCGGGCGAGTTCGGCGCGGGCCGTCTCAAGCTCGGCCGCGATCTCGCGGCGCTCACCGGCATTGACGGCGTTCCGCAGCTCGGCGCGCAGTTCCTCGATGTGCTGTTCCAGGGTCATCGTCATCTCCTCGACGTTCTTGTGAAAGATGACGACGGCGGTCATGGCGGGTGGGCACGGGTCAAAACCCGCGACAGCGGCCAGCTTGCTGGCGCGCGGAGGAACCGATTTTCCTGCGCAGCGGGAAAATTGGAGGGGCCGCGCGGTTTTGGGGCGTGCCCACCCGCCATGGCAGGCTTGGACATTCTGAGCAGACAGGGTGGGTTATCCAGGCACGCGGCAGCAGCAGGCGAAGCCTGCCCTCATCCCCCCTCAGGCGGGGTCGATGCAGTGACCGGGCGTCGATGCCGGTCTCGCGGGTTCGCCCCAGACAGCGAGGCTGCATGCGCAAGGGATCGTCACGCCGCGAGGCGCGAAGACTGCGCGCAGGCTTCGTGGAGCCGGGATCCGGCGGAGTAGAGCCCGGTCCGGCACGCCGGATGCGCCCGAATACTCCTTTGCAGGATGCAGATTCATGCCCTGCCGATCGCTCCGACGCTTGAACCAGATGCGTCACCTGTCATATATAGAAGCGACAGTTGACACACGGAGCTTGCAATGGCGATCGCGGCGAAACAGACCGTTCCCGAGGTGGCCCCGCGCGATCTGCAGAAGATCGCCGAGTTGCTCGGCGGCTCCCGGGTGTTGTCGGGGCACGTCAACAGTGCCCTTGACGCCCATGAGTTGCTGCTGCGCGGCCTGCCCGCCTCTGCGCTGGATCACCTCGTGGGGCATCTGCGCGTTCTGCACAAGGCGGATTCGCTCGAGAAGGCGGTCGGCATGAGCGTGCGAACCTATCAGCGCCGGAAGGATGCGCCCTCCAAACCGCTGAGCCAGGAGCAGAGCGGCAGGGCATGGAAATTTGCGGAGATCCTTGCCAAGGCGACCGACGTCTTCGGCTCACAGGAGGAGGCCGAGCAGTGGCTGGAGCGTCCAGCGATCGGGCTCGACCAGCGCCGTCCCATCGACCTGCTCTCCACGCCCGCCGGCATCGAGCTCGTCGAGGACTATCTCGTGCGGCTTGAATACGGCGTCTATGCATGACGCCGCTGCCGGGAGCGCTTGGCGGCGGTGAGCTTGTGGCATGGCGGCTCGACCAGGTGAGTTTTGCTTCCAGCTGGGACAGCGGTGAGGGCTCCTACCGGGTTGGCGGTCGATGGAACAGCAAGGGCGTTCGCGCCGTGTACTGCTCTATCGATCCCTCCACCGCGATCCTGGAGGTGGCGGTCCACAAGGGGTTCAGAGCGCTCGACACGATCCCTCATGTAATGACGGCGACAATGGTGACGGACCTCACCGACGTGCATGTCGTCGAGCCCGCCGACGTTCCCAACCTGAACTGGCTGAGGCCCGGCATCCCGAGCGCAGGCCAGCAGGCGTTCGGCGACGATCTCCTGCACCGCCATCGCTTCGTGGTCATTCCGAGCGCCGTCTCCACGCACAGCTGGAACCTGATCTTCATGGCGAGCAGCGCTGCAGGCGCCTATGCCGTGAAGCGTCAGGAACCTTTTGCATTGGACACACGCCTGCATCCGCCCGCGTAGGCGCCGAGGCCGCGCAGTGTGCTCTCTTCTCCCGGTCGAACGGACCGGCGAGCCTAGGCCGAGGTGGCGCGAGTGTGGCCGTGGCAGAATGAGATCTCCACGACCACGTCCTTCCGACGTTGGGAGGTTTGTGGCTGTCCGATCAGCATTTTTACTGCCTTGTCCTTTGCGGTTAAATGAAGGTGCATCCACCCATGCGGCAGTTCAGGATTGGTGAGCGGACCTGCGATGAAGGCGCGCCGGAGCTTCAATCCGCGCTCGAGCAGGCCTTTGAGCGCAAGCAGCGGCCGCTCTGCCTGTGCCGCGAGCCGCCCACCACGATGTATATCGCGCGGAACGACGGACAGTTCCTGGTCAAGCGCATGCCGCTGACTGGCCGCGATCACGACCCCTCCTGCCCGTCCTACGAACCGCCCTACGAGCTTTCGGGGCTCGGTCCCCTCATCGGCAATGCGATCCAGATTGACGATGCGACCGGGACCGCCATTCTCAAGCTCGATTTCTCGCTGACGAAGCGTGGCAGCCGGTCCGCGCCGGCATCCCCATCGGAGACTTCCGACACGGTGCGGAACGAGACCAAGAAGCTCTCGCTGCGCGCCGTTCTGCACTATCTCTGGGATGCCGCCGAGCTGACCGAATGGACATCGCTTTGGGCCGGCAAGCGCGGCTGGGGCAAGGTGCGGGCGAGCGTGATGAATGCCGCTAGGGAAATGACCGTGCGCGGCGGTCCGCTCAGCGACATTCTGTTCGTGCCGGAGGTGTTCCACGCCGACGACAAGGCTGCGATCGCGGTGCGGCGATCCAGGGCTCTATCCGGCGCCCAGGCGCCGGGCAACGGCCCGCAGAAGTTGATGCTGCTGGTCGGCGAGGTGAAGGAATTCCCTGAGGCTCGCAGCGGCCGGAAGGTTGTCATCAAGCACCTGCCGGATTTCCCTCTGATGCTGGAGGAGGCGGCCTGGCGCCGGCTGAACAAGCGGTATGACGCCGAGCTGGAACTCTGGGATGCGAACGAGGAGACGCACGTCGTCGCCATCGCGACATTCGGGATTTCAAACGCCGGCGTTCCGGCCATCAACGAGATCGCCCTGATGGTGGTGACGGAGAACTGGATTCCCTTCGAGAGCGCCCACGAACTGCAGTTGCTCTCTCGCCTAGCAGGCATGCGGCGCAAGAGCGTGAAGGGATTGCGGTTCAATCTCAGCCGGGATCAGCCGGTCGTTTGCGTGACGCTCCCTGAGAGGCGCCCGTCTCCTGTCGCAATGTACATCGTCCCTGCGGGCGCCGTCGAAGACTATGATCGCATGCTGGCGGAGATGATCGACGCTCGGCCTGAGATGACGCCCTGGGTCTGGCGCACGGCTGACGGCGGCATGCCGCTCATGCCCTGAGGCGTTCATCACGGGCATGAATCGATCCCGCAGGATCGATTCATGGAAGTCGTTGGACGCGCCTTTCCTGGGACGCGAGACTCGCCCCATGGAAAGAACGGCACCGGGCCCGCTGCACCTCCGCCGCATCGATCCCGCGCAGAACATGCGGCGGTACTACACGCTCTCGCTCCAGCCCACGCTGTTCGGCGGGGCGACGGTCATCCGCAACTGGGGCCGGATCGGCACGAACGGCCAGTCGATGATGGAGACCTTCGATCAGCCTGAGGAGGCTGTGGGCGCGTTCTCGCGCCTTGCCCGGACGAAACGACGCCGCGGCTATGGCGACGCCGGCGTCAGCGGAAACGGCTGACCTCGGTGAAGGCTTTCCGGCGGGCGATGAACTCGCGCAGCAGCGGCAGGAAGAAGGCCTTGCTGAAGCGGCCGATGGGCCGCTTCGGTTCGAGATAGAAGGACCGGCCGACAAGGTCGGTGTTGAATTCATCGAGGATGATCCAGAGGCGCAGATCGGTGTCCAGCCCGGCACGGCGCTTTTCGATGGCCGGGATCTCGGCAAAGAATCGCGATGCTTCCGGTTCCTTGGTGGTAATCGGAAAGAAGAGCACGAGATCATCGTCCGGCCGGACGATACGCGCGCCGACGGCGACGGGCCGATCCTTGCGGCCCTCGGTTTCGCCGGCACGCGCCTGCCGCGCCCAGAGATACGGATAGCGGATGACGGTCGCGGTCTGGATGTCGTCGAAGCTCATGGCTTTCCGGCCTCGTCCTCCCGCGCATAGGCGTCGACGGCGTTCTCGAACTCTGCGAGAAGGCTGTCGGGCATCGTCTCGATGGTCCCCGCCGAGCGTGCGTCCGACTGGCGCATCAGGCGCTGATAGTCCTCAATGTTGAGGAGCACGAGGCGCGGCTTGTTGCGCTGGGTGATCGTTACCGGCCGGCGCAGCGCCTCAGCGATGATATCGCCGGACTTGCGGGAAAGCTCGCTCGTGGAATAGGACCCACCTGAACGCGGCATGGCGATCTCCTGTAATTGCTGCCTTTGGTGATATATACAGCATTGACCGCATTTGCGCAACGAAGCGCCGTCCGAAGCGCCGCCGCCGGGCCGGCAGCGCTTCGGACGGCGCGACACGGTGAAAGCAGGCCCTCCAGCTCGGCCCAGATGAGCTCGCGCTCCGCGAGAACCGTCTCCAGATGGGCCTCGATCTCGCGGCGTTCCGCAGCTCGGCGCGCAGTTCCTCGACGTTCCGTCGGGCCAAACCGCGATGTCGCCACTGTGGTGGACCTTTGCACCTGTGAGATTGTGGTGGTGGTCATGTGTTTCCTCCTGGCTGTGGCCGCTCGTCACCGAAAGGGCTGAAGGCCCCGCCTTGCGGCGGAGCCCTCTGGTCGGAGGCTCAGTCCCGGTTCGGGCGGGACCAGATCAGCTGGAGGCCTTCCTCGCCTTCCACCTCGATCAAGGTGGCGTAGATCGGAGCGGGGAACGAAGGGTCGTCGAGCTTGACGGAGAGGTAGTCGCGCTCCGTCTCCTTCGCGGTCTTCTGCCAGGCGGCGCCGAATTCCACGTTGCGGCTGTCGAGGATGCGGAAGTCGGGGCCCTTGTCGGAGGTGCGCTCGGCGCGAACGATCTTGGCCTTGACGTTGAGGTTGAGGGTCTTGATGACGCCGGTGAAGCCGTTGTCGGTCGAGGTGAAGGTGCCGATGGAAGCCATCGTCTCATTCCTTTGGTTTTCTCGGGCCGCGCCCACCGCGACCTCGATGGCGGACGACAGACCGGAGGCGATCGACCCGCACCCCCGGGGTCCCCATTGCGCTCGCGCAAAGGGGTGGCTCGTTGGCCGGAATGAAATGGAGGGCGGCCGGGAGCGGCTTTCTTGCCGCGCGAGGAATGGCGGTGATCCGGGGTCCCCGCTGCGCGTGCTCAACGGGGTGGGCCCGCCAGGGGAAGAAAGTCGCGACGGCCGTTGCGGGGATAAGAGCGAGACGAGCGTAGCGAGATCGGCCTTCGGTCAGACCAGCTACATCGAGGACGCAGGTGGGTGTGCCCGTCGCGAAGACAATCGGAATGAAGACAGGCGTTTGCCTTGGCCGTTCAGCTCAGGCGACGGCGCGGGCCCGCTCACGACCTCGCCTACGACAAGGCCCGTCACGCCAGGGCGATCGACCTCGCCAAGACAGCAACCCGACATCCACCCGTCCGCTTGCAACCAATGCGGCAGGAAAGCGCCGGGGAAGTCCGCTCCAGGAGCTTGCGCGGCATCCTTGTCAAGCACAACGCCCGACCCCACGGAGCGACCATCGTCACAGCTCGAAGGTGGGGGCAGCAGGACCAGCGATCCGGCGCCGTCGGCCGCGAGCCCCGTCGAGGGCGGGCCACAAGGCGGGCCTTCAGCCTCTCACCCCGGACGGCCGCGCCAGCGTCAGACACCACACATGCCTTCGCACTCATTGGGCCAAAGATCGAGCTGGCCATGATCGGCTTCAATCGACAGATCGGCCTCATCAAGCGGAACTGCGGAGCGATGGAGATAGACCTCCCCGCGAATCCCGCGCAGTCCGCTGCGGATGGCACGGTCGATCGCGACGGCGTCGTCCCAGGCGTCGGGATCATGGTCGCGGATACGCCTCCACGCGGCGTTGCGGTGCAACGGGCAGCCGATGCACGAGCTCTTCGGCAGCATCGGATAGTCGTGCCGCCTGAGCCAAGCGAGGCAATCCTGCCGGCCCATGCGCCGCTCGATCAGAGGTCCGCGGTTGACCTGCCACGGCTCAAAGCTCGGCTTGATGCGCACGGCCTCATCGGTCGAAATGCCGATCCATTGCTCGGCGACGGCAAACGGGGGCGACCTTTTTTGGGTCAGGCCGAGCAGTTCACGGACCTTCCTGCGGATCGGCGCGATCTTGTAGTCGCCGGTGCATTGATGGCGGATCATCCCGATCTTCACCCGGCCGCCGCGCCGGATCACGCGGGTGAATGCTGGGATCGAGGCCCAACGCTCGCCCCGCGATGCATCGAGGAGATTTTTCGCGGATGTTTCCGGCGGAGACGATGTGAACCGGGAAGGGCAGGACGTTCGGCGACATCAGCCAGCGCAGATGCTCGTAGACCGATGCCGGCTCCCAGCCGGTATCGGCGAATATGGCAAGATCCGGCATCGGCCCGACGATGCCGTGCGCCGCCATAAGCGTCAAGGTCGTGGATTGTACACCGGCGCCGAGGCTGAGCACACGGAGCCGGATGGGGGATGGCGCATAGCCATCCCCTTCGACGGTTGGTGCGCGGAACATGAGGCCGCCTCCTGCACTGTCTCGGCTTGCGGCTGCAGTCCGTGCAGATAGGTGACGGCACGCTGCGCATGGGCGGCGGCCGAGAAGATCGCCCGCTTGCCGTTGGCAAGGACCGTCAGCCAGCTTCCGAGATAGGCGGCGTGGTCGAGCCTGGGCTCGAGCTCCGGGACGATACCGAGATCGGCGCAGAGGAGCGTCGAACCAATCTCCGCCACGAGTTCCTCGCGCGCCCTCTCGGAATGATCCTTTGCGTAGCGGCTGAGATCTCGGTCGACGCGGCGAGGGTCGGCGCGTTCCTTGCGGGTGAGGATGCAATGCGCAAGCTCGGCGCGCAGTTCAGCGATTTCGGTGTGAATGTCGAGAACCATCGTCATGTGAAGCTCCTTCGTCTCGTTGACGAAGGCGGATCACCGAGCGTTGGAGGGACGGGTCAGGATCGTGAAGCGACCGGCGGGGTCAGCGCGTGGGGAGCCGATTTCGTTGTCGCGCGGCGGTGGCAAAATTGGGGGCACCGCGCGTCCTTGACGCGGCCTGACTGCCGGTATGATGGATGGCGATGAGAGAAAGATGGCCTGGTACAACATTGCGGCTGCGTCCATTTCGCGCCGCGAAAGCGCCGTGTAACCCGCGACTGCTCAGCTCTCGGGGAAGTCGCCCGGCCAGATCTGTGCACCATGAAGGACGCACAGAATGCGCACGAATGTCGTCGTCACGGTATAGGCAGCGATATAGGGCGTGCCGGGAATAACGAGCTCCCGCGTTCCCGGGACACGGCCGGGCCTCCCGCTTTCAGGAAACTCCAAGAGGCGATGGGCCGCGGCCGAAATCCGCTCGTCGACGGCGATGGCGGCCTTCGGACTATCAGCTTCGATATGGGTGAAGATGCCGTCGCGATCGGTGAGGGCAACGGCGGACCAGACGAGCCTCATCAGCCTGCGGACCCGGCCTTACGCCGGGCCGTGGCGCGTCGGGCCGCGAAATGCGCCTCCGCTTCTTCATCCGGAACATCGGGCCGGGTATCCTCGATCGCCTGCAGGACCTTGGCCCGGAACCATGCATCATGCGCTTCGCTGTTGGTGACCAGCTCAAGCGGAAGGGTACCTTCATTGGCCGTTCGGGTCAGCAGGATGCGAACTGCGTCTGAGACGGTCAGGCCCATGCTCTCGAGCACTGCAGACGCCCGGTCCCTGACATCGGCATCGATGCGGGTCTGGACCAGTGCATTGGCAGTCATGTCGATCTCCCTGTCTGACACCTGTAGTGTAATGCATTTGCATGACGATGACCAGCGCGACGTCGAATATCATACGCTCCCCGAGGAGCACTCGCCGAACTCCTCGCCAGCCAGTGAGCACTATGCCGCTGCCTCCTGCACCGTCTCGGCCTGTAGCTGCAGGCCATGCAGAAAGGTGACGGCACGCTGCGCATGGGCGGCGGCCGAGAAGATCGCCCGCTTGTCGTTGGCAAGGACCGTCAGCCAGCTTCCGAGATAGGTGGCGTGGTCGGGCCTGGGCTCCAGCTCCGGAACGATGCCGAGATCGGCACAGAGAAACGCCGAGCCGATTTCGGCCACCAGCTCTTCGCGCGCCCTCTCGCTGCGATCCTTCGCGTAGCGGCTGAGATCGCGGCCGACGCGGCGCGGGTCAGCCGTCCAGTGCACCGATTCATGGCTGAGGACCGCCACGTACGAAGCCGCATCGCGAAACGTCTCGAACAGCGGCATCTGGATGTGGTCGGTCGACGGCGAATAGAATGCCGCCGAGCCACCGTGGCGGATCACGGCGCCGGTATGCGCAAAGAACCAATCGGCATGCTCGATCCGCGCCATCGGATCGAGAACGGGCGGCGGCGGGAGATAGAAATTTGCCGGCAGACCCTCGATCTGGTCGACGTTGAAGACGCTGTAGCTCTTCAGGAACGGGATGTCCCGCTCCACCTCCCCGCCGTGCGCGTCCGTTTCGGTCTTCGTGAAACGACTGGCGTAGATGACGATCGAGCCGGATTCGCCCTTGCGAACATGGCCACCGAGTTCGTTCGCCTGCTTGAAGGTCATCCAGGTCGGCGAGGCGAAGCCCCGCGCCATGGCCTCCGACCACAGCAGCAGCACGTTCATGCCGGAATATGGCTCTCCGGTATGACACAACGGGCGGGTGATGCGGCCGGTCGCATTCGCCGCGCTCCATGGCTGGATCCACGGTCGCACGCCTTTTTCGAGGTCAGCGACGATCCGCTCAGTGATCCGCGCGTAGATGTCACCGCGCTCGCCAATCTCTTTCCTGCTCATGTTCCTGAACCTCCGTACTGGAGGCCGCGCCGATCGCGGCCCCGTCACGGGGTCCGGCAGCCGGGGGAACAGGCGAGACCGCGCACCCGGAGGCGCCCGACCGCGGGGCGAGGCGCGACGGGCCGCAACGAAGTGGAGGACGGCGAAGCCGTTGCGCTGACCGCCGGCCCCGGCAGGACCTTCTTCCGGGACGGGACGCGCACGGCGCGCTCTCCTCCCATTCCTTTTCCTTCCGCGATCGACTGAGGTTTGGTTTCGACATGCGAAAAGGCCGGCGCCTGGAGAGGCCGGCTTGGTCTCGTGCGAGCGATGAGAAGGGCGGAGCCAAGGCTCCGCCCGGGCGGCTCAACCGAGAGCCGCCATCTGGAGCTCGGCCGCCTTGCGGTCGACGCTCTGGCCGGCATTCTCGAGCGGCCGCTCGAAGGGCTTCCAGCGCTCGCCGACGACCTGCTCATAGGCCGCGACGGCGCCCTCCGCCGCCATGCGGAGCACGTGGGCCTGGAGCCCCATGTCGGCCGCGAATTCGCGCTTGCGCTGTGCAGCGCTCGAGAAGCCGACCGGGCCGTCGAGATCCTCGTCGCGGGCGTCATTGGCGAGCTTGGCGGTGGCGTCGCGGGCTTCGGTAACGGCGCGGGAATAGAACTGGCCGGCTCCGTGGGCCGATCCGACATAGGCACCGACGATACGCTGGAGATGGATCTGCATCGCCCGTTCGCTAAGCCCTTCGCCAAGGCTCTCGGCCGTCTCCATGATCAGTCGCAGGTGGAGCTCCCGGATTCCGTCGCTGTCGGGGACCGGAAGCCCGAAGCTTTCGCAGATGAGGAAGGTCTGGTGGGCGTCGGGGCAAGCCAGCCGAACCATCTCGAGCGTGGTGCCCTTGCGGAGTTGGACAACGCGGGCGGACTGGCGGGGAGCGCGAGCGGTCTTGGTCATGTGAACTTCCTTTCCTGCGGTTTCTCCCTCGGGCTAGGATCGGCCCTTGCCGGTCTTTCCTTCGGGTGCGGTCGAGAGAAATCGGCGATAGGTGGACGTTTCAGGGTCCGGAGACGGCGAGGCGAGCGAAGCGGGCCTGCGGATAAGCGGGGCTTTCAGCCCTCGCGCGGGACGCGGGCCCGCTTTGCCGAGCCTGACGGGGTCCGGCCGCCACGCGGCGCGGAACGCGGCCTTGAAGCGGCCGGCCGCCGGTTTACGACCGCAGCAAAACCCGAGGGGATGACCGGCAAGGGACCTGTGCCCAGGCTTCGAAAGTGACATGGGAAGGCCGACATGACCTGCCGCCGCGGACCTGCTTTCCCCGTCGGCCACGACAAGGCGCAGGCGGAGAGATCGACCGGCGGGCCCGCGCGCAGCGCCTCACATCCCGAATGTCACGGCGGTTCACAGCAGCGATTTGGAGAGAGCCACGCCGCTATCGTCGAGGCGGACGACAAATGGCGAATGCGAGAAAACGCGAGGATCCGCTTGCTGCCGAGGAATTGTCGGCGGGAGATAGCCAGCAGCTTGGCCTAGGCGGCGTCGGTTGCCCTCGCCCACACGTCTGGCCGCCACTGCCGGATGACGTCCTCGATTTCGGTCCGATAGGCTTCGGGATACTCCGCCACAGGTCGGCCGGCGACATAGGCGAAGACGGTCGCCATGTCATGGGCGATGGCATTATCGACGGCGAAGAGGTCGGCGATGTCGAACCCGCCGAGGTCGATTGCATTCCACCAGGCGAGGACGAAGCCGGCGACACGGCGCGACTGCCCGGTGTCGCTGCGGGCGATGGTGAAGAGCCGCTCGAACCCGGCGCGCGTCGTCTCGTCCATGATGGTACTCCTATGACGAGCCAAGGTTAGCGCAAGCGCGATCCACTTGCACCTCAACGCCGCCCCCGCGACCTTCCGCTGGCGAGCTTCCACGAGAGCGCCTCGATCTCGCCGCGGCGCTCAAAGGCCAGTTGATCGACATGCTCGCGGAAGAGCCGCCCATCCGCCGGCGTCCATCCGGCCCGACGACGGCTCGACGGTCGGGCTTTTGCCTTTGCGGTGTTGGTTTTCCGTTCGGCGCGGTGCTTGATCTGGCGTTCGATGCGAGCAAGCTGGCGACGGGCCTCGGAGC
The DNA here is from genome assembly GCF_029991245.1 of Xanthobacter autotrophicus. GTDB lineage: Bacteria > Pseudomonadota > Alphaproteobacteria > Rhizobiales > Xanthobacteraceae > Xanthobacter > Xanthobacter autotrophicus_C. Next base: position 13,673 of record NZ_JAIVFO010000018.1, read on the forward strand.
AGGCGGCTCGTGTTCGTGCGAGCGGCGCCGGTCTGCCCGAGGTATTCATGACGAACTCTCCCGGGCGCGGCGCCGCGAATACGCCGCCGGCCACGCCGGAAGCGGGGTGGTGTCTGGCGCATAGGAGGCGGGCAACGCGACCGAAGCGATCGAGGATGCGAGATCCTCGCCGGCATCCTGCTGCATGGCATCGCTCAGGATGCCATGGAGTGCCGCGCAGATTTCGGCGCGCGGCTCCGGCCCTGCCTCGACCAGCAGATGAACGGCCACCATATAAGTCGTCATGGCCGGCCCTCCCTGCGGAGCAGCGGGTGTGCCGACGGCGAGCGGATCGACAGCAGGACAGCCTGCTTCCAGGCGTCAGTGCCGGAATAGTGCCGGCGCCGTTTGGGGTGCCAGACGACGAGGAGACTTGCCTCGTCATCATGGGCGGCCTTCCAGCCGAAGGCGGAAGCGATGATTTTCCAGGGCATCGCTGCCTCCTATCGCGTCCAGCCGAGGAAGCTCGACGGGCCGGAATAAATCCGATGGCGATTCTTATCGATGACGAAGCCGAACGGGCCACTTCGGTACTGTGATGACGGGATGAGGAAGCGGCGCTCCTCGGTGCCGGGGCCACGTCGGCCGCCCATCGTGGCGACGACTTCGACCATGCCTTTCTCGCGGTTCGAGGTGATCGCCGACACCACGATCCAGTCGCCGGCGTGCTGTTGTTCGAAGGACCGGCGATCCTTCTCGCGGGACTCTCCTGGGGCGAGGATGATCCCGAAGATCGTCTCCCATGCCTCCGGCCAGCTGTCCTTGACCGTCTGCTCGGCGCAGCGCCGCTCGAAGGCGGTGAACAGGTGCGGGAAGGTGATGGCGACGATCGCCCAGGCTTCATCTTCCTCGTACCAGCCGCCCTCGGCGCGAAGCATGGGATGGACCATGCGGTTGCGCGTTGCCGAGAGGTGAATGCCTCCATGGCCGGCCGTGGAATGGAAGACGACATCCTCGGCATAGAGGGTCGCGCCCTGCGACCGTCCCCAGGGCGTGCTGGCGGTCGCGCGGATCTCGCAGCGGCGGAGCGCGCGCTTCTCGCGCTGATGCTCGGCGTTTTCCATGACCTTGGCGCGGAAGGCCACCTCATTGGCGAGCTCGCCGGAATGACTGTGGAAATCGGCGCGCGTCCATTGCTCCATGGGACGGCCGATGCGCCAGCCACTCGCGAGATAGAAACGCCCGTCGCGCGAGGGCAGCATGGCGAACGCGGTGTCCGCGACCCGGGCGACGGCAAAGCCGTCCGCGCTGTGGCCGAACGCCACCTCCGGAAATCCGCTGGCGGGGTCGGCAGCTTCGTTCGGAGATGCCAGCATGGTCATGCGACGATCCTCCCCTCGACGACGTCGGCGCCGACCTCGTCGGCGGTGACCTCCTCGAACACGGCGCGCGGATAACCATGACGCGAGAGCCATTCTTCGGCAGCCTGCCGATGCGCAGCGAGATGGACGAGCACAGCGCCGCGGCCGGCGCGGTCGAAGATTCGCACCGAGCCGATGGCCGGGCGCTCGAGGATCGTGAAGTGCAGCTTCGAGTCGAGCGAGAACGTCCGGTGGACGCGAATCGCGATGACGCCGCCAGCGCCATAGTCCGCCTCGTGCAGGGTGAAGCTGGCGGACAGGCCGACGCTGCCGATCCCGCGTTCCCCCTGCTTCTGGATCAGGCGGCCCTTGCTGTTGTGGGTCTGCCAGGCGGACAGCTTCCTGGTGAAGCGCTCGGGCGGCCGCGGCGTTCCATCGGACCAGGCGACGAGGGAGCCGATCGGCGCGTTGTCGTAGATCGTGTGCGCGGACATCATGTCCTCCGTGATTGCGCAGGAGTGGAAACGAAAGCGCCGCCGGCAGAGCCGGCGGCGGGATGGGATTCGCAGTGCGAAAATGTGCGCCGGCTATTCGGCCGCGACGCCGTAGGCCTCGCCGTCGAGCGCGTCGGCCGGCTCCGCGGCGTCCGGCTCGGCCGACCCCTCGTCGAGATCGTCGTCCTCGCTCGCCTCGTGCTTCACCAGCCAGCTCGCGAGCTTCATCGCGTCGGGCGCGAACAGCGCCAACGGATGAACGAACCGCTCCTCCTTGAAGTGCTCGACGAGAGCGGCGCGGGTGTCCTTCACCTTCTGGCGCGGCAGGACCGGGGTGTCCTTGCACGAGCCTTCGAGCGCGGCGCGGGACAGGCACGAGAGGAATTCGTCCGTGCCCATGTTCGGAAGGAAGCCGTCGGCGCCGATGGCGTTGCCGGCGAGCCGTGCGACGATGCCGGAGTCGGTGCGGTTCTCCCGGCAGGACAGCACGTCGATGAGGACGCCACGGGCCGCCTGCTGCAGCGTCTCGCGGTCGAATGCGAGCTTGCCCTCACTGCCGACCAGCCGTGCGGCATGGCGATCCATGCGAGCGTAGCCATAGACGTCGCCCGACGCGCCGGACGCGATGGAGATGTTTCGGCCAGCGAACGCCAGGACGAGCAGCGCCAGCAGCGTGTCGTCCTCGATCGGGGCGCGGGCGAGCGCTTCATGCAGCGCATCGGTCCGGTAATCTCCAACCATTTCGATGCCCTTGCGGGTCACGTCCGGTCGCGGCCTGGACAGGGCAACGCCATCTTCGCCAGCCGCGCCGCCGGCCGCCTCGCCCTTGGCCTTTTTCAGCTCGGGGAGACGATAGTGCACGGTCTGCACCTTGCCCTCGCGATCAAGATACATGGCAGCGTGGTCCGACTTGCCGGGCCGGCCGTAGACCTGCTCGGCTTTGGGGGGCAACTTCGCGCGGCCCCAGGTGTCGGCCTCGACGATGACACCGCGCTTGGGCAGGTGGTTCGCCATCCATTCCTGCTGGGCGCCGAGGAAGGCCTCGACGTCCGTCGTGTAGCGGCTGTCCTCGTCGGCCGAGGCGAACAGGTCCTCGACCCAGGCGATGCCGTAGGCCTTGGCGAGATCGTCGTCGAAGCTCGCATCCTTCGCGTACATCCGGGTCTTTTCCAGGCCGTTCGCCACGCTGTACCAGGCGACCTGCGGGTCGGCCTTGGACGGCTTGTGCTTCTTCCAGACCTCGCGCTGCTCGTCGGGCGAGGCTGCCGCAATGGTGCGCAACTGCTTCTCGTTCGGCATGTCGCCCTTCGCCATGTGGTCGAGCATGGCCGGCAGGACATTGGCGAGGAGGCGCAGCTTCTTGATCTGGCGAACCGGCAAGGCAAGCGCGACGCCGATCGTCTCCTCGGTCCAGCCGAGCGCGACGAGGCGCTCGATGGCGCGCCACTGGTCGACGGGGTTCAGCGCCTCGCGGGCGATGTTCTCCACCATGGACCGCATCGCGCCATTGTCGTTGGCGGCGTCGTCGACGAGGACGTCGATCTCTTCGAGGCCGGCGGCGATCGCCTGGCGCACGCGACGGTGGCCGGCAGTGATGATGTAGCCGTTGCCTCCGCTGGTCTCGGGGGCGATGACAGGCGGCTGGACGATGCCGACCGCCTTTATGGTGGCGAGCAATAGGGCGTCGGCCTGTGGCGTGGACTTCGTCAGGCGCATGCGGTCGGGGTTTTCCTTCAGCGCGCGCGGATCGACTTTCATGAGATGCATGGGGAAGCTCCTTGTGGGGATGTTGGACGCCGCCCTTCGCGGGTCCTTCCTTCGTCTTCTTTTTGAAGACCTCCCCCGGCCCGCGGAGCGGACGGGCCGGTGCAACTGCGGCTGAGCATCCCTGCCCGGCCGGCCAAGCGGGGCTATAAGCCCTGCACAGGACGACGCGGCCGGGACTGCGCAAACCGCGGTTGAGCTTCAGCGTCGCCGGCTCGGCCGATCGGCGAACCGGATTTTTCCTGAATGCCCCTCCTTTCCTCCCCATATCGCCCCTTGAATGCCGGCCATAGTGACGTTATATCACGTCAGAACTAGCGTCATTCGGACAACAGGAGGCTCGCATGGGGTTGGCGCAATATGCGGATAACGGCTTCCTCGCGCCCCGGAAGATCGCGGTTGCGTTCCGGACCACTAGCGAGGAAGTCGCCCGCACGGCCGGGCTCGGCAAGGATGCCGTCCAGCGCAAGGACCGCGTCAGGTCGGACAAGACCCAACGCCGGCTGCGCGAGATGGTCGAGGTGATCAACAAGGTCGAGCCTCGCTTCGGTTCCACCTTGATGGCCTATGCCTGGTACCGGTCGGAGCCCCTGCCCGGCTTCTCCGGCCAGACGGCCATGCAGCTCGTGCGCAACGGTCGCGTGGATGACGTGCTCGACTATGTCGACGCTGTCGACGCCGGCGTGCATGCCTGACGACGTGCAATATCGGGGAAAGCTCTATCGAGCGCTGAATCCGGTCTATGCGCGCGAGCCACTGTCCGGGCGGGGTGCCGAACTCTACGGTGGACGGTTCAACCCGAAGGGCCTGCCCGCACTCTATGGGTCATTGTCGGTGATGACCGCGCTGCGCGAAGCCAATCAGGTCGGCAACCTCCAGCCGACCACTCTCGTCTGCTACGACGCGAAGATCGATGGCATATTCGATTGCCGGGATGATGAAGCGCTCGCGGCAAAGGGAATGGACCCCGCGGCACTCGCCGACAGCACATGGCGCGACCAGATGAAGGCGAGCGGGGAAGCGCGGACGCAGGCCTTTGCCCGGCAGCTCATTGCCGGCGGCTATAACGGCTTGCTCGTCAGGAGCTTCGCAGCCGGCGCGGCGGTCGAAGATTTGGACCTCGTACTCTGGAGGTGGGGCGCCGGGGCCCCACCTCGTCTCGTTCTGATCGACGATGAGAACCGCTTGTCGCGAGAGCGCTCCTAAGCAGCGACCCGATCGCGGGAACTCTCGACGTCGTTCGCGAGATCGGCCTCGATCTCGGCAAGCTGCGTGCGCTTCCTCAACGAGATGCGGGCGATCGAGAACGTGGTGCGGGCGATTCTGCGCGAGGGCGGCATCAAGCTCGGGACACCAAGCCGCGCCGCGTTCGCCGCCAAGGTGCGCGAGATGGCGGCAGGCGATCCTCTGGTGATGGCGATCGCTGAGCCGTTGCTGGCGGTGCTTGCGACAATGCTGGGAGAGTTCGCCCGGCTAACCAAGCGGATCCTCGACATCATCAAGGGCGAGCCGGTCTGCCGACACCTCACGAGCATTCCGGGCGTCGAACCGATCACCGCGCTGGCCTTCCGCGCCACGATCGACAGACCGGAGCGCTTCGGCAAATCGAGGGCTGTCAGCGCCCATCTCGGCTTGACGCCGTCGCGCTATCAGTCGGGCGAGACCGACATCCAGAGCCGGATCAGCCGCTGCGGCGACGAACTCGCCCGAACCGCCCTTTATGAAGCCGCCCATTCGCTGCTGACGCGCTCGAAGAAATGGTCGAGCCTGAAGGCCTGGGGCCAGGGCATCGCCAAGCGGCGTAGGATGGCACGGGCCAGGGTCGCTGTGGCCCGCAAGCTCGCCGTCGTCCTGCACCGCATGTGGAACGATGGCGAAGACTTCCGCTTTGGAAAGGAAGCCTCCGCCAAGGCCGGCTCCGCTGCCGCCTGACGATCGGCAACCGTAAAGGAAAGGTGGACCGCCAGCACAGACCTGCCTGAAAGGGCAGACCCGGATCGTTCCCGTGGGGACGATGGGCAAGGCGATATCGTTGAGAGTCCTGAACCTGCCGGCGAAAACCAGCAAGGTCGTGAAACAGATTGAGACGCTTGGCCCTCCTGACCCCAACATGCGGCGGCTATACGCTGACTGCGGAGAGAAGCGCGTGACCCGCGGGGCGATATGGTCCGGAAATGCTGAAAGGAGCAGCTTGACATCAACGACCCCAATCAGAGATGGTTCTGAGAGCATTGGCCGGTCACAGCTGTTCTATTACTTTCTCGAGCTGCACGCGAACTTGCTGGGCAGCCCGTTTCAGTTCCGGATTATCGATCGCCTGCATGGATGCGACTGGATCGATAGCGGCTACTTCCGTTTGCTCGCCGCCGGCATCACGGACCACGACGTTGCAGGGCAGCATCGTGCCGACCTTGTCTTCCAGCTTGAGGGCCTCATATGCCAGTGTCGGATTGCATGCCCCTAAAATCCTGTAGCTGGGGAAATCGATCCCGATCTTCTTCTTCAACGTCTCCTTGACGTCGATCTCGGTGATGACCCCGAAACCCTCCTTCTTCAGGGCATCCATCGTGCGGGTCACGGCCTCATCGAAAGTGATGGAAAGTATTTTACTGAGATAGTAGGACATGACATTGCCCCTTATCGTCTATTGTTGAAAAAGAGGTATTTGGTGAGCGCGGCGATGCCGAGAACGACAAGCATAGCGACCAGCAGCCCGCCCCATCCCATGCCCCACATCATCGAACTGCTGCCATCTACTATTCCATTCATCATCATCTCCTGACGTATCCGAAGGCATAGTCGCCCGCTCGCTCACTCCATCGCGTTTTTCCGAGCGATTAAAATGGCTCGCCCGATGGAGAACTGCGTGCGGGACATCGGCAGCCCGCGCCTCACCTCAGCCGCGCCGCCGGATCCGGAAGGGGTTCCAAGTCGCCGTGTTTGCTCCGTTCGCGACGTCCGACGGAAACAAAGTATCATATCTGAATGCGGCCGCTTGGCGCGGCGCTCATCATGAGCTGCTGCTCTAGAATCATCTGCTGCATCATCTGCTGCATCATATTCATGCGCTGCTGCATCAACTGCATCTGCGAGGCGATATTGGGATCTGTGGTGGCGCCTCCTTGGTTCTGTCCCATCATGCCGCCCTGACTCATCATGCCGCCCATGGCGACCATTTGCTCTTGCATCATTTTCATATGCTCAGCCATGAGCTTCTGCCGCTCAGCGGGCATCTTCGCCTGCTGCGCCTGGCCCATCATCACTTGCATCTGCTCGAAACGCTGCTGCATTTGTTCCGGGGTGGCCTGTTGAGCGACGGACGCCGCAGGAATGGCGAGCACCATGAATGCGGCGGCTGCAAGAAGACGGCAGCGTTTCATGATCGATCTTCCTTTGTTGACTGCGGTGGCGTCAAGCCATGGACCCCATTGGCTCCCGATCAAAGCGCAATCGGAGCGTGATGAGCAAGAAGCGTGGAACTCAATGAATTCGCTCGCGTCCCTCGCAACAGGGCTATTATGGATCTAATCCAGCAACGTCACAACACAATGACGTTCCCTTTACGTTCCGAATGATTTCACGATGAAGTGACGCCCGATTGCCTGTCCGCCACTAGTTTTACTGCGTCACAAAAATGGGAGGATTAGAGGGCATGGTCCTGGTGCAGCATGGACATCGCTGAAGGCTGCGACAGAGCGCGACAGTCAAGCGTCTTCGGATGGTCGCGATAGAATTTGCGACGTGGCGCTCTGGTCGGATCGGCGGGGCCGCGGAGTCGGTAACCTTCAGGAACGGCAGATTTCGGGCGGCTTTGGGTTTTGTCCGGCGCTGAGGGGGGAATCGTCTCCCGCTGCGAGATGAGGAATCCGTAGGCGGCGATGCAGAGGCTCGCATGATGATGAAAGCCTCGCCAGCCACGTCCCTCATAATGGCCAAGCTCGAGTTCCTGCTTGAGTTCCTGATAGTCGCGCTCGATGCGCCAGCGCAGCTTCGCCGCGTTGACGAGATGCTCGAGCAGGGTGTCGGCGGCAAGAGTTGACAGCCAGTATTTGAGCGGCTCGGCATCGCCCTCGGGCCATTCGATCAGCAGCCGTTCCTCGGCGCGGGGCTCGGTCAGATTGTAATCTCTGGACGCGGGGCGCGATCGCACGGCGGCGAAGCGGGAGTTGAGGTCGGCGTTGGTTCCTTCACGCCAGCAGACCGTCCGCCACGCCTCTTGCGGCAGTTCCTGCGCCAGCGCCTTCACCGAGACCGGCTTGTGATCGGCGCTGCGACGCATGAGCGACAGCGGCCGGCCTGTGCTGCGGCGCGGCACGGGCCGGCAATGGACCCTCTCCGGCGCGCCAGACGCTGAGCTTAGGCTGCACGCCCACGGCATATTCAAGACCGAGCGCCGAAAGGCCGGCGCGGAACGCGCCATCCGCACCATAGCCGCGTCGGCCAGCACAATGTTGGGCGCAACGCCGGCCGCTTTGGCTGCGCACGCTGATCGCGGCCTACAAGACGCTGGGAGGCTCATTCACCGGCAACCTCACGTGTCGATCCGACGCATCTACGCGATCTGCATCGACAAGATGGAGGCGCTGAGGCGGGCGGCGAGCCGGACGATGAGCATGAGGATCCGAGGGCCGAACGCAATGCGGGCTCGGACCGCAGGCGCCGTATCCGCGACGCGGTGGAGGCAGCGCTTTCGGACATCATCCTGCTCGGAACCGAAGAGCAGGTTCGCCTCGCGGAACGCGCCGTGCGCGAGCTGACTACCGGACGCTCCGTCCACACGGATGAGCTTGTGATGTCGCTGCGCAATTTCATCCGCGAGGCGCTCGACATCGGGCCGATCCCGGCGGATCTTGCCGTCCCGCAGCAAGGCCCGACGCGGCCCTCGAGCTCGGGAGGACGAGGCGAAGGCGAGAGCAGCCGAGAGGGCTCGGGGAAAGGCACCGGCGGTGGCGGCGGAATGGGCGGCGGCATGGGAATGGGCGGCATGGGCGCCGGCTTTAGGACCGGCACCGCTCCCGACGACGAGTCCTCATCGGACCATCGCACATAGATATCACGCCCAACGGTCGACACCCTCCCTCTACTCCACAGTGCGACATGGCGCGATCGCGAGGCGACGCCACTACGCCGCAATCCGGCTGCTTCCGGCGTTCTCCCCCTCAGCACCGGCTTCGGCAGCGTTGGACGCAAGCTGCGCCACGACCTCGGCCAATTGCTCGCGCTTCATGTCGAGATCCGCTTCGAAGGCGAAAGCTTCGCCAACACGCGCCTGATACGAGGCGAGGCGCTTGCGGGCGGTTTCCAGCCGCAAGCGATAATTCTCCCGCTCGCTCTTGAAACCGGAGAGGGCATGCTCGAGCCGGGCGACGGCGCCGATCGGCGTGACGGTGACTGGAAGCTCGATCTCATGTTCGGCGCCCGTGCGCAGCAACATCGTGGTGTAGCGGAAGCCGTCCTTACCGAAGCGCTCTCCGGAAAATTCGAGGTCGAAATCGCCGATCGCGGCGATGACGACGTCGCCGTCATGCTGGAGTTGCACAAGGGTGAGGATCTCCTTCAGCAGCGCCCGGCCGGCGAGCTTGCGCTCGTCATAGGTGTTGCCCGTCACGGTCATGACAAAGCTGTCATCGGTCGTGGGCTTCAGGCGCTCGATGTCCTGCCCGACTTCACCGATGCGGCGCGTCGAGACCTCGGTCTCGCGTTCGACATCGCGGATCTGACGGCGGATCGCATGCTGGTCATCGACATGGGCGGCGCGAAGACGGTCGAGCCGCGCGATCTCAGCCTCCAGTCCGGCCTTCTGCATCAGACGCTGGTCACCACTGGCGATGGCCTTCGCCATGGCGAACTGCGAGGCCTGGCCCTCGCCCATGTCTTCCAGCCTGCGGATCGAGGTGTCGCCGGAGAGCGCAGCGGCGATGAAGCGGGCCTTGCGCTCGTTGTTCTGCCACATGGTGGCGTCGAGCGAGCCAAGCGTCGCATAGGCGAAAATGTCGATGACATCGTGCTGGTTGCCCTGCCGGGCGATCCTCCCCTCGCGCTGCTCGATCTGCGACGGCAGCCACGGCACATCGAGGTGGTGCAACGCCTTCAGCCTCAACTGCGCGTTGACGCCTGTTCCCATGGTGTCGGAGCTGCCGAGAAGGAAGCGGACCTTGCCGGCCCGGACATCGCCAAACAATCGCTGCTTCGCATCGGATCGTTTGAAATCCTGGATGAAGGCGATCTCGGAAGCGGGCACGCCCATGCGGACAAGTTCGTCGCGGATCCAGCGATAGGCCGAGAAGCCGCGGGTCTTCTCGACACTGAGCGTGCCCAGATCGGAAAAGATCATCTGTGCGGCGCCAGTCAGCTCGTAAGGCTTCCCATCGCCGCGGACATAGATGTTTGCCGTCGTTTCCTGCCAGATGCGGAAGGCGTTCACAACGAGCCGATTGAGCTTGTTGCCGGCCTCATTGTCATTGTCGGGATCGATCAGCCGCAGATCGATCGCGGCATGGCGCCCGTCAGTGATGACGGAGAGCAGGATGTCGTCACCGGGCTCGGGCGGACGGTCGCGTTGCTCGATGGCGGTGATGCGGACCTCGAGCTGGCGCTGATAGGCCTTGAACGCCGCGCTCGGCGGCGCGGTGATAATCTGGCGCTTGCCGCCGGAGATCTCCGGCACTTTCACATAGTCGCGTAGGTCCGCCGGCATCACCACGTCGGCGAAGGAGCGGAACATGGCGATCAGCTCGGCGACATTGACGAACTGGGCAAAGCGCGTGACCGGCTTGTATTTGCCCGACGGCTGAAGCTCGAGTTCGGTCGAGGCATCGCCGAAGGTCGACGCCCAGGCGTCGAACTCGTGCAGCCCGCGCTCACGCAGCGCCGCGTGGCCGAGCAGCCTCTGCACGGTGAACATCTCGCCGAGCGTGTTGGTGATCGGCGTGCCGGAGGCGAGCACCAACGGCCGGCCGGGGTTCTTCGTCTCGATGAAGCGGGCTTTGACGAACAGGTCCCAGGCCCGCTGCGAGCCGTTCGGATCGATGCCCTTCAGCGTGCTCATGTTCGTCGCGAAGCTGAGCTTGCGGAACTCCTGGGCCTCATCGACGATGATCTGGTCGACGCCGATCTCGGAGATGGTGAGAAGGTCATCCTTGCGCGTCGAGAGCGCCTCCAGCCGTTCCTTTAGCCCTTCCTTCAATCGCTCGAGGCGCTTGCGGGAGACGCGGTCGTCGCTCTCGACCTTGGTCAGCAGCTCCTCGTAAAGCTCCAGCTCGTCCTGGATCATCTGCTCCTCGAACGCCGACGGCACGCCGATGAAACGGAAAGCACTGTGGGTGATGATGATCGCGTCCCAGGTCGCCGTCGCCGCGCGCGACAGGAAGCGGTGCCGCTTGTCCTTGGTGAAATTGGTCTCGTCAGCGACGAGGATGCGGGCGTTCGGATAGAGGGCGAGAAACTCCCTCGCGGCCTGCGCCAGGCAATGGCCGGGAACGACGAGCATGGCCTTGGCGATCAGACCGAGCCGGCGTTGCTCCATGATCGCAGCGGCGATCGACATCGTCTTGCCGGCACCAACGGCGTGGGCGACATAGGTGCTGCCGGAGGCAATGATGCGCCAGATGACCCGCTTCTGGTGGCCATAAAGCGAAAAGGCGCCAGAGGCGCCCGGAAGCTGGAGATGATCGCCGTTGAAGGATCGCGGCGCGATGTTGTTGAAGCGGTCATTATAGACCCGCGCCAGGCGGTCGGTCCGATCGGGATCGCTCCAGATCCAGTTCTGGAACGCGGTCTTGATCTTGGTGAGCTTCTCTTTGGCTGCTTCTGTGTCGACGACATTGAGCACGCGGCGCTCGCTGTCGCCGTCCTTCACGGTGTCGAAGATCTGCGGCACCGAGGAGTTCAGCGCATCCGATAGGAGCTGGCCGGCGTGACGCCGGTCCGTGCCCCACTCCGACGTGCCGGCCGCCATATATCCGAGCTGCCGCGCCTCGACGGTCCAGGATGCCAGCTCCGGCATGTGGTGGATCTTGATCTCGACGCCCATCGTTTCCCTGACGAAGGCGACGATATCGGCGGCCGGGATCCACGGCGCGCCGAGACGCGCGGTGATGTCGGAGGGCCGAAGGTCGGCCGGCTGAACGGTCTGCAATGCGCTGACATTGCGCTGGTACGCCGGATCGAGCGCGACCGCGGCCTGCGCGGCGACGAGCTTCGAGCGGACGGCACCTGAGAGATAGGCGTCGGCGGTCTGCCAGGAGCCGTCGGCGGGATCGCGGAAGATGGCGTTGCCGAGTTCAGTGATGACGTCGTCGACATCACGGTGCAGCAGCTCGGCGATGTGGTCGGGATCGACATGACCGCGCTCATTGAGAACGACCGCGAGCGCATCGGCCGACGACGTGATGATCGGCGCCGGTGGCGGCGCGATGACCCGCTCGGTGAAGATGGGGCCGGGCTTGGCCGTATTGCTCTCAAGGTCGTAGTCCTCGATCGAAGCGACCAGCCAGCAATCGGGATCGTCGAGGAAAGGCTGGATGTTCGGGCGGCGGTGCGTCTCGCGCACGTCGCCGGTCTCCTCATCCTCGCTGGTCGAGACGACGGTGGTGTTGATCGGGCCGAAGTCGCGCACGAAGTTCGACCAGGCGATGCGCAGCTTCACCTGTGCCGGCTTCCACGGCTTGTCGAACTCCTGCGCCTTCAGCACCTCGCGGACCGCGTCGCGGATCGGGATCAGCCTGCGGAGGATGCGGACGTGCTTTTCCGGAATCCCGTTGCCGCTGCGCCCCTTGCGCACATGGATCGCGACCGGCGCGCCGTCGACGACCTGCATGAGGCCATGCCGGCTGTCGACGAAGTAGCTGCCCTCCCGCGCTCGGGACGCGCCGGGCAGGTCGGCGGTCGGGCTCGGCTCCTCAATATCTGCCGAGATCGGCTCCGGGTCACCGTCATAGATGTCTTCCGGAAGGAAGGTGAGCGTGGCCGCAAGCGCGGCATCGAGATCCTCGCCGTCGCGTGCGCTGCATGTATAGGTCTCGCCGAAGGGGCCCGAGGTCAGGCCATGCGCTCCCAGCACCATGCCGGGATGGCGCGCGAACCAGCGGTTGATCCGGATCGCCGCCTCGTCATCCGTCGCGGGCCGGACCTCCTCGAGGTCAAGCCAGGACAGGTCGCCCCCCGGCTGGCCGTCCCGTCGCCGGCGGAAGAACAGAATATCGACGACGACATCGGTGCCGGCGTCTGCCCGGAAACTGCCCTCGGGCAGGCGCACCGCGCCGACGAGATCGGCCATGGTCGCGATATGCGCGCGGGCCGAGCTGTCCGCCTTGTCCATCGTGTCGTGCGAGGTGACGAAGGCGGCAAGCGCTCCCGGCTTCAGCCGGCTGATCGCCTTGGCGATGAAGTAGTCGTGCAGCCGCAGGCCGAGCGGCCGGAAAGCCCGATCCGAGCGGACGGTGCGATCGGAAAAGGGCGGATTGCCGATGGCCAGATCGAAATGTGCGCGCAGCTCGACACGGGCGAAATCCCCTGTGACGATGCGCGCGCGCGGCTGAAGGAGACGGACGATCCGGGCTGTGACCGGATCGAACTCGACGCCCGTGACACGGGACGTCGCCCGCAAACCCTCCGGCATCAGCGCGGGAAATAGCCCCGGGCCGATGCCCGGTTCCAGCACCCGCCCGCCGCGCCAACCGAGACGCAGCAGGCCGGCCCAGATGGCGCGGACGACATATTCGGGCGTGAAGTGCGCATACTGGGTACAGCGTGCGAGCGAGGCGTAGTCCGCGCTGCTCACGGCTTCCTCCAGCCCGGCGCCGAGCGCTTCCCAGCCCTTCCGGAACCGGTCCTCGCCCGGTCGGCGAAACACACCATTGGCGAGATCGGACGCGCCGAAGCCGGTGAACTTGATCAGCGCCGACTGCTCCTCCGGTGTGGCCGAGCGCTGCGCCTGTTCGATTTCGGCCGAGAGGCGTATGGCGACGAGATTGTCGCGGGCGCGATCCTTCCACGAACGGGCAAGCTGGCGGGTGCCGGCGAGATAAAAGTTCTCACCCCTCTCGGCAGGGCGCGCGACGGATCGCCGTTCAGCCGCAGCCATCGGCGCGGCCGGCGCCGGCGTCGTGGGCGGAGGATCGTCGTCGTTCGGTCCCTCGGTAAAGCTTGCCGCGAATGCGGTGACGTCGAGGCCGAGGCCGGACGACAGCGCGGTGTTCCCGAACAGGTCTAGGGTGAAGGGATCGTCTTGCGCCATTGTGGCGGTCTCCTGTGATGAGGGCGCGCGCCATCGGCCCCGCCGGAAGCCGGCGAAGCTGAGACGCGTTCGGTTGTCGGGAAAGGTGGGCGAGGCCCGCCCGCCGGTTCAGCGGCGGATCAGGCCGAGCGACAGGCTGGTGTCGGTCGTCACGATCGTCAGGTGCGTGGCGGCGGGGACGGCGGCCATCAGCCGCTCGAGCTCGACGGCGTCGAGGAATTCGATCCCGTCATCCCCGCCGAAGTGCTGGCGCTTGTAGTGCCAGTAGTCGGGATTGGTCTTCGGATCGCACTCCTCGGCGTAGCAGACGAGGGCGCGCTGCCCCTCGGCGAGCTTGCCATTCGAGAGGAGGTAGACCCCTTCATCGCCGACGAGCCACAGGCCGGGCTGTTCGTCCTTGCCAAGGGAGAGACCGTAATGGGGATTGCGATGGCCGCCATTGGCCGCGGCGTCGGATCGTCCGCGCGCAATGACGGCGCGGACCTCCGGCAGAGGGAAGGTGAACATGAACGCCACCTCACGCCGCGATCGCGTCGGGCAGGTAGCGCAAATGCACCGGCAGCTTGGCGGAGATCTGTACCTCGGTCAGACTGTCGAGCAAGATCAGGCTGGTGCCTTGCCGTCCGCCATAGAACAGCACGGTGCGCTTGCCGCGATCGGCCTCCGGCCAGCGATCGCCGGCATAGCCGCGATAATCGTCATGCGTCGAGCTCCAGATGTGCTCGAGACGCTCGGTTCGCGTCATCGCCTTCACTGGCCGCGATTCCCGGTCGATGATCGCGGCATGCATCCGCTCGGAAGAACCCTTGTCGGCGAGATCGCAATAGCCGTGGAAGTGGCGGAGGTTCCCGTCGATCATCAGCGCGAAGAAGACGCTGGTGACGCTGCCGGTCAGGAATTCGCGCATCGCGAACATGTCGCCGCGCATCCACAGCGGCGGCAGGATCTCAAACATATAGTCGTGGTCGATCCGGTCGATCTCAAACCATTCGCCGGCATAGAGCGCGCTCGCCTGATCCTCCCAGCGATTGGGCCGCTGCGCATGACGGTCGAACATCTGGAACATCTGGCGCCGGTCGGGGACGCCTTGAAACACCTTGCGGATAGGGGTGGAGAGGGTCATGTCGGGGCTCCTTCAGCCTCGTCGGGCTGGAGCGCGGTGCATCCTCCTGGATCACCATCATCTTCAGCCCTTCAGGACCTCTCCCTGCGGCCGCCTCTCGGTCCGGACGGGTCAAGGGCCGCGCAGCGGGCGAAGCGCCACCCTTGACGCGGACGGCGGGCATGCGGCAGCCAGTCTTCTCCTCTCCTCTTCCTGATTTCCTTCCCTATACGACTGCGCCATATTCAGCTCATAGGCTGTGAGATTATGTGAGTTTATCAGAGCATAGGCTTATCTATTTTCATTGCGAAAGAGGTCACAGATTGATATTTGTCCGGACGTTATCAGACTATAATCTGATAGATTTGAAAGGGCTGCGGATGAAAAGCGATGCACGCAGGCGCGCCCGCGTCCGTCTTGACGAAAGGTTGCGTGTCCTGCAGCCGGTCGACCGTTTCCGGCCACCGCCGAAGGGCTGGATCCGGGCCCTTCGAGACGCGCTCGGCATGACCGGCGCGCAGCTCGGCCATCGCATGGGAATCCGGCCGCAGACCGTGGAGGCGATCGAGAAGTCGGAGGCGGCGGGGTCGATCCAGCTCAGCACGCTGCGCCGGGCGGCCGAGGCGCTCGACTGCACGCTCGTCTATGCGCTCGTGCCGAACAGCTCGCTGGACGAGACTGTCGACGCTCGCGCGCGACAGATCGCCATGCGGGACCTGCAGCGCGTCGCCCATACGATGCGGCTGGAAGCGCAGGAGACCAGCGGCAGCGACTTCGAAGCACGCGTGCAGGCCTATATCCGCGACAGGCTTTCGGAGCGCGACCTCTGGAGCGAAGCATGACCGACCTGTTTCAGGAGCCGGAAGATGCGACGCCCCTTGAGCCCGGCGAGCGCGACGGCCTGCTCCAGAGCTGGATCACACATCGCAAGGATCTGAACGAGGCCGAACAGGAGAATATCGTCGCGGGCGCGGCCTGGGCTCGCGGAAGGCGGCGATTGCCCATCGACAGGATGCTCACCGACGACTTCGTGCGGACGCTGCACAAGCGCATGTTCGGCGAGGTCTGGGAGTGGGCAGGAACCTTCCGAAGCACCGAGCGCAACATCGGCATTCAAGCCTATCGTATCGCGGTGGAGCTCACGAACCTCCTGGGCGATGTACGCTATTGGGTGGAGCATGCCACGTTTCCGCCCGACGAGATCGCGATCAGGTTCCACCATCGTCTCGTCGCCATCCATCCGTTCCCGAACGGCAACGGCCGCCATGCGCGCCTGGCAGCCGACCTCCTCGTCGAGAAGCTCGGAAGACAACCGTTCAGCTGGGGCGGCGGCAGCCTCGCCGATGTCGGCGCATTGCGCGCTCGCTATGTGACCGCGCTGCGATCCGCCGACAATCACGATATTGGTCCGCTTCTCGCCTTTGCTCGCGGATGACTTTCGCGGGCGTCGCCGCATCACCAGTCGAAGTGGGGCAACTCGTCGACGATATTGCCATCACGATCGAAAAGTACGTGATCGCAGCCCTGCTTTTGCGACCAGCTCATGACCGCGAACAGCACCTCCGGGATGGCGTCGGCACCCATTCCGCTGTTTTCGTCATGGGCGTAGACGAGCCAGCCATACTCGCCATAACGCCCTCCGAGGCATGGCCATTGCCGGAAGGGCGTAGCGTCGAGGCGCCGAGCGGTCGCCTCCCGGACATGGCCGGTCGAGATCCCGCGCGAAAATCGCATGGAGATGCTCGAGAGCAAGTGTCATTATCCGTTCCGAGAGGCCCCGGATCGCACTACCGGCCAATGCGGCGACGGCCGAAGGCTCCTCCTGCGACGCACCGGCTGACAGCAGATCGGCCATCAGGTCAGCGAAGCCGTGGTACCCACCGAGCCGAACCGCAAAGTCGGCGCCCGAGCGCGACCGCGGCTGGCAGGCATGATCGCTTATGACGCCGGCGATCTCGTCGAGAAGCGCATCCGCCTGCGGATCGTTTCGTGGCGCCGGACGCGTCCGCAGATCGGCCCTGAGGCTTCCGTCGATCGCCCTCGCCGTGAGCCTGACGTCGGCGAGGGCGACAATCGTGAACAGCGCTCTGACAGCCCCTGCCGTCGGCCGGTCCGCGAGAAGCGGGCAGGCCTGTGTAAGCTGCCGGGATGCGGACGCCTTGAGCGCGCGCCAGGAATGAGGGCTCATTGTTCGATCTCCCCTGGCTCGATGGTCGGGGAGGCCGCCGCCGGCGGGTCGTCGGGATCGCCTGGCGTTCCAGCGCTTACGCACTGTGCTGATCGCTCTCGTCACGATGATCTTCATGGGCGGTCTGGCGCGAATGAGCGGATATGAACCGAGCCTGCTGTTCAGCCCCGAAATCGCCCCGTCATTGCTCTTCGAGGTCGTGATCGCACCCTTGCTCGCATTCTGGTTCTGGAAGGCGGAACGGCAGGCCAACCTATGACCAGCAAATGATGGTTTGCTAAGTCCGCCCTCGCGGCGGGCAAGAGCGGCCTGGCGGTATCCCCAACCTTCCGCGCGGATGCGTGCTTCCCTCCTCTTTCATCCCTTCTTCCTTGTTCGTCCTTCCCAGAATTGCTATCTTTGCTCTCAATGAGCCCAATGGAGCCAAAGAGATGGCCGGAAACCTGCATGTCCGCAATCTGGACGACGATCTGATCGCGAAACTGAAAATGCGAGCGGCGAGGCACGGCCGCTCGGCGGAGGCCGAACATCGCGAGATCCTGCGCCAGGTGCTGGCGAGCGAGGGCGGGCCTGATTTTGACGATCTCGCGAGCGAGCTGCGGAAGCTGACCGCATCGCGCAAGCAGACGCCCTCCGAAGTCTTGCTGCGCAAAGGCCGAGACGAGCGTTGATGGAGACGCTCGTCGTCGACGCCAGCATCGCGATCAAATGGGTCGTGGAAGAGGAAGGGACCGAGACCGCCGTCAATCTGCGATCGCGTTTCCGGTTCGCGGCGCCTGAGCTCTTGATTCCCGAATGCGCCAATATTCTTTGGAAGAAAGTTGCCCGCAGCGAGCTCAGCCGCGACGAGGCCGTCCTGGCAGCCAGGCTGCTCGAACGCTCCGGCATCGACTTCCTGCCCATGACGGGCTTGCTCGAACAGGCAACGAGCCTTGCGATCGAGCTTTCGCATCCGGCGTACGATTGCGCTTATCTCACGGCCGCGCGTGGGACCGGATCAAGGTTTGTGACGGCGGATGCGCGACTGCTGCGCATCGTTGCCGAGCGCGCATCGAGTGAGATCGTGGGCTTATGTGTTTCGCTCGCGGACATGCGGAACGATCCACATTAGGCTCAGCCTCGCGTGCATAACTCCTCGTTCCAGTCGCCCGCCCGTGGGCGAAGCCGCTCATAGGCACAGGTCGCGGCAGCCGCGATCGCCTCCATGCGGCCGGCAAAGACCTCGCCCTGCTCATTGTTGTCGGTCGCCGCGACAAGCAGGGCGCCCGGGTGCGACGCGAGCCCCCGGATGGCGGCCACCGTCGCCGGCGCCCATCCGCCGCCCGTGCTGAGATAGAGGCTATCGGAGCGTAGCTCTTCGATCGCGGCGAGGCTCATCGCGTCGATCGCCGCCTCGGTGACGCAGAGCCGGAGGGCGCCGATCGGTCCGAGGCGGAACAGGACCTTTCCGCCGCCGCTGGCGAAACCGCGCCATTCGGGGCCGCGCTCTTCCCAGCCGGTGACAAGGCCACCCCCATCGACATGGGCAGCCCACATGCTGCCGCGAGGACCTTCGCGGAGCCGATCCTGCTGGATCGCGGCGCGGATGACCGTCTCCGGAAGAGCGCGCTCGTCGCGCAGATAGCGCCAGGTCATGGAGCCGCGCCATGGCTTGCGCCGTGCGCGCCAGCGCTCGGAAACGCCGATGTCGGGATCGCGATCGCGGACCTGCCTCGTCCAGACGGCCTCGCTCGGCACGAAGCCGACCAGGTAGGAGACCTGCCGAAGAACCTCGGTAAAGCCGATATCGTCGAGATGTTCGACTAGCGAAAACACATCTCCCTTGGCGTCGGACAGGGCATCGAACCAGCCCTTGCCGTCATGGATCACGATGATGATGTCGTCACCACGCCGATACTTGACCGCCTTGCGCGTACTCTCCTTCAGATCGATCGCGAACCCGGCCTTTTCGAGCACGGCCGCACAGGGCACACGCTCCCTCAGCTCCTCGATGTCCCTCTTTTCCATCTTTCTCTTCCGACACGCCCCGGGTCGGACCTTTCCCGCTTGAATTATCCTTATCCCGCGCCTCGCTGGACCATCCCCCGGTGCCGCGAAGAGCGAAGGAGGCAAGGGCGCGGCTGGCAACTGGTGAATCCTGCAGGGCGCGCAGCGCCGTGACATCGACCAGCCGCGGCGCAGCTTCCCTTGCGGCCGCCCGCTCGCGAGCGGCACGCGCCCGGACGGGCGAACCCGGCTCAATGAGCCGGGCCGAACTGGTGGGGATCGAATTCGTGGTTATGTGGATATCGGCATAACCACGAATATGACCCGTTCGAGATTATGGAGAGCTCGAATTGAACTGCCAGTTTCCCGGCCGGGATCACCCGGCCGGGACTACGCATAATCAAATGCTCTGCAGGAACGCCATGAGCCGATCAGGCGGTCGATACCGGGTTTGAACGCCATTCAACGGCTGTAGTCGGCCGAGCGCCTCTTCCTTCATCGTGAGGTCGGCTTCCAGATATCCGTGCGTGGTGGTCGGGCTCTCGTGTCCGAGCCAGAGCGCGATCACGGTGATGTCGACGCCGGCCTGAAGGAGGTGCATGGCCGTCGTGTGCCTGACAGTGTGGGGTGAGATCGCGCGCTCGGCGAGTTGCGGATGGTGTCGGGTGGCTACCTCGACCGCCAGAGCAAGGCGCTGGGTCACGCTGGAGCGCGACAACCTGCCGCCCGCGCTGTTCGGGAACAGGTAGTCGGTCTCGCTCGCCCTGGCGAGCTGGCGAACCCACGGTCGGACGATGGCAGCCGTCGCTTTCCAGAGCGGAACGCTTCGCCGCTTCCGCCCTTTGCCATTGAGGTGCGCCACCGGCGACACATCGAGTACGACGTCACCAACCCGCAGGTTGATGACCTCCGACACTCGCGCGCCCGTATTATAGAGGACGGCGAATAGCACCTGGTCGCGCCGCCCGGTCCAGCTATGCCGGTCCGGTGCCGCAATGATCGCCTCCATCTCCGGCCTGGTTAGGAATCCGAGCACGGCCTTGTCGTGACGTTTTTGCGGGATGGCCAAGCTATGCTCGATGGTGGCCAGCGCCGTCAGATCCTGGTGCGCGGCATACTTCAGGAACGAACGGATCGCCGATAGGCGGGCGTTGCGGCTTCGCACGCTGTTGCCGCGATCCCGCTCGAGATGATCGAGGAATTCGAGGATCAGCGCCGCGTCGAGGTCGCCAAGCTTGAGGTCCGTCGGCATTTTGCCGGTTGTCTTTTGGGCGAAGGCGAGCAGAAGCCGGAATGTGTCGCGGTAGGCCGCGACCGTGCACGGGCTAACAGCACGTTGTTGCCGCAGATAATCGACGAAGAAGTGCTGTAGCAGTGCCGGAAACGACGGGTGCTGACTCGGATCAGCCATGACAAACCTCCCCGACCTTCGCGCCGAACGCCTCGAAGCGATCGCCCGCGATCGCCATCAGTTCCGGCACTGCCTGCAGATACCAGTAGGTGTCACCGACGTTGACGTGCCCCACATAGGTCGAGAGCGCCATCATGGCGTTGCTGAGGTTGTCGCCACTCTCCTGCCACAGCATCAGGCGGCGGCAGATGAAGGTGTGACGCAGATCGTGGATACGTATTACCCGATGGCCACCGCGAGCGACGATGCCAAGCTCGGCCGAGATCACGCCGAAAATGCTCCTCACGCTGTGATAATGAAGCGCACCGCCGGTCTTCTCGGACAGAAAAAGTGGCGCGACTGTATCGGTCGGGCCGTATCTGGCCCGTATGCGAAAATAGGCGCGCAAAGCCTCGGCCGTAGTTGAATGCAGAGGAACAAGCCGGGTCCGCTGGAACTTCGAGTGGCGGACAGTGATCTGTTCCTGCTCGTCGTCGATGTCGCCGCAGCACAGGCGCAGCGCTTCGGAAATCCGCAGTCCCGTGGTCGCCAACAAGCCGAAAAGCGTCGTGAAAGTCGCCGGGGTCAGGCCGCCTGTTCGAGACAGCCGCCCTGCGGCGGCGATCAGTGCTTCGACCTCCGCTGGGGTGTAGATGTGGGGGGCGATCCGGCGATGCGAGCGGCCGAAGGGGGATCCTTCCGGGAACGCGGTGACGGGATCGCGGTCCGCCAGGAAACGCGCGAATGGCCGCAGCACATTGATGCGCCCCGCCCAGGTGAAAGGGTCCGGGTGCTGTGCTTTCTCCCGTGCCCACCGCAGCACGACGGCGGCGGTCAGCGGCCCCGTCTGGCCGGTCGCGTCGGCGAAGCGGGCAAAGGCCAACGTGAGGCTGCCCGATCGGTCCAACTTGAAACCGAGGGAACGACGCTCGGCGAGGTAGGCTTCCGCCAACGCCAGCATGATGTGCGGGCCGCTCATGCCACGTCCCCCGGCCAAGGGAGCGCCACCGCCGAGAGGCGTGTGACGTCGACGCGCGTGTACGCGGCCGAGGTCACGATGCTGCGGTGGCGCAGAACGTCGGCGATCTGCTTCATCGGCGTTCCGGCGTTGATCAACCGGCTCGCTAATGTGTGTCGCAGGACGTGGACGCGGGTGCGATCCCAGCCAAGCCGCCGATAGGCGGCGTGAAGGGCTTTCTGAACAACACGCCGGCCGACCGGCTCGCCGAGGGGAGCGACATGGCGCACGAAGACCGCGCGGCAAGTGGTCTTCGGCCGCTCGTGCATGAGGTAGTCCGCTATGGCCGCGCCGGTTGTAGTCAGCAGCGGCAGAACGTCGGCTCGTCGTGCTTTACCGGCGGCGATCGTGACCGTTCCGGCCTGCCAGTCGATGTCGTCGAGGCTCAGCTTGACGACCTCGCTGCTTCTCAGGCCCAAGTCTGTCAGGCAGCGGACGATGGCATAGCCGCAGCGGCGAGACGGACAGGGAGCTCGAACGCTCCGAAGAGCTGCTCCAACTCGTCGGGCGAGAGCCCTATCGGCAGCGTGGCATCTCGCCAACATGCCGGGCGCGGTACAACGCATAGCAGGTGGGCAACGTCGTCACCCAGCAGCTCGCGATACCGAAAGTAGCACCGGATCCACCGCCGCAGTGCAGCCAGCATGACGTTCTGCCCCCGGCAGCATTTTCTCGTTTCGCGTCAGGGACGGAAGCCCTTAGGGTGAAGACGGCTTCTGGCTTCAGCGCAGCCAACAGCCCGGCCCGCAGGGCGACACCATAGCGTCAGGCTCGAGAGCCCTTCGCTTCTTGCCTCAGAACAAACGAGGATCGAGCGAGAAGGACGCCTCGCCGACGATGCGGACATCGGCCGCAGCCAGATGGCTGTGGTTGATCAGCACGTTCAGGTCAGGTGAGCCGGCGACCGGTACGATCGCCGAGGGGACGCGAAGCAATAAGGACGACCGTCCCTCGTGCCAGGCATCGCCCTTTTCCTGGCTCCAGGCCTCGTGCCGCCGCCAATCGGTCGGGAGGCCTTCCAACGGCACGTCCTCAATCGCGACAGTGTCGGGGATCTCATAGGTGACCATGACCAGCTCGGGCAGGAGCGCGGGATCCTCCACATGGACGAGCTTTTCGAGGACGCAGAGCGCGGGCGATGTCACGCAATAGGTGACGGCATGGCCCACAGTGTTCCAGCGGCCGTCGAAGTGCAGGCCATAGCCGCCGTCGAGCGCTCGCGCATGCTGCCTGCCCGACAGGCGCCAGAGCAGCATCAGGCGGCTGCGCCCCAGGCGATCTTGCCGAGGATGGTCTCGATCACGCGAGCGCCGGCTTCGGTCTGCGCCACGACGAGCGGCGTCTCGCCGCCGAGCTCGGTGAGCGGGCGGCGCAGCCAACGATTGGCCTTGTCGAGGTCGCCGAAGGTCTGCTCAGCGAGGGATTGGACGCGCAGCAGACGCACGGCCCGATCCGATTCATCGACCGTCAGCGGCTGCTGCTTGTCGGCGCGGTGCCGGCGGGTGCGCTGCGGGATTACGAACCTCTCGATCTCCTGCTCGCTCATGCCCGCCTGGCTGAGGCCACGCAGGGCCGACAGGGGAAGCCTGTTGCGGACGGCGAGGGCCAGATCGGCCTGCGAGTGCACGACCGTGCCGAGCACGCTCTGGCCGCCCAGCTTGCGGACGACCTCCTCGACGATGACGATCGACATGAAAGCCTCCTTGCGGTCAACGGCAATATGCTGTGAATATAGGCAGCACATTGCCGAATAGCAAGAGAGCGGGCTCCTCTGGCAAGATTGCGGGATGTCGGCCGTCATCGCTAATGATGTCCGCGAAGGTCGCCTGGTCTGAGCGCCTGCCGGATGTGGGGACGTTGGACTTTCCGATCCATGTCATACCAACGGCCTCTGTCATTGACCGACGTGCGCCCATTCCCGCATTCCGATCGAGGTGATGACGTCCGGCAGGGCTGTGAGCTTGTTCCAGGCCTCGCAGGCGTCGTCGATGATGTCGTCGTAGCCCTCGAAGACGGTGTTGGAGAGCCAGTTGCCGCGCAGGTACTGCCAGATGTTCTCGACCGGGTTGAGCTCGGGCGATCGGGACGGCAGCCAGATCAGGGTGATGTTCCTCGGGACGCGGAGCTTGTCTGTGGTGTGCCAGCCGGCACGGTCGAGGATGAGCACGGCGTGGGTGCCTCTGGCGACGGTTCGGCCGATCTCGTCGAGATGCGCCTGCATCGCCTCGGTATCGGCGAAGGGCATGGCAAGCGCCGCGCCGACGCCGCGGGCCGGGCAGATGGCGCCGAACAGGTAGGCGCTCTCATAGCGCTGGTCGGCCGGCTGGCGGGGCCGCGTGCCGCGCCGAGCCCACTGGCGGACGATGCCGTTCTTCTGACCGATCCTGGCTTCGTCCTGAAACCAGATCTCGACCGGCTTGCGCCTGGGAATATGAGCGAGGTGCGCCTTCAGGGTCGTGGGGAAGTTTTTTTAAACGCCACGATCACTTCGGGCTTCTGGCCGGGGTGACGCGGCCGCGCGCTGATGTGGGAAAAGCCGATCTGCTTCAAGAGCTTGCCGATCGTGCGCTCGTGGTAGACGACGCCGAAGCGGGTCTCGACCACCCGCTTCAGATCGACCCGCCGCCAGCGCACCACCCCGTCCTTCGCCCGGTCCGGCCCGGTCTCGACGATCTCGGCGAAGGCGGCGAGTTGCGCGGGCGTCAGCCGCGGCGGATGGCCCTTCGAGCGGATGTCCTTCAGCCCGTCCGGGCCCTCCGCGTTGAAGCGAAGAACGAACGCCCGGACCTTGCGGCCCGGGCGTTCGCGTGTCCGGCCCGTCACGGGACTGTCAGACGGGCAGGACAACCACCTTCGCCCCGTCCGGCACGCGGCGATAAAGGTCGATGACGTCCTGGTTCATCATGCGGATGCAGCCGGAGGACACGGCCTCGCCGATGGACCACGGCTCGTTGGTGCCGTGGATGCGGTAGAGCGTGTCCTTGCCGTCCTTGAACAGATAGAGCGCGCGGGCGCCGAGCGGATTGCTCTCGCCGCCGGCCATGCCGCCGGCCCAGGGCTGGTACTTCTTCGGATCGCGCGCGATCATCGCGTCGGTGGGCCGCCAGCTCGGCCATTCCTTCTTGTAGCCGACCGCCGCGGTGCCGGAGAATTCCATGCCGGCGCGTCCCACACCCACGCCGTAGCGCAGCGCCTTGCCGTTCTCCTGCACGAGGTAGAGGAAGCGGTTTTTCGGATCCACCACAAGGGTGCCGGGCGACTGCCCGGAAGGGTCATTGACCAGCTGGCGCACGTTGCGGGGCTTGATATCCTCGGGATCGGCGGCGGGGATGCGGAAGCCCTTCTCCTCCACCGCGCCGTAACGCGCGGCATCCGATGGGGAGACGCGCGGTTTTGCAGCGGAGGACACTTCGCTCGATGCGGTGACGCAGGCACCGAGCGCCAGCGGCAGGAGGACCGCGCACAGGAAAGCGCGGGCGGCCGGTCGAGGTCCCGTCATGGCGGGCAGATGGGCCATGAGGTCCTACTTCTCCGCGGCCTGCCGGCGCCGGGCCTCGGCAACGGCCCGCTTGAAGCTGGAATAATCGAGGGTGGACGCCAGCAGCGGGCCGACGAGATAGGTCGGCGTGCCCTGGAGGCCGAGGGAGTCCGCCTGCGCCAGGTTGCGCTTCAGGAGTGCCGAGATCTCCGCGCCATGGAGCTTGAGGTCCAGGTCGAGCCGGGCCATGTCCACGTCCGTGCCCTGGACCACCTTGAGCATCTGCTCCTGCGGGATCTTGCGCCCGGGAATGCGCATCAGGGCATTGTGGACGGTCTCGTACTTGCCCTGGAACTTGGCCGCCAGGGCGAGTTGCGCGCCGTAGACCGAGGCCTCGGTCAGGATGGGCCAGTCCTTGTAGATGAGGCGGATATGGCCGTCCTCATTGACGATCCGCTCAAGGTCCGGCGCCGATTTCTTGCAGAAGGGACAATTGTAGTCGAGGAAGGCGACGATGGTGACGTCCCCGTCCGGATTGCCACCCGTGGGGGCATCCGGATCGCGGAGGATGGCGTCCACGTCGATGCCCTGGGCCAGCGCCTGTTTCGCTCCCGCCAGGGCCAGGGCCGGCGGGAGGACGGACAAAGCCGCGAGGCGGATGAAGTCTCTGCGTCGCATAGGGTCTCCGGAGGATTTGGGGAGGGTCACAGGCCGGCCTTCGCCATGAGGCCTTCGATGTCTGCGGTGGTGAGCGCGCCGATGTGCCGGGAGCCGGGGACCTCGCGGCCCGACGCGTCGAGCAGAAAGAGGGTTGGCGGACCGACGACGGAAAAGCGGGACATGAGCGCGCGCTCGCCTTCGCCATAGGCGGTCACGTCGGCGGCGATGCGCGGCATCTGCGCCAGCCGGCTCTGAAGGCCGGGTTCGGCCATGACCGCCTCGTTGGACTTGCACACGGTGCACCAGCCGGCGGTGAAGGAAACGAGCACCGGCCGGCCCTCCTTCTGCGCCGCGGCGAATGCGGCATCGAGGGCGGCGGGCGACGACACGCGCGTGTCCTGCACGCCGGCGGAGGCGACGCGCGGCGCCCCGGCGAGGGCGCCGAGGGGCCGCAAGGGGTCGTCTCCTCCACCGGCCGCGCCCACGATGAGCGTTGCGCCGTAGATAATGGCCACGAGGCCGGTCGCCTTGCCGAGCCGCGCCGGCGGGGCGCTGCCGGGGATGGTCCGGTCCAGCCCGCCGAGGAATACACCGAGCCCGAGGGCCAGCCCGCCCCAGAGCGCCAGGCCCGCCGGCGCCGGCAGGAGACGCGCGGCGAGGACCGCTGCGACACCCAGGAAGAGCACTCCGCAGACCTGCTTGATGCGCGAGAGCCATGCACCCGAGCGTGGCATGATCTGCGCGCCGAAGGTCCCGACCAGCACCAGCGGCACCGCCATGCCGAGGCCGAGCATGAACAGCGCCGCTCCGCCGCGCACCGCATCGCCGGTCTGCGCCGCATAGAGCATGGCCGCGGCCAAAGGCGGCGTCACGCATGGCCCCACCACCAATGCGGAGGCGAAGCCGAGGGCGCCCGCACCCGCGAGGGAGCCGCCTTCCTTTGGTGAGAGCCCGCCGCGCGGAAGTCTCGCCGCGAGCCAAGCCGGCATGGCCATTTCGAACAGGCCGAACATGGACAAGGCGAGGGCCAGGAACAGGACGGCCATGAGGCCGAGCGCCCACGTCGTCTGCAATGCGGCCTGCAGGTTGGCGCCCGACCAGCCGGCGGCAATCCCGAGCACGCCATACGCCGTTGCCATGGCAAGGCCGTAAACGCCGGAGAGGGCGAAGCCGCGGGCGGGTGTCGGCCGCGTGCCGCCGCCCGCGAGAATGCCGGAGAGGATGGGCAGCATGGGAAACACGCAGGGCGTGAAAGCGAGCAGCAGACCGAAGCCGAGAAAGGCCACGAGCAGCAGGCCGAAATTGCCATTGAAGAGCGCCTCGGCACCCTGCGGCGCCGCTTCGGACGCCACAAGCGCAACGGGGACGGAAGCAGCAGGCGCCGTATCGGCGAAGGACGCCGGGGGCGCCGCCTCGATCCGCAGCGAGGCGAGGTCCACCTGACGGTTCACGACCGGATAGCAGATGCCGGCCTCGGCGCAGCCCTGGTAGGAGACATCCAGCGCGCCCGCGCCCGGCAGGCCGGCGGTGGTCGCCTCCGCCGCCCGGTGATAGACCTCCACCGGTCCGAAGTTCGGATCGTCCTTCTCTTCGCCGGGGCCGGTGGCGAGGGCGACGGAGGCGCCGGCCCGCTTCGCCTTCAGACTGTCGCGGTAGAGGTAGGTGCCGGGCGCGATCTGCCAGCGCAACGCCAGCGTTCCGTCCGGGGTGCGGGTCGCGGAGAGGCGGAAGGCCTCGTCCGCCTGCAGCGGTTTCTGTTCGGCTCCGGCGGGGCCGGTCCCGGTGAACACCAACGCAATGACGCAGAGCGCCGCGTAAAACGGCTTCGTCGTGGCGCGGGGCAGCATTCTCATGACCATGAGGCGCTCCCTGGGATGCTCACCTTAAGCCAGCCTTAAGCTGGCGGTAGAAGATCCCGGCACGGCGGAAGGAGAAGGCATGCGCATACTCGTGGTCGAGGATGACCCGGTCCTGATGGACGGGCTGAAGGTGGGGCTCGGCCTTGCGGGCGCGACCGTGGACGAGGTGGCCACCTGCGCCGACGCGCGCGCCGCGCTCGCCGGAAGCCGCTTCGATGCCGTGGTGCTCGATCTCATGCTGCCGGATGGGTCGGGCCTCGACATCCTCGCCGGCATGCGGGCCCGCGACGATGCCACGCCCGTGCTGCTCCTGACCGCCCTCGACGAGACCACCGACCGCATCCGCGGGCTCGATGCCGGCGCCGACGACTATCTCGGCAAGCCGTTCGACCTGGACGAACTGGCGGCGCGCGTCCGCGCCATCGCCCGCCGTGGCCATGGCCGCGCCGGGCCGACGCTGAAAGCGGGGACGCTGGTGCTCGACCCTGCCACCCTTTCCGCGACCTTGGAGGGCCTGGCGGTCGCCCTGTCCCGGCGGGAGTTCGCCGTGCTCGCGACCCTCATGGAGCGGCCGGGCGTGATCCGCTCCAAGGGCGAGATCGAGGAGCGCCTCTACGGTTGGCAGGAGGAGGTGGAGAGCAACACGGTGGAAGTGCACATCCACAATCTGCGGGCCAAGGTGGGACGCGACGCCATCGAGACGGTGCGTGGCCTGGGCTACCGCGTCAAGGGGCCGCAATGAATTCGCTGCGCCGCCGCCTGTTCCTGATCCTGCTCGCCGCCACCAGCGCCATCTGGCTGTGCGCGGTGGGCTGGATCTACCTGTCCAGCCGCAGCGAGCTGGAACACGTGCTGGACGCACGCCTTCAGGAAGCGGCGCGGATGGTCCATTCCCTCGTCGCGGGCGGCAACATCGCCGCCGTGGCGCAGGCGTCACAGCTGCCGGAAACCGGCTATGAGCGCCAGCTTTCGTGCCAGATATGGTCCCTGGACGGGCACCTCGTGGCCCGCTCCGGCGGCGCGCCCGAGGAGGCGCTCGCGGGTCCGGCCGAAGGCTTCTCGGAGCGCGAGGTGAACGGCGAGCCCTGGCGCGTCTACACCATCCTCGACGCCGACAAGGGCGTCCGCGTGATGGTGGGCGATCGCATCGGCCTGCGCGACCGGCTGGTGCGCGATCTGGTGGCCGGGCTGCTGGGCCCGGTGGTGCTGATTGTGCCGCTGCTCGGCCTGCTCATCTGGGTGAGCCTTGGAGGCGGCCTCAGCCCGCTGAATGCTGTCGCCGGAGACATCGCCGCCCGCGATGCAGACGACATGCGGGCGGTCTCACCCACCGACGCGCCGGCCGAGATCCGCCCGCTGCTCGAAGCCCTCAACGGCCTGTTCGGCAAGGTTGAGGCGGCCCGTCGGCACGAGCGGGAGGTGACCGCCTTCGCCGCGCATGAACTGCGCACGCCCCTCGCCGGCCTGAAGACGCAGGCGCAGATCGCGCTTGCGGCCGATGACAAGGCGACACGGGACGGCGCCCTCCGGCAGATCCTCGTCTCGGTGGATCGGACCGCGCGGCTCGTGCGCCAGTTGCTTGCGCTGGCTAAACTCGACGCCGAAGCCCAGCTCCCTGCGAACGACGAGGTCGATGCGGGCTCGCTTCTGCGGGAGATCATCCATCAGGCGCCGACCGTAGCGGGGGTCTCTGTCAAGCTTGATCCGGCGCTCAACGGGCAGCTCTTGAAGGGCGACCGCGAGGGCCTGCATCTGGCCTTGCGTAATCTGCATGAGAATGCCGTTGAATATATGCCGGGCGAGGGCTGCATCGCCTGGCGCCGCACGCCGGACGGCCTGTGCGTGGAGGACGAGGGCCCCGGCATTCCCCCCGAGGAACTGGCGCGCGTCACCGAGCGCTTCTTTCGGGGACGGCACAGGAGCGCGTCGGGGAGCGGGCTGGGCCTGGCCATCGTCAGCCTTGCTGCGTCAAGGGCCGGTGCGCGGCTGCGGCTTGAGAACAGGACCGAGCGCAGTGGGCTGCGCGCCCATCTGGCATGGCCTTGAACAGGGCGATGAGAAAGCCCTCGTTTGACGGGCCAGCCTTCGGGATCAGCAGCTCTGGTTGCGCCGTCGGTCTGGATCTGGCCCTCTGGTGCCGTCGCGCGGAGGCCTTCTGCCGGTAGTGGGTCAGTTTGAATTGAAGCCAGCGAAACTCCCTCTCCCGCCCGAACTCGGCTTTTGCCGAGTTCGGTTGCGACGAGCCGAAGCCGGAAACATACGGCTTCGGCGCGGGGGAGGGTTGGGGAG
>NZ_JAIVFO010000190.1 GCF_029991245.1 Xanthobacter autotrophicus
TTTCCGCCGCCCTCGCCCGCCGAGCCCCCCTGAGCCGTTACATATTTATCATGAATATCAATGCTTTGTGAGAAGAGCCGCCGGCCGCGCATGGCTGGCATGCGCGCTGCAAAGGGGGAAGGCACCCTCAACCCAACCGGCCCCAAGAGCCGGCCCCCGGGAGAAGCGCCTTGCTCACACCCTTCCGCTCGACCTCGCCCGATCGCTCGACCGCCTCCGTTCGCCGGACTCCACGCCTTGCCACCCGCCTGGCCACCCGCCTGGCCGCCCTCCTCGCCACCTCGGCGGTGCTGGCGTTCGGTGCCCTGCCCGCCTCTGCGCAGGAAGTGATCCGCGTCGGCAACCTCAAGCTCGCCCATTTCGCCGGCGTCTCCTACATCAAGGAGATCGCCTCCACCTGCGGCATCACGGTGGACCTGAAGATCTTCTCCAAGGGCCCGGACGTGATGCAGGCCATCCTTGCCGGCGAGCTGGACGTGGGCGCCACCGCCTCCGAGGCCGCCATTTCCGGCCGGGGCAACGGCGCGCAGATCTATATCGTCGGCGGCTTCGCCCAGGGCGGCGCGCGCCTGCTGGCGGTGCCCGACAGCGGCATCAAGACGGTGGCCGACCTGAAGGGCAAGAAGGTGGGCGTCACCCGCGGCTCCATCCAGGAAGTGCTGCTGGCCGCCGAGATGGGCAAGGTCGGCCTCACGCCGAAGGATCTGACCATCATCTATCTGGGCTATCCCGACCTCAACCAGGCGCTGCTGCAGAAGCAGGTGGACGCCGTCATGCAGACCGAGCCGCAATCGGCCCAGGCCATCTCCCGCGGCTTCGGCGCCGAGATGCTGAAGCCCTACGACACCCCCATCGGCTCGCCGGTGCGCACGCTGGTGATGAGCGAGAAGTTCTACAAGGGCAGCCCGGAAGCGGCGAAGAAGTTCATGGCCTGCTTCGTGAAAGCACAGAAGACCTTCATGGATGATCCCAAGGCGGCCGAGAAGTTCGTGACCCAGGACGTGTTCAAGGGCCAGCTGACCGCCGAGGAATTCCAGGACGCCCTGGCCAACTCGCCCTACACGCTGGAGATCAGCGCCGACCACATCCAGAAGACCACGGACGTGATGGCCAAGTACGGCATCGGCAAGATGTCGACCCCCGCCAAGGCCGAGGACTGGGTGAAGCTCGACCTGCTCGACGCCGCCAAGGCCTCCGCCGGCATCAACTGAGGGCATCGCCATGCACACGTCCCGCCTGAAATCCGCGGCGGAGGGCCTCGCCGTGCCCGTCGCCGCCATCGTCCTGTGGCAGCTCGCCTGCTCGCTGGGGCTGGTCAACCCCATGGTCCTGCCCTCCCCCGCCGCGGTGGCCGTGCGCTGGTGGGCCTATCTGGCCCCCATCGAGCCCTTCGACCCCGCCGCCGGCTCCTATCTGGCCTGGCTGTTCTCCGGCGAGATGATCCAGGATTCCATCGGCTCCCTCACCCGCGTCGCCCTCGGCTTCTTCGTGGGGGCGGGGCTCGCTTTGCCGCTCGGCCTGTTCATGGGATCGAGCGATACCATCTACCGCCACATCAATCCCTTGATGCAGGTGCTGCGGCCCATCCCGCCCATCGCCTACATCCCGCTCTCCATCCTGTGGTTCGGCCTCGGCAATGCGCCGGCGGTGTTCCTCATCGCCATCGGCGCCTTCTTCCCGGTGCTCATGAACACCATCGCCGGCGTGCGGCACGTGGACGGCATCTACATCCGCGCCGCCCGCAGCCTGGGGGCGAGCCGCCTCACCATCTTCCGGCGGGTGATCCTGCCGGCGGCGACGCCCTACATCCTGTCGGGGGCGCGCATCGGCATCGGCACCGCCTTCATCGTGGTGATCGTGGCCGAGATGATCGCGGTCAACAACGGCCTCGGCTTCCGCATCCTGGAGGCGCGCGAATACTTCTGGTCCGACAAGATCATCGCCGGAATGCTCACCATCGGCATCCTCGGCCTTGGCATCGACATGGCGGTGAGCCGCCTCAACTCCCACCTGCTCCGCTGGCACCGCGGCCTGGAATCGTGAGGAACACCATGTCCATGCACACCGCTTCCATGCATCCTGCCGCCGTCGAAGCCCTCGCCGAGCGCGCCATGCCTGTCATCGCGCCCGCCGCGCCCCACATTCTCATCGAGGGCGTGGACAAGCGCTTCGTCGTCCCCGGTGGCGAGATCGTCGCCCTCAAAGACATCGACCTCACCATCAACCGCGGCGAGTTCGTCTGCCTGCTCGGCCCCTCGGGCTGCGGCAAGTCCACATTGCTCAATGCCATCGCCGGCTTCTCCGCCCCCACGCAGGGCACCATCGCCGTGGAGAAGCGCAAGGTGACCGCGCCCGGCCCCGACCGGGGCATGGTGTTCCAGGAATATGCGCTGTTCCCGTGGATGAGCGTGGCCGCGAACATCGCCTTCGGCCTTGAGATCAAGGGCATGAAGCGCGCCGAGATCGACGCGCGCGTGGCCGAGCTGCTCGCCATGCTGAAGCTCACCGAGTTCCGCGACCGCTTCCCCAAGGACCTGTCCGGCGGCATGCGCCAGCGCGTGGCCATCGCCCGCGTGCTCGCCCTCGACAGCCCGGTGATGCTGATGGACGAGCCGTTCGGCGCGCTGGACGCCCTCACTCGCCGCTCGCTGCAGGACGAGTTGATCCGCATCTGGGCGGCGACGGGCAAGACCATCGTATTCGTCACCCATTCCATCGAGGAATCCATTTACCTCGCGGACCGCATCGTCGTGCTCACCTACCGGCCGGGCACCATCAAGCAGGACATCAGGGTGGAGCTGCCGCGCCCGCGCGACAGCGCTTCCGCCGCCTTCAACGAGCTGAAGCGCGAGCTGGGCGCCCTCGTCACCGCCGAGCAGCACCGCTTCGAGGCGGTGGAGGTGAAAGGCTTGACCACCGACTGAGCCAGGACCAGCATCCGCCGGCGCCCGGACCCACCGGGCGCCGGGCAAATACATAAGCCCGCGCCACGGCGGCCGAGGGACCAGGGAGCCGACGGAACCAGGACCATGCGACCCGATCTCGCAACGGCCGCGCGCGCCGTGCTCCTCGCCCTTCTCGGCGCGGCGGCGATCTTCGCCGTGCTGAAGGCGGGGGAGATGGCGGAGGCCCGCGTCGGCGAAGGCCTTGCCAGCGAGGCGCGCCATCGCAGCGAGATCTATGCCCAGAGCCTGGAAAGCGCCATCGAGCGCTTCGGCTATCTGCCCGCCGCCGCCGCCCTCGACCTCAACGTGCGTCGCCTGCTGGACCAGCCGGACGACGGGGCCCTGGTCTCGACCGTCAACGCCTATCTGGAAACCCTCAACCGCGCCGCCGGCACCCCTGTGCTCTACCTGATGGACCCCTCGGGGATGACCATCGCCGCCTCCAACTGGAACACGCGGGAAACCTATGTGGGCGCAGATTTCAGCTATCGCCCCTATTTCACCGAGGCCATGGCGGGCCACACCGGCCGCTTCTATGCCATCGGCACCCTCACCGGCGTGCCCGGCTATTTCATCAGCGCGCCGGTGGTGATCGGCGGCGCGGTGCGCGGGGTGGTGGCCACCAAGGTCAATCTCGATCCCTTGGAGGCGGTCTGGCAGGAGGCCGCCGACCGGGTCCTCGTGACGGACCAGAACGGCATCGTCTTCCTCGCCTCCGATTCCCGGTTCAAGCTGCACGCCACCCGCCCCATCGACGCTGCCACCGCGCAGGAGATAGAAAAGACCCGCCAATATGGCCGTCCGGCCTATCCGCTGATCGATCTCGGCACGGTGGAGACGGTGGGCGGCGTTTCCCTCATCGCCGCCTCGGACGTGGCCCCCCATGGCCGCGTCATCGCCAACGACAAGGCGCTCGTCCCCTATGGCTGGCACCTGCTGCTGTTCGCCGACGCCGCCCCCCTCGAGCTGGCCGGGCGCAGCGCCCGCGTGGGCATGACGCTGGGCTTCGGCGTGCTGGGCCTCATCGGCCTCTACGGGTGGCAGCACCTGCGGCGCGCCCGCGAGAGCCTTGCCGCCCGCGCGGCGCTGGAGGCCGCCCAGCGCGAGCTGGAGGCCAAGGTGGCGGCGCGCACCGCCGACCTCACCGCCGCCAACGGCCAGCTCGCCGGCGAGATCGAGGAGCGCCGCCGCGCCGAGGCCGACCTGCGCGCCGCCCAGGACGAACTGGTGCAGGCCGCCAAGATGGCGACCCTCGGCCAGATGGCCGCCGGCATCACCCATGAGCTGAACCAGCCCCTCACCGCTTTGCGCGGCCTCGCCGACAATGCGGGCAAGCTCCTGGAGCAGGGGCGCGAGGAGGAGGCGCAGGCCAATCTTGGCCGCATCACCGCCATGGTGGACCGGCTCGGCAAGATCACCGGCCAGTTGCGCGCCTTCGCCCGCAAGAGCAGCAGCGAGACGCTGCCGGTGGACGTGGCGGCGGCGGTGGCCGAGAGCCTCGCCATCCTCGCCCCGCGCATCCGCGCCGCCGGTATCGGCGTCGCCACCGACCTCGACGCGACCGCCGCCACCGTGCGGTTCGAGCCCATCCGCCTCAGCCAGGTGGTGGTGAACCTGGTGGGCAACGCGCTGGACGCGGTGAAGGGCCGCCCTCGCGCCTGGGTGGGCCTTTCCACCTGGCGCGAGGACGCCCGCATCGTGCTCAGCGTGGAGGACAACGGCCCCGGCCTGCCGGAGGCCACCCTCGCGCGCATCTTCGATCCCTTCTTCACCACCAAGCCGGCGGGCGAGGGGCTGGGGCTGGGCCTGCCCATCTCGCTCGCCATCGCCCGCGAGTTCGGCGCCACCCTCACTGCCCGCGCCCGGCCGGAGGGCGGCCTGCGCTTCGATCTCGTCATGGAAGCGGCGGAGCGCGCGGACGCCGCCCCGCCCCAGCCGGAAAGGATGCGCCATGTGTGCTGAGCGCGCCCTCAAGTCCCCGCATTCCTCCGCCCCCGCCCCGCATCCGGCCGCCGGGCCGCGCGTGATTTTGGTGGACGACGAGGAAGTCATCCGCATCACCATCGAGCAGACACTGGAGCTGGCGGGTATCGCGGTCGAGACCTTCGACAGCGTGGCTGCGGCCCTGCCCGCCATCGGCCGCGACTTTCCCGGCGTGGTGGTGAGCGACGTGCGCATGCCCGTGCGCGACGGGCTGGAATTGCTGGCGGACGTGCGCCGGCGCGATCCCGAATTGCCGGTGGTGCTCATCACCGGTCATGGGGACGTGGCCATGGCGGTGAGCGCCATGCGCGAGGGCGCCTACGACTTCATCGAGAAGCCGTTCGTCTCCGACGCCTTCGTGGAAGTGGTGCGCCGCGCCCTCGACAAGCGCGCCCTCGTCATGGAAAACCGCCGCCTGCGCCTGGCGCTGGACCGGGGCGAGGCGGGCGACGCCATCGAGCGCTGCCTTGTCGGCCAGTCCCCCGCCATCCGCCGGCTGCGGGACGACGTGGCTCAGCTCGCCTCCACCAATGCCGACGTGCTGGTGCTGGGCGAGACCGGCGCCGGCAAGGAGCAGGTGGCCCGCGCCCTCCACGAGGGTGGCAAACGCCGCGACAAGCCCTTCGTGGCGGTCAATTGCGGCGCCATCCCCGAAAGCATGTTCGAGAGCGAGATGTTCGGCCACGAGGCCGGCGCCTTCACCGGCGCGGGCAAGAAGCGCATCGGCAAGATCGAGCACGCCTCAGGCGGCACCCTCTTCCTCGACGAGGTGGAGAGCATGCCGCTGGCCATGCAGGTGAAGCTGCTACGCGTGCTGCAGGACCGCAGGATCGAGCGGCTCGGCTCCAACACTCCGGTGCCGGTGGACCTGCGGGTGATCGCCGCCACCAAGGAGGACCTTGCCGCCCTCGCCGATGCCGGCCGCTTCCGCAAGGATTTGTGCTTCCGCCTCGACGTGGTGAAGCTGGTGCTGCCACCCCTGCGCGAGCGGCGGGAGGACATCCCCCTGCTGTTCGAGCTGTTTGTGGTGCAGGCGGCGGTGAAGTATCAGCGGCCGGTGACGGAGGTTCCCCCCTCCCTGCGCCGTGCGCTCATGCTCGCCGACTGGCCGGGCAATGTGCGCGAGCTGAAGAACGCCGCCGAGCGCCACATGCTGGGCTTCCTCGCCCCCGATTTCGCCGCCGGCGGGGCCGCCGCGCCCGGCCTCGACGCGCTGCTGGACCGGGTGGAGCGCCTCGTCATCGAGGATGCGCTGAAGGCGTCGGGCCAGCGCATCTCGGCGGCGGCGCAGGCCCTCAGCATCCCGCGCAAGACCCTGTCCGACCGCATGAAGCGGCTCGGCCTCACGGCTGCGGAGTGAGAAAGAGCAAACGGGCGCGGTGGGACCCTCTCCCGCTTTCGAGGCCTCTGCGAAAGGTCCTTGAGCGGCCGTCCTCCCCTCTCCCCTTGCGGGAGAGGGGTTGGGGGTGAGGGGGGCGGCGCCACGAGAAACACCGGTCTCTCAGGAGGTCGCACCACACCCCTCACCCCGGCCCTCTCCCGCAAGGGGAGAGGGAGACCGCGTCTTACGCCGACCGTGACTGACTTTGGCAGAGCTCCCGCAAGCGGGAGAGGGAGCGACGGCTCTCCCCGTCAAGCTGGCCCACGCCCCTCGAAACCCCGATTTCACCC
>NZ_JAIVFO010000191.1 GCF_029991245.1 Xanthobacter autotrophicus
CGCTGATAGCGAGGCCTGGTCACATCGCCAGCCCTTGGCATAGAGCCGCACAGCGTCATAGCCGCCCGCGTAGCCGAGGCCCCGCAACTCCTCGAAGATCCGGATCAGCGTCAGGCACTCGCGAGCCTGACGGGTCTCGTTCCTCGACGGCATCCGATCGAGCTCGCCCTTCCAGACGCCCAGCTTCGGCATCGGCTGCACCGAGCGCTCATACTCGAACGCCGTCTCGTTCGAGCGCAGAACCTTGCGAACCACCTTCCGAGAGATCTTCAGCTCCCGGCAGATCGCTTTGATCGCCTTGCCCTGAACGAAATACGCGCGACGGATCTTCGCGATCGTCTCCACCACAAGCATCCCAAACCTGGCCTCCGATAACCTCGATGACACTGTGAACCCCTCCGTCAGAGGGGGCCCGTTTGGACGCCGATAACCCCTCAAACAGGGGGCCTCAATCCACGCCGATTTACAGGTTGCGGTGAAAATGGAAACATTTAGGGTATGTATGGAAGCTGACCAGCCTGATTAGTCTGCGTTTGTTGCAACTCAAGGGAGGCCCCTATGGCGAGCCAAGTCTATACAGCTTCAACCAGCGCGGAGCTGATGAGCTTGTTGCAGAGCCATCCCGAGGGTGGGATCGAGATCCAACTCAAGCCCGGCCAATATAGCTTGACACTTTCAAAGTGGAGCGGTGCCGACATTACTTACGACGCTCCGATTACCATTACATCGACCGATCCTAACAATCCTGCGGTCTTCACCAAGCTGTCGCTTGCCAATGCATCAAACCTAATTTTCGACAATTTGGTCTTCGACATGACCGTGCCCACGGGCAAGGCGTCGACCACATATTACGTCTTCAGCATCAGCGACAGCAGCAAAATCACCATCTCCAATTCGATGTTCGATGGCGATCTGGCATCGGGCGTGTCGGTGGACCAGAACGGTTACGGCACCGGAATCGGCCTGCGGATCATCCGGGGCGATGGGGTGACGATCGCCAACAATGAATTCACCACGTTTTTCACCGGCATCACGGTCAACGATTCCACAAATGTCACGCTCAGCGGCAATAATATCCATTCGATGGCTAATGATGGCATCAACATCGCTCAGGTCCAGGGTCTGCTGATCGAGAACAGCTGGCTGCACGACTTCAATGTGTCGCCAGATTCCGCTTACCATCACGACATGATCCAGTTCTACACCACAGGGACGACCGAGCCGACGACGGACGTGATCATTCGCGGCAACGTCATCGACATAGGCGACGGGCAATGGACACAGTCAATCTTCCTGCACAATGAACTGGCGGCGGCGGGAAGTGTCGGCACTTCGATGTATTACCAGAATATCCTCATTGAGGATAATACTATATATAACTCACACTTGCATGGGATCTATGTCGTTTACGCGGATGGCCTGGTCATCCGCAACAATACCATGGTGCAAGTGGCCGACAGCAGTGTCGACACCAGCGCGAACCCGGGGCTCTGGGTGCCCGGGATCGTGGTCGGCAGTGAATCGATCGACGTGACGATCGTGGATAACGTCACCGGCAGCATCGCGACCACTTCGGGCAAGGGGACCTGGAGCGTTGACGGCAATGTCATCATTCAGAACACCAACCCGAGTGCCGCGAACTTGTACGAAGACGTGTTCCTCACCTCCTCCATGGTGGCGGACGAGAACGGCTACCACAGGTGGATCGTCACCCCCGGCAGCGTGATCGCGACGACGGGCGCGGGTTCCTCGGCGCAGCTTCTCGACAGCACGGCCAACGGGGTTGAAGCTACCTTTGACATCACCATGGGCGATAATGCCACGCATACGCTGGTCTTCGACGCCTCCTCCAGCCTGAGCAGTTCGGGGGCACTGTTGGACGATGGGACGACGACCTTCGTCTGGGATTTCGGCGATGGCACGACGGCGACCGGCGCGCTCGTCCAGCACAGCTATGCCGATACCGGCAGCTATGACGTCACGCTGACGGTCACCACCGCCGATGGATCGACCGACACCGCCATCGCCACCGCGCGGATCACCAGTGACGAGATCGCCCACTATGACGTCTCGACCGGGGCCTTCACCGCCGATCGCTACGGCGAGACGGTGGTCCTAGTCGATCCCGTTGGCGACACGGTGCTTGATCTGGGTGCTAAGGGGGCGGTCGCGACCATCTCACGGGACGACCTCGGGGCCTTTTTCGGCGCCAGCGAGTTCAGCATGTCGATGGTCCTGGAATCGGGCGGCGAGGCCAACGACTATGGCGAAATCGCCCAACTGCACAACACCTTCGTCCTCTCGGTGGATAAGACCGGCGCGCTGGTCTTCCAGATGACCACCAGCGACGGCACGCTGAAGCTGACCAGCACTGGCGTGAACATGCTGGACGGTGCCGAGCACGAAATCACGGTGAACTACGATAGCGACGCCGCCCTTCTGGAGATCGTCGCGGACGGCACGGTGGCGGCCTCAGGCGCACTGACCGGGACGGTGCCCCCGCGCGCCTCGTGGGGGCTGAGCTTCGGCAACCCGTGGGGCAGCCAGAATTTCGACGGCTCGCTGTCGCAGTTTTCGCTCGATGTGCTAGGCCAATCTTATTACGAGACGTACACGGGCGACCTTTCTTCCGTGCCCGATGGCACCAGCCCCCAATACGATCAGTTGGTTGACCTAGCGACGATCCTTGCAGGAACGGGGGACGAAGCGCTCACGCTTTCGGGCTCGGGCGTACAGGCCAGCTATTCACGCCTGATGCTGACCTCACTTTATGGTGCCCCGGGGTTCGACCTCTCCTTTTCCATCCAGTCCGATGGCAGCACGGCAAACTCCGGCAACGTGGTGATGTTCTACAAAATGTTCGAGCTCCAGGTCGATTCGAAGGGCAACCTTGTGGCCCTGATCACGACCGAGGATGGCAGCTGGACGGTCAAGAGCGCTGGCGTCAACATGAACGATGGTGCCGTGCATGACGTGGACGTCTCCTACGACAACGACAAGGGGCTGGTGCAGGTGGTGGTCGACGGCGAGATGGTGGGTTCGGGCACGGCGACCGGCGACCTCATCGGTTCCGGTTCCTGGGATCTCAATTTCGGCAACCCGTGGACCGGCAAGAGTTTCGCCTCGACCATCACGGCCTTCAACCTCGAAGCGATTGACCATACCGCCACCGAGGTGGTCTCGGCGAGCGAGATGCCGGTTTTCGATGACTATGTGATCGACATCCTGGCAGCTTCAGGAGGAGAAGACAGCATCGTGCTGACGGGGGCCGGCAGCTCAAAGAGCCTCAGCGGGACCTCGGTCTTCGCCCAATCGGACCGGATTGGCGTTTCGCTTGACTTCACGCGCGCAGAGGCCGACGGCAGCAGCGGCGTGCTGGTGAGCAGCGCCGGCAATCTGATCGTTTCTGTGGAGGGCGACGGGATCGTCGTCAAGACCTACAACGCCACCGGTCAGGTCGTCAACTTCCAAAGCTATGGGCTAGACTTGAATTCGACTGACAGCAATAGCTTGGTGGTCCTTCTGGATACAAAGTCGGACCATTTGCAGGTGATCGTCAACGACCATTTGGTCATTGACGATAGCGGCACTGATTTTGCCTTTACGCGCGGGCTAGGCCAGACATGGTATATAGGCTCTCCTTGGGGGGTCTCACTCGACGGCGCGGTGACTGATTTCCGGCTTGATGACGACTTTACTTTCGTCACCCCACACACGAGCCTGGATCAGGTTTTGGTCTGACCATCGTGCTGCCACCGCGGCCTGAGCCGGCAACATCGCAAGCGGGGGCTGCGGGCCGTCCTATGGCGGCTTCTGTATTAGAAAGCTATTCGACAATTTGAAGCTGTTATCAACGGCCGGTTCTGATTCACCCCATCGAATTGGTCCATCCCGATGTATGTCTTCGGACAGATAGGAAGGACTTTCCAATGCCAAAAAAAAACGCCACAAGCCGGAAGAGATCATCGCCAAGTGCGGCAAGCCAACGTGCTGATCAGCCAAGGAAGCCCCATTGCGGATGCCGTGCGGGCGATCGGGGTGACTTCGCTCACCTACTATCGTTGGCGCCGGGAGTTCGGGCGCATTCCGATAGCTTGCGGCGGTGATGCGGGCGGTGTTCAGGGCGTGCTCGGCACGGCGGCTGACCTCGGCGCGGTGGAAGCCACGCGGCACCGACACATAGCGCTGCAGCACCTCCTACGGCGTGACCGGGGTGTTGCGGGCCGCTTCCCATGCCTGCCGCAGGTGGGCCGCGAAGGTGGGCCGGCTGAAAGGCTGCATGGACTGCCGCAGGAGCGACCAGGGGCGGCGCATTGCTTGGGAGAGGTTGAAAGCGGCCATTGCCACCTCCGTTGCTATCAAATCGTAACGATGATACGATACTTATGACGTAAGACCAACGTCAACATTAGTCGTACCGGAGTTACGAATTGCTGCCGATACAATGCAAAATGGCCCGTACCGCTCTCGCCTTGGGAGTTCGCGATCTAGCCGAGTTAGTTGGAGTTTCACCGGACACGATTGCGCGCCTTGAACGAGGGGAGGCGCTCCGGGAAAAGACTGTCACGGCAATTCGCGTCGCTCTCGAGGGGGAAGGTATCATTTTCCTGTCAGATGGAGAAATCCCAGATGGTGGCCCCGGTGTGCGGTTGGTGCGGCGCCAGTGATGAGCGCCCTTGAAGCCTTTGGCATGCTCTTCATCAAGCAAAATGGTAATGGCCCCCCGGCGTGCGCCCGAGGGACCGGAAATGACAGACGAGCCAGACGGCCAGAAGCCGACCACGCCCTACCACCCGGAAGAGATGAAGGCGACGTGGGACGTGCGCGTGGGCAAGAGCATCTCCCTCCAGGGGACTGCCCACTGGACGCCTGCCGGCGTCGTCACCACCGGGATTGCAGCTTCGGCGGTGCTGCTCTCGATTGCCGCGCTGGTTCGGGCGACGCGGAAGCCGTGATGCGCGCCCTCGAAGAGGCCGGCGTCGAGTTCCTGAACTATGGGCCGCCGGAGGTGAGGCTGCGGTAGGGTGCTCCTTAGACCACCTAACAAAACCATGTGACGGATCGGAAGCAGATGATTGCTCCGCCGTTGACACCTGGTGCTGAGGGCCCGATAACGCGCCGAGAGTTGGGTCTGGGCTTTCCAGGCGATCTCGCGCATAGCCGGCGAGACCTGCTCCAGCCTGTAGAGCTTAGCCTTCCCGACCCTGGGCGGAGCCGGTAGGTCCAGGCGCTCTCGACCAGCATATGGCGCACCCGCCCGTTGCCGGCCTTGGTGATCGAACCGGGCCTGACGGTGTCACCGGTCGAGCGTTCGCGGGGCACCAGCCCGAGATAGGCCATAAGCTGTCGAGGGCTCTCAAAGCGGTTGAGATCGCCGATCTCGACGGCGAAGTAACTGCCACGATCAAATCGACGCCGCGCAGCGCCTGGAGCGCCCGAACGACCGCTGCCAATGACCATCGTGGCACCGAACCTCCTCGATCGCTCCCTCGAGCCGCAGCACCCGCTCCCTTGAGATCCTGACCGCCTCCACCATTTCCTGTAGGGCGATTTGGTGGGCGGGATGATCGAACCTCTGTTCCTGCAGCCAACGTAGGTGGCGGGCACCCCAGGTCGTCTTCCGAGGAAGATGCGGCCGTGCTTGAGCATGAAGC
Organism: Xanthobacter autotrophicus; assembly: GCF_029991245.1. Taxonomy (GTDB): domain Bacteria; phylum Pseudomonadota; class Alphaproteobacteria; order Rhizobiales; family Xanthobacteraceae; genus Xanthobacter; species Xanthobacter autotrophicus_C. The sequence continues at coordinate 5,655 of NZ_JAIVFO010000191.1, forward strand.
TGCTGACCTGCTGGCGATGGACGCGCTGGGTCTCGACGGCAGCGGCTCGTGCGCGCACCAAGTCCCGCATCGCCTCGTGGCCTTCGTCGGGAACCCACACAGCCGTCAGATCACCCGCGCGCAACAGTCTGGCCAGGGCAACGGCGTCGCGGCGGTTGGTCTTGACCCGATCGCCCGGCTTCCTCGGGATCAGCGCCGGCGCCACCACGGTACAGGAAAGGCCCAGGGATGTGATCAAGCGATGCAGACCATAGCCCGTCGGGCCGGCTTCGTAGCAAAAGTGCACACACTCGCCCTTCGCAGTGAGCCGCTTCACCACTCGGCGCATGCTCTCCTCGGAGGCGTCCACCTCGCCCACGAAGCACACCTCGCCGCCGCGCTCGCCATCCGCCACGGCTATGGCGTTCCGCGCCTTCGACACATCAATGCCGACAAATATCTCGCTACAATGCTCCATGGCTCGTCCTCCTGCGGTGAGGATCGGCTCGGCTTCTCCGAGCAACCCTCGAAGGCGCAGTGTAGGGCGAGCCGCCTCACCTCAACGGACATACGGTCTTACAAATCGGTGGTGTTCTGATTCAAGCTTCCTGCCGGATACGGAGGCCGGCATGCATGGCCAGGACGCTATCCATGTATCTGCGCTAGTGGATGGTGGCCGCGGTTGAGGGCGGGGTGTCGCGGCGGCAGGCGGCCGAGCGCTTCGGGGTGAGCATCGCCAGTGCCGTGCGCTGGTGCGCCAGGGTGCAGGAAACCGGAAGTGTCGCACCGAAGCCGCGCGGCGGTGACACCCTCTCCGCCCGGGTCGAGGCGCAGGGGGAGTGTCAGGAATTTCGTGTGGGGGCGGTCATGATGGACCTTATGGAGGTTCCCGATGGCCCGACGCAAAGCCCCCCGTATTCCTGACGCGCTTCTGGACCAACTTCTGGCCGGCGCCGATCCCA
>NZ_JAIVFO010000192.1 GCF_029991245.1 Xanthobacter autotrophicus
CCCCCCCGCCCGAGGCACCGGCGAAGCCCGCGCCGGGCCTTTCGCCCGCCCGCCGGAAAAAGCCGGCGCGGGCGTGGCAGCGCATGCTGTCCGGGCGGCGGCTCGACCTGCTCGACCCCTCCCCCCTCGACGTGGAAATCGAGGACATCGCCCATGGCCTCGCCCGCGTCGCCCGCTGGAACGGGCAGACCTGCGGTGCCAACATCTTTTCGGTAGCGCAGCATTCGCTGCTGGTGGAGCGCCTGTCGCGCCGCTCCCACCCGGACCTCGACCCGCGCTGGCGGCTGTGCGTGCTGCTGCACGACGCCCCCGAATATGTGATCGGCGACATGATCTCGCCGTTCAAGGCGGTGCTGGGCGGTGACTACAAGGCGGTGGAGGCGCGGCTGCTGCATGCGATCTCCATCCGCTTCGGCCTGCCGACGCTCTGGCCCGCGCCCCTGGTCAAGATCGTGAAGGCCTGCGACCATGCCGCGGCCTATTTCGAGGCGACGCGCCTTGCCGGATTCGCCGCCGAGGAGGCACGCGCCTTCTTCGGCCGCCCGGCCCGCCTCGACGATGCGGCGGAAAAGGACTATCTCACCCCATGGGAGGCAGAAACCGCAAAAACGCGGTTTCTGAAACGGTTCGAGGAGCTGAAGCCATGATCCATGTCTGCTCCCTCGCCAAGCTGCACGATACGGTTGAGACCACGGGCGCGCGGCATGTCATCACGCTCATCAACGGGAGCACGGTTCTGACCCGTCCGAGCAATGTGGACCCCACCAATCACCTGTTCCTCGGCATCAACGACATCGTCGAGGAGATCGAGGGCATGGTGGCGCCGGACGAGACCCACATGCACGAGCTGTTCGAGTTCGTTCATGCCTGGCCGCGCGAGGCGCCCTTGGTGATCCATTGCTATGCCGGCATCTCGCGCTCTACCGCGGCGGCCTATGCCACCCTGTGCGCGCTGCTGCCGGACCGCGACGAGATGGAGCTGGCCCAGCGCCTGCGCCACGCCTCGGCCACCGCGACCCCCAATCCGCGCATCGTGGCGCTGGCCGATACGGTGCTGAAGCGGGAGGGACGGATGGTGGCCGCCATCCACGCCATCGGCCGCGGCACCGACGCGTTCGAGGGCGAGCCCTTCAGCCTGCCGGTGAGCTGAGGCGGGACTATCGGGCCGGCGCGCGTGCCGGACGGGAGGTGCGGCGTCATCCCAGCACGCAAACGAGGCCGGGCACCGGCACGCCCTTTTCGGCACGGGTGGAAGCCGGCTCCAGGAGCGCTACGGCGAGCCCCGCCGCCTGCGCCAGCGCGCGGACATGGCCAGCCCCGTGGGCATAGCGCAGGGTGTCGCGCAGGATGACACCGTCGCCGGCGTGGGTCTCCAGCGTGAAGGCGAAGAGCCCGTCAACGCGCAACGCCCGCCGCGCCGCGCGGAAGAGGGGGGCAAGGTCCGCCACGTAGCACAGGGCATCGGCGGCGAGGACGAGGTCGAGGCTGGCAGCGGGGACGGCCTCCAGCGCCGCGCCCATCTCGCCGGCCTCCAGCCGGGCATAGAGGCCAAGGGCCGCCGCCTTCTCCAGCATGGCGGGGGACAGGTCCACGCCGGAAAGGCGCTCCACCACCCGGGCGAACAGCACCCCGGCGAGCCCGGTGCCGCAGCCCAGGTCCAGCCCCTCGGCGAAGGCCAGCGTGCAGCCCCGCGCGGCCGCCGCCCGCGCCAGCGCCTCGAACAGCAATTCCGGCCCGCGATAGGCGAGCTTGTCGCGCAGGGCGGTGTCGAAGCGGTCGGCATATTGATCGAACAGGGTGCGCACATAGGCCGCCGACATGGCCCCCTCCGCCGGCGCCGCACCCAGCCGGGCGAGATGCAGCCCCGCCCCCAGCGCATCGTCGGGATCAAGGGCACGCACGCGCTCGAAAGCCTGCGCCGCGCCGCCGCGGTCCGCCAGCGCGGCGCGCGCCTCGCCCAGCAGGAACCAGGCGGCGGCGAAATGGGGGGCGTCCGCCACCGTCTCGGCCAGCAGCTCAGCGCAGGCGCTCGCATCGCCATCGGCGAGGAAGGCGCGGGCCCAGTCGAGCCGCCGGTCGAGCACCGGATCGCCGGATAGCAGGGTGAAGGCGGAATGAGCCACTGGACCGAAACCTCGCGAAACCGCTTTGCGCTTCCCATATAGGCGGCAAGCCCCGCGATAAAGACATGCGCCCGGAAGACCTGCTCTGCCCCTCGCCCAAGGGCCTTTATTCCCCCGCCGGCGACTTCTACGTGGACCCCACGCGCGCCGTGCCGCGGGCGGTGATCACCCACGGCCATTCGGACCATGCCCGCGCCGGCCACGCCCACGTGCTTGCCACCCGGCAGACGCTGGACCTCATGGCCATCCGCTACGGCGAAGGCTTTGCCGGCGCGACCCAGGCGCTGGCTTATGGCGAGGCGGTGGTCATCAACGGCGTGCGCGTGAGCCTGCACCCCGCCGGCCATGTGCTCGGCTCGGCCCAGGTCCGGCTGGAGAAGGACGGGCTCGTGATCGTGGTGTCCGGCGACTACAAGGATGCCGCCGATCCCACCTGCACCCCGTTCGAGCCGGTGCGCTGCCACGTCTTCGTCAGCGAGGCGACCTTCGGGCTGCCGGTGTTCCACCATCCCCCCGCGGCGGCCGAGACCGAGAAGCTGCTCGCCTCGGTGCGCATCTTCCCCGAGCGCACCCACATCGTCGGCGCCTATTCGCTGGGCAAGGCGCAACGGATGATGGCGCTGATGCGCGCCGCCGGCCACGACGCACCCATCTATGTGCATGGCGCGCTCACCGCCATCACCGACTATTACGGCGCGCAGGGCCTGGCCCTGGGCGATATCCTCCCGGTGAAGGGGACGGACAAGGCCGCCTTCGCCGGGGCGGTGGTGATCGCCCCGCCCTCTTCCATGACCGACATCTGGGCGCGGCGCTTCGCCGATCCCATCACCTGCTTTGCTTCCGGCTGGATGCGGGTGCGCGCCCGCGCCCGCCAGCGTGGCGTGGAACTGCCGCTGGTGGTGTCCGACCATGCGGACTGGGATGGCCTTTGCGCCTCCATCCAGGCCACCGGCTGCGAGGAGCTGTGGGTGACCCACGGCGCAGAAGATGCGCTGGTCCACTGGGCCCAGACCCGGCAATTGCGCGCCCGCCCGCTCCACATGGTGGGCTATGGCGAGGAGGACGAGGAGGCGGCTCCCACTGAGGGCGCGGCCCCGGGGGCGGCACCATGAACCGCTTCGCCGCCTTGCTCGACCGCATGTCCTATGAAGCCGGGCGCAACGCCAAGATCCGGCTGATGGCGGATTATTTCCGCACCACGCCGGACCCCGAGCGCGGCTTTGCGCTGGCCGCGCTCACCGGCGCGCTCTCCTTCGCCAATGCCAAGCCCGGCGTGGTGCGCGCCCTCATCATGGAGCGGGCCGACCCGGTGCTGTTCGAGATGTCCTACGATTATGTGGGCGACCTCTCGGAAACCGTCGCCCTCATGTGGCCGAGGCTGGAGGACGCCCCCGCCCACGTGCCGCTGCTCTCGGAGATCGTCCACGGCCTCTCCACCCTCTCCCGCTCCACCCTGCCCCGGCGCCTTGCCGACTGGCTCGACGGACTGGACGAGACCGGCCGCTGGGCGCTGCTGAAGCTCATCACCGGCGCCATGCGGGTGGGCGCCTCCGCCCGCCTCGCCAAGACCGCGGTGGCGAGCCTTGGAAGCGTGACGCCCGACGAGGTGGAACTGGTCTGGCCCGGCCTCGCGCCGCCCTATGAGGCGCTGTTCGCCTGGGTGGAGGGCCATGGGCCGCGCCCTGAGACCTCCAACCCCGCCCCGTTTCGCCCGGTGATGCTGGCCCACGCCATCGAGGAAGCCAATTTCGCCGACCTTAACCCCGGCGATTTCAGCGCCGAATGGAAGTGGGACGGCATCCGCGTGCAGGCGGTGGCCGGCACCGGGCCGGACGGGATGCGGGCGGTGCGGCTTTATTCCCGCACCGGCGAGGACATCTCCGAGGCCTTTCCCGATCTTGCGGACGCCATCGCCTTCGACGGCGCCATGGACGGGGAACTGCTCATCGTCCGCGCGGGCCGGGTGGAGCCGTTCAACGTGCTCCAGCAGCGGCTCAACCGCAAAACCGTCACGGTGAAGATGCTGGCGGAATTTCCCGCCCACATCCGCGCCTATGACCTGCTCGTGGAGGGCGGCGAGGACCTGCGCGCCCTGCCCTTCACCGCGCGCCGGGCGCGGCTGGAGGCGCTGGTGGGACGACTGTCGTCGCCGCGCATCGACCTTTCCCCGCTGGTGCCCTTCGCCGTCTGGGACGACCTCACCCGCGCCCGCGCGGACCCCGCCTCGGCCGGCGCGGGACCGGACGCCGAGGCGGTGGAAGGGGTGATGATCAAGCGCGCCGACAGCCCCTACCTGCCCGGCCGTCCCAAGGGGCCGTGGTGGAAATGGAAGCGCGATCCGCACACGGTGGATGCCGTGCTCATGTATGCCCAGCGCGGCCACGGCAAGCGCTCGTCCTTCTATTCGGACTACACCTTCGGGGTGTGGACGGAAGGCGAAGAGGGCGACGTGCTGGTGCCCGTGGGCAAGGCCTATTTCGGCTTCACCGACGAGGAGCTGAAGCTGATCGACGCCTTCGTGCGGCGCGCCACCATCAACCGCTTCGGCCCGGTGCGCGAGGTGGTGCACGAGAAGGACGAGGGGCTGGTGCTGGAAGTGGCCTTCGAGGGCCTCGCCCGCTCCACCCGCCACCGCTCCGGCATCGCCATGCGCTTCCCCCGCATCGCCCGCCTCAGGTGGGACAAGCCCCCGGGGGAGGCCGACCGGCTGGAGACGCTGGAGGCGCTGCTGAGGTAGGGGCCTTTATACCAACGGCTCCGGTCTTCGACCGAAGCCGAGAGGGTGTCGCTCAAGCGCCGCGCGGGCTTCATGCCAAGACCGATGAGGCACGCTCACCGGCCCTTGGCATTACTGGCTCGCCCAGATGATGCGGGCCATCCACTCCAGCTGGTCCAGCGGAATCTGACGGTCCTCGTGGGCGGGGTTGAGGGAGCGCAGCTCCACGTGGCGGGTGGTCCGGCGCACCAGTTCCTTGGCCAGGACCTCGCCCTCGCGGGTCTTCACCACCACCCGGTCGCCGCGCCGCACCGGCGTGCCCGGCGAGACCACCACGATGTCGCCGTCGCGATAGACCGGCTGCATGGAATCCCCCGCGATCTCCAGCGCATAGGCGTGCTGGTCCTCCACCTCGGGAAAGGCGATCTCGTCCCAGCCCGTGCCCACGGGAAAGCCGGCATCGTCGAAGAAGCCGCCGGAGCCCGCCTGGGCGAAGCCGATCTGCGGAATGGCGTGGATGGGACCCGTCAGCGGCTGGCTTTCCTCGGCGAAGCCGTGGGCCCCGCCGTGGCGCTCGTCCGCGGGCACCAGCATGGCGAAGAACAGCTCGGCGCTGGTGCCGGTGGCCGACAGGGCCTTGGCGATGCTCTCGGTGGAGGGCCAGCGCAGGCGGCCATCCGTGGTGATGCGCTTGGAGCGGTTGAAGGTGGTGGGGTCGAGCCCGGATCGCCGCGCCAGCCCCGACGTGGACAGCCCATGCTGTTCCGCGAGCTGGTCGATGGCACGCCAGACCTGGCCGTGAGTAAGCATGGAGCTTCCGTGTCCTGCTGCTTGAGTCCGGACAATAAGAATTTGTTCCCTGTTTGTACAGGACTTCTGTCCTGATGCAACCCTGAGACGCAGGAGGTTGCCGTTTTGTTCGATCCTGCGTAAGGGAGGATCTGAAGATCCCCGTCGCGGAGCTGCCCCGTGCCCGACCCCTCCCCTGTTGCTGCCGTCATCTTCAAGATCTGCCCCGCCGCTTTGTGGGCGCAGGCCGAAGCCGAGGGCGTGTTCTCCGGCGCGCCGGTGGACCACGCGGACGGCTATATCCATTTCTCCACCGCCGCACAGGCGCAGGAGACGGCGGCGCGGCATTTCAAGGGCGCGGGGGATCTCAAGCTCGTCGCGGTGGCGGCGGAACCCCTGGGCGCGGCCCTGCGCTGGGAGCCTTCGCGCGGCGGCGCCCTCTTCCCCCACCTCTACGGCCCCCTGCCGCTTGCCGCCGTGCTGTGGGTGAAGGACCTGCCGCTCGGGCCGGACGGCGCCCACGTCTTCCCCGACCTGGGCTGATCACGTCCCGAAGGTGCGGCGCTCCAGCGCCGGCAGGCGCAGCGCCTGGAACGCCCCGCGGGCGATGAGGAAGGCGAGGAAAGCCAGCCACAGGCCGTGATTGCCCAGCCCCCGCAGCCCCCACCAGGCGGCAAGATAGACGGCGAGGGCGCACAGCATCAGGTTGCGCATGTCGCGCGACCACAGGGCGCCGATATAGACCCCGTCGAAGGCATAGGCGGCGACGCCTGCCACCGGCAGCAGCGCGGCATAGATGAGGAAGGCGCGGGCCGCCGCGCGCACCTCTTCGCTCGTGGTCATGGCATCCACGATGGCCGGGCCGATGGCGAGATACAGCGCGCAGGCCACCAGCGCGAAGACCAGCCCCCAGATGAGGCACAGCCGCACCCCGGCGGAAAAGTCCGCCCGCCGCCGCCCGCCC
>NZ_JAIVFO010000193.1 GCF_029991245.1 Xanthobacter autotrophicus
GCCATCCTGCCACCGACGGCGCACCTTGCAGGGCGCGCGCACACCATCTTGCGATGCGCCGCGCAGCCACACAAGAGTGCGCTGACACGCTGCGGAACAGTCGGCCACGGGCGGCCACGGGCGGCGCGGCGCTCCTCGTCCTCGGATTCGGCGGTGCCGGCCGGACGCGGCGTCAGCGGCCGCGCGGTGGTGGCGGCGGCAGCACCTGCCCCGGCGTTGCCGCCGGTGCTGGCGCCGGCCCCAGCCGGACGGTTGCCCTGCTCCTCGCCGCCGAAGCGCTTGCGCGCCTCCTGCTCGGCGCGGCGCTTGCTCTCGTCTTCCTGGGCGCGGCGGGTTTCGTCCTCGCGCTTGCGGGCCTCGGCGGCATCGCGCTCGGCGCGTTCGACGCGCTCGCGCTCGGCGCGGCGGCGGGCCTCTTCCTCGGCGGCGCGGCGTTCTTCCGCCATGCGCCGCTCTTCCACTTCGCGGACGCGGGCGTCGGCGAGGGCGCTGGCGCGGGCGTTGCGCTCTTCCTCGGTCAGGGTGCGCAGCACCACGCCGGAGCCGCCGGGACGCTGCTGGGCGCCGGGACGGCCGGGAGGGCCGCCGCTGCCGGGACGGCGATCGGCGCCGGGACCGCCGGAACGCGGCGGCTGGCCGGGACGGTTCGGCGCGCCAGGACGCTGGGACGCCTGCGAGCTGGCATGGGAGCTTGAATGGGAGCCGGGACGGCTGGACGCGCCGGCGGCGGTGCGCGGACCGTCGGTGCGGCCGCCCGCGGACTGGCCGGGACGCGCCGAAGCCGGCTTCGCTTCGCCGGACGCAGCCGGAGCTGCGGCCCTGGGGGCGGCAGGCTTGGGCGCGGCCGCCTGAGGCGCAGCAGCCTGAGGCGCAGGCGTCTGGGGCGCAGCGGCCTGGGCTGCTGCGGCGGGCGCCGCCGCGGGGGCGGTCGGAGCCGGCTCGGCGACCGCCGGAGCGGGCGTCGCGACAACGGGGGCAGGCGCCGCAGGCGTCTCGACCACCGGAGCGGCCGGGGCCTTCGCCTCGACGGGCGCGGGCGCCGCAGCCTGGGGCGCGGGGGCTTCCGCAGCCGGGGCCGGCGCCACGGGGGCGCTCACCGGCGCCGGGGCGGCCGGGGCCTTCGCCTCAACCGGAGCCGGGGCGGGCGCGACAGGCGCGGGAGCAGGCGCTGCGGACGGAGCAGCGGCGGGCGCAGCCGGGCGCGGCGCGGCCGGTGCCGCTGCCGGAGCGGCCGGTGCCGCCTGCCCGGTTCCCTGCCCGGTTCCCTGGCCGGCTGCTTCGCCGGGGGCGATGACGCGGCGCTTCACCTTCTCCACCACAACCGCCTTGGAGCGGCCGTGGCTGAAGCTCTGGCGCACCATGCCCTGCTCCACCGGGCGCTTCAGCGTGAGCGTCTTGCCGGTGGCGGGATGCAGCGTCTTGTCGCCTGGGGTCTTCGTATCGTTCATTCCGTATCCGTTCCTTGCATCCGACCGGTTACATGCGCGTGACCCTCGCCCTGCCCATGCTCTTCGATGTCGGACGTACCCGTCCGCCAGCGCAGGAGCTTGTGGCAGCGCTCGAGAAACCCTTCCGTCGTCGGATGCGCGAGCAGCGCCGCATGTACCACATTTGACCGCCCCAACGCCAAGTCCAATTCGATGCCGGTAAAGCAATCGATACTGGACACCTGGCGGGCGCCGGCATTTTCGACCTGGCGCGTGAGGGCCTTGAGCTTGCGCACCCCGTCCGGGCGTGCGTCCTGGGCGTGCAGGAGAACCCGCACGTCACCGGAGGCGAGAGCCGCCTCGACCTTCGTCGTGCCCGTCACCACCTTCCCGGCCTTGTTGGCCAGGGAGAGGGCGCTGCGGGCGTCCTTTTCCAGCAATGTATCCACGAGATCGGCAAGGTCGGGCACCGTGGTGCCCTTGCCCTTGAAGGCGCGGCCGAAGACCTTGCGCTTCAGCGCGGTCTCGAGGTCGGCGCGGGTGGCGCTGATCCAGGCGCCACGCCCGGGCAGCCTACGGGTGATGTCCGGGACGATCGCGCCGTCCGGCCCCATCACGAAGCGCAGCATGTCCGCGACCGGGGTGACCCGCCGGGTGGCAAGGCACAGGCGCGACAGGGGCGCCCGCGCCGCCGCAAGGCTGCGCAGTCCCTCGTCCGTCTCGTCCTCGTCCACCATAGCGGGCACCGTGTGTCATCTCCCAGTCTCAGGCTTCGCCGGCGGTGGCGTCATCGCCATCCGCAGCGGGTTCGTCGGCCTCGATCCAGCCGGCGGTGACGCGGGCCTGCATAACCAGGGCCTCCGCGTCCTCGCGGGACAGTTCGAAGCCGTCCAGGGCACCGGCGTGGCGGACGGTTTCGCCGTCCTTGCGCTCGGTCCAGCCGACGAGGTCATCGGTGGCGCAGCCGGCGAGGTCCTCGATGGTCTTGATGTCGTTCTCGCCGAACGCCACCAGCATCTTGGAGGTGACGCCGGGCACGGTCTTCAGGTCGTCTTCCACGCCCAACTCGGTGCGGCGGGCGTCAAGCGCCTCCTCCACCTCGGCGAGGTGCTTCAGGGCGCGGGCCTGCAGCTCGGCGGCGGTGTCCTCGTCGAAGCCCTCGATGGAGGCAAGCTCCTGGAGCTGGACGTAGGCGATCTCCTCCACCGAGGTGAAGCCCTCGGAGGTGAGCAGCTGGCCCATCATCTCGTCGAGATCGAGGGCATCGGCGAACATCTTGGTGCGCTCGGCGAATTCCTTCTGGCGCCGCTCGCTCTCCTCCTGCTCGGTCATGATGTCGATGTCCCAGCCGGTGAGCTGGGTGGCGAGGCGCACGTTCTGGCCGCGGCGGCCGATGGCCAGCGACAGCTGGGCGTCGGGCACCACCACCTCGATGCGCTCGCGATCCTCGTCGAGCACCACCTTCACCACCTCGGCGGGGGCGAGGGCGTTGACGATGAAGGTGGCGATATCATTGTTCCAGGGGATGATGTCGATCTTCTCGCCCTGCAGCTCGTTCACCACGGCCTGCACGCGCGAGCCGCGCATGCCGACGCAGGCACCCACCGGGTCCACCGACTGGTCGCGGGAGATCACCGCGATCTTGGCGCGGGAGCCGGGATCGCGCGCCACCGCCTTGATCTCGACGATGCCGTCGTAGATCTCGGGCACTTCCTGCGCGAACAGCTTGGCCATGAACTGGGGATGGGTCCGCGACAGGAAGATCTGCGGCCCGCGCGGCTCGCGGCGCACGTCATAGACGTAGGCGCGGATGCGGTCGCCGGTCTTCACGGTCTCGCGCGGCAGCAGCTCGTCGCGGCGCAGGATGCCTTCGCCGCGGCCGAGGTCCACCACCACGTTGCCGTATTCGACCCGCTTGACGAGGCCGTTCACCACGTCGCCGATGCGGTCCTTGAATTCGTCATACTGCCGGTCGCGCTCGGCCTCGCGCACCTTCTGCACGATGACCTGCTTGGCGCTCTGCGCGGCGATGCGGCCGAAATCGAAGGGGGGCAGGGTGTCGGCGATGGTGTCGCCGACCTGCGCCGCCGGATTGTGGCGGCGGGCGCCGTCCAGGGTGATCTCGGTGGCCGTGTTCTCCACCTCGTCCACCACCAGCAGATGGCGGGCCAGACGCAGCTCGCCGGTCTTGGCGTTGATGTCCGCGTGGATGTCCGTCTCCTGGCCGTAGCGCGAGCGCGCCGCCTTGGCGATGGCGTCTTCCATGGCGGCAATCACGATGCTGCGGTCGATGGACTTTTCCCGCGCGACCGCATCGGCGATCTGCAGCAGTTCCAGCCGGTTTGCGCTGACGGCAACCATCAGTGCGTCTCCTTCACGGTGCTGGCGTTGGCGGAGGAGGCGGCCGTTTCCAGGCCGGCCTTCTTCTTGGCGTTGGATTTCTTGGGTGAAGCCTTCTTGCCCTTGGCCTTGCGGCCGACGAGCTTGTTGCCGCCGTCCTTGCGCGAGGGGCCCCTGTAGGGCACCGCGGGCTGGGCGGCGGCCTCGGCCTGCGCGGGGATTTCGTCCTCGTCCTCGGCTTCCGCCGCGCCGTCCATATCCCCGCCGTCCATTTCCGCGCCGTCCTCGCCGTCGAGGAAGGCTTCCGCATCCTCGTCGAGGTCCTGGCCGGCGGCCTTGGCGGCGCGCAGGGCCTCGCGGATGAGGGCGTCGGTGAGCATGAGCTTGGCGTCGTGGATGTCGGCCACGGGCAGGCGGGCGGTGGGATCTTCCTCGGCGGGCGCATCGAGGCGGCGGACCACGGCCACACCGTCGTCGGCGCCGATCAGGATGCCGCGGAAGCGCTTGCGGCCGTCCACGGGGCGGGCCATCTCCACCTTCACCTCGTGGCCGGCCCAGCGGATGAAGTCCGACAGGCGCACCAGCGGCCGGTCGATGCCGGGGGAGGACATTTCAAGGCGGTAGGCGCTGGAGATGGGGTCTTCCACGTCGAGCACCGGAGACAGGGCGCGCGAGGCGGCCTCGCAATCGTCGATGCTCATGGTGCCGTCGGGCCGCTCGGCCATGATCTGCAGCGTGCCGCCGTCGCGGTTCGTCACCTTCACGCGCACCAGCCGGTAGCCGAGCGCGCCAAGCACGCCCGAGGCGATGGCGGCCACGCGGGCGGCCACCCCGGTTTCGGTGATGAGGCGCGGCTCGTTGGGATCGTCGAGCACGGCTTGGATCTCGGTCATGTCCCTCCAGGACAGCTGAACTGCGGCCGATTCCGGCCGGTGGGCGCGCGGCGGTTCGGCACCGGCGCCCGGATAGTGTGCGAGAGACGAACCCGACCCGGTGGATTGGACCTGGTCGGTGGATCCGTCTCTCAGTTCTCCCCCTGCGGCCCGGCAGCGAACTTCCCGGCAAGACCGGATAAGCAGAAACGGAGCGGGTCCCGGCGGGGGCCCACTCTCATCACCTTCGACTGCGATGGCGCTGAGGCATCCCTCATCAGGGATGGCGCTAATATAGACGGAAATGCCAAAGGCGCAAGCGCAGGGTGACGGCGTCCGTTGGCCCGGCGCACCGGCTTCCGGCGCCGCCTTCGCCTCCGGGAGCCCCCGCCCTCAGGCGATGGCATCCAGATCGGCGTCGGTGAGCGCGCCGGGCACGATGGTGATGGGCACCGGAAAGCGCGCCGCATGCCCGGCCGCCAGCACGGTGACCAGCGGGCCGGGGCCTTCCTTCCCGACGCCGGCCGCCAGCACCAGGATGGCGATGTCGTGATCCTCGGCGATCACCCGGGCGATGGCCTCGGCCGGTGCGCCTTCCTTGATCACCAGCTCGGGCGCGATGCCGGCCACCTGGCGGGCGCGGGCGGCGAAGTTCTGGAGCCGCGCCTCCATCTCCTCATGGGCCTCCGCGCGCATCAGGTCGGCCACCCCGAGCCATTGCTGGGCGGCGCCCTCCAGCTCCAGTACGCCCAGCAGGACCAGCCCGCCCGCGGTGCCGGCGGCGCGGCGGCTGGCATAATAGACCGCGCGGTCGCATTCGGGGGTGTCGTCCACCACCACCAGGAACTTGCGGCGGTGGCCGGGTTCCCGGCTGCGGCGGGGGGGTGCGGGCTGCGGCGCGGAGGTCATGGCAGGGTCCTGCGCGGGGAGCGGGGCGCCGTGGGCACCGGACGGCGGGAAGGACGGCGCATCGAAAAGGCCCTATTGGGCGCGCGGTGGGCGCCAGGAAACGGGCAGGCCGGTGCATGGTGCCATGCCGACCGGGCCAGGGGGGAGGAAAATGTGGGGCACCGCCGGTCGCACCGGGTGCGGCAAGACTGCATTGCCGGTGAAGGCAGCGCTTCGCGATTCAACCCCGTGCGAATCTGCTTTAAAGACGGGCCTTCCGTTCCCGCAAGACAGGCGGCCCCGCGGGGCGCGCGCCGGCAAGGAGAGGCCCACATGACCAGCACAGCCACCGACCTTACGCTGGAGGCGGCGCAGACCATCGTCGCCGCAGCCCTCGCCTATGCCCGCGCCGGCGCCATGAACCCGCTCGCGGTGTGCGTGCTCGACGCCCGCGGCGCGCTCAAGGCCTATGCGGCGGAGGATGGCACCAGCCTCAACCGCGGCGAGATCGCCCGCGGCAAGGCCAATGGCGCGCTGGCGCTGGGCATGGGGTCGCGGTCCCTGTTCAAGCGGGCCAAGGACCAGCCCTTCTTCATCTCCGCCGCCACCTCGGCCATCGGTGGCTCGCTGGTCCCGGTACCGGGCGGCGTGCTGATCCGCTCGGCGGCGGGCGCCGTCATCGGCGTGGTCGGGATTTCGGGCGATACCTCGGACAATGACGAGGCAAGCGCCCTGGCAGGCCTTGCCGCCGCCGGTCTCGCGGGCGATCCCGGCCAGGACTGACCCGGCCAGGACTGAGGACGGACAAAGGCCCGGCGCGATGGTGCGCCGGGCCTTTTGGGGTCACGCGTCAGTTTGAAGCCGAGCGCCGCCCTCTCCCGAAGTGCGGCACGCCCCCTCTCCCGCTTGCGGGGGAGGGGGCAGGCCCGTGCCAAAAAGCACCGGCGGTTCTCGCAAAAACGACCCTTGCCCCCACCCTGCCCTCCCCCGCAAACGGGAGGGGGTTCCCAGCGTTCCCGGT
>NZ_JAIVFO010000194.1 GCF_029991245.1 Xanthobacter autotrophicus
CGCGGATTTCGGCGGAGGTCCTTGTTTCCGCTGCCGCGATCGCATCGGCGATGCGCGCGAGCGCCGCGTCCGAAAGACCGGCGACACCGGCGGCGGCGGTGCCTCCGGCGACTGGTGAGGCGGTTCGTTGTCTGTGGTATCAATATAGGGCAGATCGCCCACGGGCCGGCTGCCCGTTCAGCACGAGCGGCAGGGCCGCCGAGGGAAAAGGATACGCCATGAGCGCCGCCGAACGGGATCAGTCGTCCGCCGCCGCCGGTGTCGCCGGTCTTTCGGACGCGGCGCTCGCGCGCATCGCCGATGCGATCGCGGCAGCGGAAACAAGGACCTCCGCCGAAATCCGCGTGGTGGTGGCGCGCGCGCCGCTGGTGCAGCATCCGTTCTTCTCGGTGCTGTGGGCTTCGCTGGCGGCGCTGGTGCTGCCGTGGTTCATCGCCCTGCTGTGGCCCATGCCGGCGTTGCCGCTCCTCGCCGTGCAGGCGGTTCTGTTCGTGGTGCTGGCGTCGATCCTCATGCTGCCGGGGGTGGTCCATCGGGTGATCCCCCGGCTCGCCCTGAAGGCGGCCGCCCGCAGCGCTGCCATCGAGACCTTCCTCGCCTATGGCATCCCCCAGACGGCGGGGCGGACCGGCATCCTCATCTACGCCGCCGCCCGCGAGCGGCTGGTGGAGGTGGTGGCGGACGAGGGCGTCCACACCCCGCTCGGCCATGGGGCCTGGCAGGAGATCTGCGGTGCGGTCGCCTCCCGCGCCCGGCAGGGGAGCCTGGCCGACGGGCTGGTCTGCGGCGTCGAGAAGGCGGGCGAACTCCTCTCCGGCGCCCTGCCGCGCGGGCCCCAGGATCGCAACGAACTCGCCAACCACGTGATCGTGGTGTGAGGGCGGCGGGACGGCGTTACCCCATGGCCTGAAGGGCCGGTGCATCCAGGGCGGCGCGGATTGTCGTCGCGTGGCAGGGCCGTATAGCAGGGCCGCATGGCAGGGCCGGGCCATCGCCGCGCGCTGCACATTTCAGGTTGTCCAAGCAAAATACACAATCTAAGATTGCTATCAGCTTCCCTGCACTCTTGGGGACACGGCTGCGCCTGGTCCGGGCGGAGGCGGCCGTGCTGTGGATGCGGTCATGTCATCTGCGGGGCAGGGCGCCTTGCGATTCCGCTTTTCCGCCCGGATGGGGGGCAGCATGCCAACAGCAACCGTCTGGTCCAGCGGCCGGGCCGGAGAGAAAATCCAGATCTACCTGGAGAAGACCGGACCGGCCGCCGCCGTGATCCGCCTCGCGACATGGGGCAATGGCCAAAATCCGGCCCTGGACCGTCCCAAAAGCCTCCTGGCCTACGATCTCTACGATGTTACGGCAGTCTCCGCTTACGCGATTTCCTGCAAGGCCGACGCGCCCGGCCCGTTCGACCCGAGCGTGGACTGCAGCCTCGTGGCCACCAGGGGCGGCGGCGTGGTCGCGATCACCGTGCCCTTCATCACGAAGGCGCAGTATCCCGTGGGCGGCGATGATTTCGAGGAACTCGTGGTTTTCCTGAAAGCGGCGAAGTTTCCGAGGGCCTGAGCTGGGCTCGCCGGAGGTTTCGCGGGCGATCCGCCGCGCCGATGGCCAGCCCGCGCCCGAACCATCGGGCGCGGACGGCACTCCCGGCCTAAGACCAAGGTCCCACGGCCAGCCCGCGAATCGGCTCCGCGCAGCGCCTTTCCTTCCGCGGCGCTGCGGCATAGATTGCGCGCCCGAGCCTTCGGGGCTCGACCTAAGGCATAAGGGCTTCTTCTCATGACCAAACCCGCCGTTCGCGTCGCTGTCACGGGCGCCGCCGGTCAGATTTGCTATTCGCTGCTTTTCCGCATCGCCAACGGCGACATGTACGGCAAGGACCAGCCGGTCATCCTCCAGCTTCTGGACCTGCCGCAGGCGCAGGCCGCCGTCGGCGGCGTCGTGATGGAGCTCGAGGACTGCGCGTTCCCGAACCTGGCCGGCGTGGTCATCACCGACGATCCCAAGGTGGCGTTCAAGGACATTGACGCCGCGGTCCTCGTCGGCGCCCGCCCGCGCTCGAAGGGCATGGAGCGTGCCGACCTGCTCTCCGCCAACGCCGAGATCTTCAAGGTCCAGGGCAAGGCGCTGAACGAGGTGGCCAAGCGCGACGTGAAGGTGCTCGTGGTGGGCAATCCGGCCAACACCAACGCCTACATCACCGCCA
This sequence comes from Xanthobacter autotrophicus, assembly GCF_029991245.1. Lineage (GTDB taxonomy): Bacteria > Pseudomonadota > Alphaproteobacteria > Rhizobiales > Xanthobacteraceae > Xanthobacter > Xanthobacter autotrophicus_C. The sequence continues at coordinate 2,207 of NZ_JAIVFO010000194.1, forward strand.
AGAGCGCGCCCGACCTGCCGGCGAAGAACATCACCGCCATGCTCCGCCTCGACCACAACCGCGCCCTGTCGCAGTTCGCGGCCAAGGCCGGCATCGCCACGGCGGATATCGAGAAGGTGGCGGTGTGGGGCAACCACTCCCCGACCATGTACGCCGACTACCGCTTCGCCACCGCGAACGGCAAGCCGCTGCCGGAACTCATCAACGACGAGACCTGGTACCGCGAGACCCTGCTGCCCAAGGTAGGCAAGCGCGGCGCCGCCATCATCGAGGCCCGTGGCCTGTCGTCGGCCGCCTCGGCCGCCAACGCCGCCGTGGACCACATGCATGACTGGATCCACGGCACTGCCGGCAAGTGGGTGTCCATGGGCGTGGCCTCCGACGGCTCCTACGGCGTGCCCGAGGGCATCGTGTTCGGCGTCCCCGCCGTGTGCACCGCGGGCGAGTACGAGGTGGTCCAGGGCCTTCCCATGGACGATTTCTCCAAGTCCATGTTCGAGAAGACCCTGAACGAGCTGCTCGAAGAGCGTGACGGCGTCGCCGCCCTGCTGGGCTGACCTGGTCCGTTCCGATTCTTCGCGATTCTGTGACCCGGCCTCCCGTCGCCTTCGTGCGATCGGGGAGCCGGTAGCAGTCGCCGGATTCGGTGCCGTTTGTTTGGGCGCAGGTCGATTCTGCCCTCGTTTCAGGCGTTAAACGGCCTGGTGCGCCGTCGCCGTGCCCTTCTGGGGGCCGGAAGGCGGTTCGAGGCCTTCGAACTCGGGCGTTTCATCCCGCCCATTTCTCAACGAAGGCTTGACGCAGAGCGACTCTGCGGCTAGAAGCAGCCCACTTCGCGGCAGGCGGTCGGCGTCTGAGCGATCGGTTTCTCATTCCCAAAGGCTTCCCGGCCTTGAGTGAGACGATCCCAAGAGCCGAAACGCTGCCAGGAACAGCACTGCGATAACTTCAGGTGCATGATCGCGGCGTCGTCCCTCACGGGAATTGCGCGCTGTGATCCTCTGTCGCGAGAAAGGCGTGTCCGCACCCGTTTGGGCCGTGGACGGCGCCTTTCGTGTTCGTTGGTGCGAGCGCAATTTGAGACCCCGTCGGGGTCAATCGTGGCGGCCCCTGAAAAGGTCGTCGAATGAAGAATGCGGCCCCAGGCCGCAGATCAGGACGAGGCGAAGGCGTACATGCCGACGATCAACCAGCTGATCCGTAAGCCGCGCGAAGCGCAGAAGGCGCGCGACAAGGCGCCGGCGCTTCAGGCGAGCCCCCAGAAGCGCGGCGTTTGCACCCGCGTCTACACGACGACCCCGAAGAAGCCGAACTCGGCTCTGCGTAAGGTCGCCAAGGTGCGGCTCACCAACAGCTACGAAGTGATCGGCTACATTCCCGGTGAGGGCCACAACCTTCAGGAGCACTCCGTGGTGATGATCCGCGGCGGCCGCGTGAAGGATCTTCCGGGTGTGCGTTACCACATCCTGCGCGGCGTGCTGGACACCCAGGGCGTCAAGAACCGCAAGCAGCGCCGTTCGAAGTACGGCGCGAAGCGGCCCAAGTGATCCGGCTAGGTTGAGGAACTGAACGATGTCCCGTCGTCACAAGGCCGAGCGCCGCGAAGTCATTCCGGATCCCAAGTATGGGTCCACCACTCTGTCCCGCTTCATGAATTCCGTGATGCGTGATGGCAAGAAGTCGGTCGCCGAAGGCATCGTCTATGGCGCTCTCGACGTGGTCGAGACCAAGGCCAAGCACGATCCGGTGGATGTGTTCATCCAGGCGCTCGAGAACGTGGCCCCGGCGGTGGAAGTTCGCTCCCGCCGCGTGGGTGGTGCCACCTACCAGGTTCCCGTCGAGGTGCGGAACGAGCGTCGCCAGACCCTGGCGATCCGCTGGCTCATCGCCTCGGCCCGTGCCCGCAACGAGAAGACCATGGTGGAGCGTCTCTCCGCCGAGCTGCTCGATGCTGCCAACAATCGCGGCGCTGCCGTGAAGAAACGCGAAGATACGCACCGGATGGCGGAAGCCAACCGCGCCTTCTCGCATTATCGCTGGTGATCGGAGAGGACGACTTCCATGCCCCGTACTCACGCGATCGAGGACTACCGCAACTTCGGCATCATGGCGCACATCGATGCCGGCAAGACCACGACCACGGAGCGGATCCTCTATTACACCGGCAAGAGCCACAAGATCGGTGAAGTCCATGATGGCGCCGCCACCATGGACTGGATGACCCAGGAGCAGGAACGCGGCATCACCATCACGTCCGCCGCGACGACTGCCATCTGGTCGGGCAAGCGCCTGAACATCATCGACACCCCCGGGCACGTGGATTTCACCATCGAGGTGGAGCGTTCGCTCCGCGTGCTCGACGGCGCCGTGTGCGTGCTGGACGGCAACCAGGGCGTCGAGCCGCAGACCGAGACCGTGTGGCGCCAGGCGGACAAGTACAACGTGCCGCGCATCGTGTTCGTCAACAAGATGGACAAGATCGGCGCCGACTTCTACCGCTGCGTCGAGATGATCATCGACCGCGTGGCCGGCAACCCCGTGTGCTGCCAGCTGCCGATCGGTTCGGAAAACAACTTCAAGGGCATCATCGACCTCGTCCGCATGAAGGCGGTGGTGTGGGAAGATGAAGCCCTCGGCGCCAAGTATCATGACGAGGAGATCCCCGCGGATCTCGCCGACAAGGCTGCCGAATACCGCAACAAGCTGGTGGAAGCCGCCGTCGAGCTCGACGACGACGCCATGACCGCTTACCTCGACGGCGTCGAGCCGGATGTGGCGACCCTCAAGTCGCTGATCCGCAAGGCGGTGATCGGGCGCAAGTTCAACCCCGTGTTCTGCGGCTCCGCCTTCAAGAACAAGGGCGTTCAGCCCCTGCTCGACGCGGTGGTGGACTTCCTGCCGTCCCCCATCGATCGCGGCGCCATCAAGGGCATCGACTTCAAGACCGAGGAAGACACGGTTCGCCTGCCTTCGGACGAGGAGCCCACCGCGGTTCTCGCGTTCAAGATCATGGACGATCCCTTCGTCGGCACCATCACCTTCTGCCGGGTCTATGCCGGCAAGATGGAAACCGGCATGGGCCTGCTCAACTCCACCCGCGACAAGCGTGAGCGCGTCGGCCGGATGCTGCTGATGCATGCCAACAACCGGGAAGACATCAAGGAAGCCTATGCGGGCGACATCGTCGCCCTCGCCGGCCTCAAGGATGTGCGCACGGGTGACACGCTGTGCGATCCCGCCAAGGCCGTGATCCTGGAAAAGATGGAATTCCCGGAGCCGGTCATCGAGATCGCCATCGAGCCGAAGTCCAAGGCCGACCAGGAGAAGCTGGGCATCGCCCTCTCCAAGCTCGCCGCCGAGGACCCGTCCTTCCGCGTGTCCACCGATTTCGAGAGTGGCCAGACCATCCTCAAGGGGATGGGCGAACTGCACCTGGACATCAAGGTCGACATCCTGAAGCGCACCTACAAGGTGGACGCCAACATCGGCGCCCCCCAGGTGGCCTATCGCGAGACCATCACGAAGAAGTACGAGGTGGACTACACCCACAAGAAGCAGACCGGCGGTACCGGCCAGTTCGCGCGGGTGAAGTTCATCGTGGAGCCGAACGAGGTGGGCAAGGGCTTCGCCTTTGAGAGCGCCATCGTCGGCGGCGCGGTGCCGAAGGAGTACATCCCGGGCGTCCAGAAGGGCCTCGAGAGCGTGCTTGGCGCCGGCGTGCTGGCGGGCTTCCCGGTGGTGGACGTGAAGGTGCAGCTCATCGACGGCGCCTTCCACGAAGTGGACTCGTCCGCCCTGGCGTTCGAGATCGCGTCTCGCGCGGCGTTCCGTGAGGCCCTCCAGAAGGGCACCCCGGTCCTGCTCGAGCCCATCATGAAGGTCGAGGTGGTGACGCCGGAGGATTACACCGGCTCCGTCATCGGCGATCTCAACTCCCGCCGTGGCCAGATCCAGGGCCAGGACATGCGCGGCAACGCCAACGTGGTCAACGCGATGGTGCCTCTCGCCAACATGTTCGGCTACGTGAACACCCTGCGCTCGTTCAGTCAGGGTCGTGCCACCTTCACCATGCAGTTCGACCACTACGAGCAGGTGCCGTCGAACGTCGCCCAGGAGGTCCAGGCCAAGTACGCCTGACGGCGTCGGTCTGAGCCTTTCGAGTTTCACCCTTCAGGTTCGCCAGAGAGACCCAACGGAGAGTCCAATGGCCAAAGAGAAGTTCAACCGCTCGAAGCCGCACTGCAACATCGGCACGATCGGTCACGTGGATCACGGCAAGACGTCGCTGACGGCGGCGATCACGAAGATCCTTGCGGAGACGGGCGGCGCGA
>NZ_JAIVFO010000195.1 GCF_029991245.1 Xanthobacter autotrophicus
CGCAAGCCGCTTCGCCGCCGGTCATGCCCGGCCATGACGGTGGTGAAGAGTCGCTATTCCGGGCCGGCGGCGGGGAGGGGCGCACTCCTCTCCCGGACCAGCCGTGCCCGTCAGCCGCCGTTCTGCGTCGCCGGCTGGGCCGGCGGGCGCTGGAGCAGCTCGCCCCAGGCGGAGAAGGCGTCGTTGAAGGCCTGCTCGCCGGCGGGGCCCTTCTCGAAGGCCAGCACCGCCTTCTTGTTGTTGGTGTAGGTGATGAGCGCGTCCAGCCACGGATAGGCCTGGAGCAGCGTCACGTTGCGCTGGCGGTCCGCCGGCTTCTCGGAGAGGCCGACAAGGAACAGGGTGGGGTTCACCCGCACCGCGAGGCCCGCGAGCGGCGTGCCCAGGGCCTGCTGGTTCGCCTTCATGCGCACCGCGTCCACATTGGAGACGCCGCCGAAGGGGAAGTCGTCCGGCAGCCGGAAGCCGATCTCGATGGTGTGGGAGGCCGGCAGGGTCTGGTCGGTGTTGCGGCGCAGCACGAAGCTCATGTTGATCTTGCGCTCGGGGATGACCACGTCGCCGCGCAGGCCGATGTCGGGGGGCAGGCCGGGGCCGGCGTTGACGGTCTCGGTCTTCCACACCACGGTGCCCACGAACTCCTGCGGTGGGGCGCCGCCGGGGGTTTCCTCCAGCAGCACCGCGCGGGCGGGTCCGCCGCCGGTCCGGGGCGGAGTGGCCGGCGCGCGCCGGGCAGCGTCGCCGGAGGCGCGGACCACCCGGTCGGCGATCTTGGGCTGGTCGCTGGAGCCGGACGCGGCCGGCGCGGCGGGCCGCGGTTCGCCGGAGCCGCTCAGGAACAGGTCGCGGTTCACCACCGCAAAGGCGATGCCGCCCAGCACCAGGAGGGCGAACAGCAGCCACAGGGCGAACTTCTTCCAGGAGGGTCCCGCCTCCCCATTGGCCGGGTGGCGGGCGCCGTTGGCGGCGGCGGCCCGGCTGCGCACCTCGCCGCGACCGCGCACCGGCGGGCGGCTGTCGGCCTCGGCGTCGTCCTCCTCCTCGCTGCGCTGGCGGGGCGGCAGGCGACGCTCGGCGCGGCCGTTGGGTTCGGGCGCGGGGGCACGCGGCTCGGACGGGGCGGCGAGCGGTGGCGTGCGCGGAGGCTCCTTTGCCGCGGCTGGGGCGGCCGGCGGGGCCGGCTCCTCCTCCGCGTCATCCGGCTCGTCCCGTGTCTCGGGGGCGGCTTCGTCCTCGTCCGCCTCATCGAGGGCGTCGGCTGAATTGTCCTGCTGGGCGTAATCGGCCTCGACCCGGCGGATGGCTTCCTCAAGACTCATGCGCTCGCGGGTGATCTCGCCTTCGGGCAAAGGCGGATCCACCCCCCGCAACTGGCGCATGAGGGCCGTGCGGGCGCGGTCATAGACCGCGCGGCGACCCTCCCCGGTCTTCTGGGGCAGGCTCGAAATCGCGCGGACCAGCAGCGGGTAGTAGTCAGCCATGAGAGACGTGCGCTTCGCCTTGAGCCGTTAGGGCACCTGCCGTGACGCCAAGGTCACGAGAAATGCCCTATCGCATTTATATGCCGCATTTCATTGATGCGAACCGGGGTCCGCGCCGCGTGAAAATGCTCCGGACCCGCGTCACGCCCGAAGATCAGGCCTGAAACGGATTGTGGACCAGAATGGTATCGTCGCGCTCCGGGCTGGTGGAGAGCACGGCCACCGGGCAGCCGATGAGCTCCTCCACCCGTCGCACATACTTTACCGCCTCCGCCGGAAGGTCCGCCCACGAGCGGGCGCCGGCGGTGGAATCCTGCCAGCCTTCCATGGTCTCGTAGATGGGCTCGGCGCGGGCCTGCGCCCCGCTCTCCGCCGGAAGGTAGTCGATTTCCTTGCCGTCAACGGTGTAGCCGACGCATACCTTCAGTTCGGTAAATCCGTCCAGCACGTCGAGCTTGGTGAGGGCGATGCCGTGGATGCCGCAGGTGCGGACGGTCTGGCGCACCAGCACCGCGTCGAACCAGCCGCAGCGGCGGGCGCGGCCGGTGACCACGCCGAACTCGCGGCCCTTGCTGCCCAGGGTCTGGCCCACGTCGTCGGTCAGCTCGGTGGGGAAGGGGCCTTCGCCCACGCGGGTGGTGTAGGCCTTGGTGATGCCCAGCACGTAATCCAGCGCGCCAGGGCCGATGCCGGTGCCGCTCGCCGCCGATCCCGCCACCGTGTTGGACGAGGTGACGTAGGGGTAGGTGCCGTGGTCGATGTCGAGCAGCGCACCCTGCGCGCCCTCGAACAGGATCTTCTTGCCGTCGCGCCGCGCCTTGTCGAGCAGCTCCCACACCCGGTCCATGAAGGGCAGGACCTTGGGGGCGATGGCGAGCAGCTCCGCCACCAGGGCGTCGCGGTTCACCTCTTCCATGCCGAGGCCGCGGCGGATGAGGTTGTGGTGGGTGAGCAGCCGGTCCACCTTGGCCGGCAGGGTCTGCGCGTCGGTGAGGTCTACGAGGCGGATGGCGCGGCGGCCGACCTTGTCCTCATAGGCCGGGCCGATGCCGCGCTTGGTGGTGCCGATGCGCGCGCCGGGAGCGGTGGCGCTCTCGCGCAGGGCGTCCAGCTCGCGGTGCAGCGGCAGGATGAGGGGGACGGTTTCGGCGATGCGCAGCCGGTCCGGACCGACGACGATGCCCTGCGCGGCGAGGCGGGCGAGTTCATCCACCAGCGCCTGGGGGTCCAGCACCACGCCGTTGCCGATCACCGAGAGCTTGCCGCCGCGCACCACGCCCGAGGGCAGCAGGGAGAGCTTGTAGGTGACGCCGCCGACCACCAGGGTATGGCCCGCATTGTGGCCGCCCTGGAAGCGGACCACCACGTCCGCCTGCTCCGACAGCCAATCGACGATCTTACCCTTGCCTTCGTCGCCCCATTGGGAGCCGACTACCACCACGTTGGCCACCTTAAGGCGCCTCCCGGTCCGGCGCGGGTGCATCGCAACGCACGCGCGCACAAAGGAAAGCCCCGGCTCTGGTCCGGGGCGTTACGAAAGCGTCTTAAGGGATCGGCGCTGGCGAGGCAAGGTAAACGAGGTGAGGCGAACCCGGTGAAGGGCCCCCGCGGCAAAGCCGTTGGCGCGGGCGCATGGTTCGTGCTCTACCTTGCGCGATGAAACCGCCTTCTCGCGCCCAAAAGCCCGCCCGCCGCCCCGGTTCAGGACCCGCCCCGGCTCCTGGCAGACCGGCCGCCGCGACGCCGGGCCTTGCCGCCCGTATCCTCGCCGTGGATGGCCTTGAGCAGGTGCTGCGCCACGGTGCCGCGCTGGAGGATGCCCTCGATGCCGATGTCGCCCTCGACCCGCGCGACCGGGCGCTCGCCTACCGCATCCTCGCCACCAGCCTGCGCCGCATCGGCACCCTGCGCTCGCTGATCGCCAAGCTGATGGAGCGCGGCCTGCCGAAATCGGCGCCGCGGCTGGAATCCGTGCTGCTGGCCGGGGCCACGCAGATCCTGTTCATGGACGTGCCCAACCACGCCGCCGTGGGCCTGTGCGTGGACGTGGCCCGCGCCGACCGCAACACCGCCGGGTTCGCCGGCCTGGTGAATGCCGTGCTGCGCCGCCTCACCCGCGAGGCGGACGCGCTGATGGTGGGCATCAGCCCCGATTTCGCCGATACGCCGGAGTGGATGGGCCAGCGCTGGATCAAGGCCTATGGCCTTGAGACCACCCGCGCCATCGCCGCCATGCACAAGGTGGAGCCGCCCCTCGACATCACCGTGAAGGCGGACCCTGCCTTGTGGGCCGAGCGCCTGTCGGGCGAGGTGCTGCCCACCGGCTCGGTGCGCGTGCTGCAGGCCGGCCCGGTGCGGGCGCTGCCGGGCTTCGCCGAGGGGGACTGGTGGGTGCAGGACGCCGCCGCCGCCTTGCCGGCCCGGCTGCTGGGGCATGTGAACGGCCTTGAGGTGGCGGACCTGTGCGCCGCGCCGGGCGGCAAGACGGCGCAGCTGGCGGCGGCGGGGGCCCTCGTCACCGCCGTGGACCGCTCATCGTCCCGCCTCACCCGGCTGAAGGAAAACCTGGAGCGGCTGAAACTCTCCGCCCAGGTGGTGGCCGGGGATGCCGCCGACTTTGCCGGCGGCCCGTTCGACGCCGTGCTGCTGGACGCGCCCTGCTCGGCCACCGGCACCCTGCGCCGGCACCCGGACATCGCCGTCAACAAGCGGCCGGGGGACCTTGTGACCCTCGCCGCCCTTCAGGCCCGGCTGATCGCCCATGCGGCGGACCTGGTGAAGCCCGGCGGCACCCTGGTCTATTCCACCTGCTCGCTGGAGCCGGAGGAGGGCGAACAGCAGGTGGAACGGCTTCTGGCGGCTCGCAGCGACCTTATCCGCGCACCAATCGTGCCCGGAGAGGTGGAGGGCATTGATCCGTTCATAACTCCTCAAGGGGATGTGCGCACTCTTCCCTGTCACTGGATGCGGGGGGAGGCGGAGCGGTCGGGTCTCGACGGCTTCTTCGCCGCCCGGCTGAAGCGCCGGGCCTGACGTTTCAGGCCCGCGCGGCGCTCGACCGGCCTTCCCGTCCGTTGCGGCGAATCAGTCGGTGAAGACGAGCGCATGCGGATTTGGAATGGAGCGGCGGGGCCCCTTCAGGTCGTGGCCAAAGGCGTTTTGGCCAGAGGTATCCTGGCCAAGGGTCTCGCCCCGTTATCGGGGAGAGCCGTGAGCCGGAGCGGCCTGAGAGAGCGCACGCGCCTGATGGCCCTCCTCGCGGAGCTGTGGTCGCAGCAGGTGCTTGCGCGCCTCGGCGGCCGCACCATGGCGCTCGGCTATGTGCCGGTGCCGGTGCCTGAGCGCCTGCTCATCGCCCCCCAGGACCTGCGCACCGGCGACGCGACGCTCGCCAGCGAGATCTATTCCGGCCGCTTCGCCTTCGCCGGCAAGGTGATGCTGCTGGACGGGCGCACCCCGTTCGAGCTGGTGCCGCCTTCCGTGGAATGGGCCGAGGCGCTGCACGGCTTCGGCTGGCTGCGGCACCTCAAGGCCGCCGGCACCACCATTGCCCGCGCCAATGCCCGCTCACTGGTGGGCGATTTCATGCGCGATCCGAGCAGGGCGCGGGCGGTGGCGGCGCGGCCGGACGTGGCGGCGCGGCGCATCATCTCCTGGCTCACCCAGGCCACCTTCCTGCTGCAGGACGCCGACCACGATTTCTACCGCCGCTTCATGCGCTCGCTGGCCCGGCAGGTGCGCCAGCTGCGCCGCATGGCCAATGACGCGCCGGACGGCCAGCCGCGCATGCTGGCGGTGACCGCCCTCGTCTTCGCCGGCCTGTGCATGTCGGACCAGGGCCGGCTCTTGAAGGCGGCGGACAAGCGCCTGTCCGAGGAGCTGGACCGCCAGATCCTGCCCGATGGCGGCCCGCTCACCCGCAATCCCGGCATGCTCATCGAGCTGCTGCTGGATCTTCTGCCGCTGCGCCAGGCCTTCACCGCGCGCAACCAGCCGGCGCCCCCCGCGCTCATGAACGCGGTGGACCGGATGATGCCCATGCTGCGCTTCTTCCGGCACGGCGACGGGGCGTTCGCCCATTTCCACGGCATGGGGAACACGGCGGCGGACCAGCTCGCCACCATCCTCGCCTTCGACGACGCCCGCGGCGCCCCGGTGGCGAACGCGCCCTATTCCGGCTACCAGCGGCTCGATGCCCGCGCCCTGATGGTGATCGCCGACACCGGCCCCCCACCCCCCGCCATGGCGAGCTGGGAGGCCCATGCCAGCTGCCTCGCCTTTGAATTCTCGTCCGGCCGGCACCGCCTCGTCATCAATTGCGGGGTGCCGGAGGTGCATCGGGAGATGTGGCGGCAGGTGGCGCGCTCCACCGCCGCCCATTCCACCGCCGTCATCGCCGATACCTCGTCCTGCCGCTTCCTGCAGGGCGGATCCATGACGCGCATCTTCGGCGCACCCATCGTCTCGGGGCCGAAGCAGGTGGAGGTGCAGCGCGGCACCCGCAACAACGCCCTGCTGCTGCGCGCCAGCCACGATGGCTATGCGGAGCCGTTCGGCCTCATCCACCAGCGCTCGTTCCGCCTCGCCATGGAAGGCAACCGGCTGGACGGCGAGGATGTGTTCAGGGCCGCCGAGGAGGGCGCGAAGCTGCCGGCGGAGACCTTCGCCATCCGCTTCCACCTGCATCCGTCCGTGACCGTGGAGCGGCTGGACGATCCCCACACCGCTTTGCTCAGCCTGCCCAACGGCGAGGCCTGGGCCTTCGCCGCGCCCCACGTGCCCCTGGCGGTGGAGGAAAGCGTGGACCTCGCCGCCGCCGGCGGCCCGCGCCGCACCGCGCAACTGGTGCTGTCCGGCGAGGTGGTGCGCACGCCGCGCGTCATCTGGACCTTCGTGCGTACCCGCGAAGCCCCGAGCGTGCCGCCGGGCCGGCCGAGCGGGCGGGCATAGGGCTGTCTCTT
>NZ_JAIVFO010000196.1 GCF_029991245.1 Xanthobacter autotrophicus
CTGCGATCCTGGGCAGACAGGCGTTTTCCGGCACCGCCAACCTCTCTCCCGCAAGGGGAGAGGGGAGGAGGGCATCTGGGGGCTTTCGCAGAACTCTCGCAAGCGGGAGAGGGGGAGCGTTGGTGCTTGCCTCACTCCGCCGCTTCGGCGGCGATGCGGCGGGAGGTGCGCGAGAGGTTTTCGTAGTCCTCCTGCCACTGGGTCGGGCCGTTGGAGGGCGAGACCTGCACCGCGGTCACCTTGTATTCCGGGCAGTTGGTGGCCCAGTCGGAATAGTCGGTGGTCACCACGTTCGCTTGCGTCACCGGATGGTGGAAGGTGGTGTAGACCACCCCCGGCGCCACCCGGTCCGAGATCACCGCGCGCAGCGAAGTGGAGCCCGCCCGGCTGTCCAGCTTCACAAAATCGCCGTCGCGGATGCCGCGGTTCTCGGCGTCGTGGGCATGGATTTCCAGCACGTCCTCGGGGTGCCAGGCCACGTTCGCGGTGCGCCTGGTCTGGGCGCCCACATTGTACTGGCTGAGGATACGCCCGGTGGTGAGCAGCAGCGGGAAGCGCGGGCCGGTCTTCTCGTCGGTGGGCACGTATTCGGTCAGGACGAACTTGCCCTTGCCGCGCACGAAGCCGCCGATGTGCATGATGGGCGTGCCTTCCGGTGCGCTGTCGTTGCACGGCCACTGCACCGAACCCAGTTCGTCGAGCTTGGCATAGTTCACGCCCGCGAAGGTGGGGGTGAGCGCCGCGATCTCGTCCATGATCTGCGAGGGGTGGGTGTAGGCCATGGGGAAGCCCAGCGCATTGGCGAGGAGCTGGGTGACCTCCCAGTCCGCATAGCCGTTCTTCGGCGCCATCACCTTGCGGATGCGCTGGATGCGGCGCTCGGCATTGGTGAAGGTGCCGTCCTTCTCCAGGAAGGAGCAGCCGGGCAGGAAGACATGGGCGTAATTGGCCGTCTCGTTCAGGAACAGGTCCTGCACGATCAGGCATTCGAGGCCCGCGAGGCCGGCGGAGACGTGCTTGGTGTCGGGATCGGACTGGAGGATGTCCTCGCCCTGCACATAGAGGCCCTTGAACGTGCCATCCACCGCCGCGTCGAACATGTTGGGGATGCGCAGGCCCGGCTCGTCGTCCAGCGGCACGCCCCACAGCGCCTCGAAGGTGGAGCGGGTGGCGTCGTCGGAGATGTGGCGGTAGCCCGGCAGCTCGTGGGGGAACGAGCCCATGTCGCACGAGCCCTGCACGTTGTTCTGGCCGCGCAGCGGGTTCACGCCCACGCCGTTGCGGCCCACGTTGCCGGTGGCCATGGCGAGGTTGGCGATGGCCATCACCGTGGTGGAGCCCTGCGAATGCTCGGTGACGCCGAGGCCGTAATAGATCGACCCGTTGCCGCCGGTGGCATAGAGCCGGGCCGCGCCGCGCACCAAAGCGGGATCGACGCCGGTGTACGTCTCCACCGCTTCCGGAGAGTGGCGCTCGTCGGCGACGAAGGCGGCCCAGTCCTGGAACTCGTCCCAGTCGCAGCGCTCGCGCACGAACTTTTCGTCCACCAGCCCCTCGGTGACGATCACATGGGCCAACGCCGTCACGATGGCCACGTTGGTGCCGGGCTTGAGCGGCAGGTGGAAGGACGCCTCGATATGGGGCGAGTGCACGATGTCGGTGCGGCGCGGGTCCACCACGATCAGCTTCGCCCCCTCGCGCAGGCGCTTCTTCATGCGCGACGCGAAGACCGGATGGCCGTCGGTGGGGTTGGCGCCGATGATGAGGATGACGTCGGTGGCCTCGACGCTGTCGAAGTCCTGGGTGCCGGCGGAGGTGCCGTAGGTCTGGCTGAGGCCGTAGCCGGTGGGCGAGTGGCAGACGCGGGCGCAGGTGTCCACGTTGTTGTTGCCGAAGCCGCCGCGGATCAGCTTCTGGACGAGGTAGGTCTCCTCGTTGGTGCAGCGCGAGGAGGTGATGCCGCCCACCGCGCGCTTGCCGTACTTTTCCTGGATCCGCTTGAACTCGGAGGCGGCGTAGGCGATGGCCTCCTCATAGGTCACTTCCGTCCACGGCTCGTGGATGGAGGAGCGGATCATGGGCTTGAGGATGCGGTCCTGGTGGGTGGCGTAGCCATAGGCGAAGCGGCCCTTCACGCAGCTATGGCCGCGGTTCGCCTTGCCGTCCTTGTAGGGCACCATGCGCACCAGCTCGTCGCCGCGCATCTCGGCCTTGAAGGTGCAGCCCACGCCGCAATAGGCGCAGGTGGTCACCACCGAATGCTCGGGGGTGCCGATGTCGTACATGGCCTTCTCGTTCAGCGTCGCGGTGGGGCAGGCCTGGACGCAGGCGCCGCAGGAGACGCATTCCGAGGTCAGGAAGGGCTCGTCCATGCCCGGCGAAACGCGCGAGCCGAAGCCGCGGCCGGAGATGGTGAGCGCAAAGGTGCCCTGCACTTCCTCGCAGGCCCGCACGCACCTGTTGCAGACGATGCACTTCGACTGCTCGTAGGTGAAGTAGGGGTTGGATTCGTCCTTGCCGAGCCTGGTGTGGTTCTCGCCCTCATAGCCGTAACGCACGTCGCGCAGGCCCACCACGCCGGCCATGTCCTGCAGTTCGCAGTCGCCGTTGGCGGAGCAGGTGAGGCAGTCGAGGGGATGGTCGGAGATGTAAAGCTCCATCACCCCCTTGCGGATCTGCTTCAGGCGCTCGGTCTGGGTCTTCACCACGATGCCTTCGGCCACCGGCGTGGTGCACGACGCCGGGGTGCCGTTGCGGCCTTCGATCTCGATGAGGCAGAGCCGGCACGAGCCGAAGCTGTCCAGCATGTCGGTGGCGCAGAGCTTGGGGATCTGGTTCCCCAGCTCCATGGCGGCGCGCATGATGGAGGTGCCCTCGGGCACCGTGACGCTCATGCCGTCGATGGTGAGGGAAACAAGCTTCTGCGACTTGGAAGCCGGCGTGCCGTAGTCGATTTCGTGAACGAGGGACATGGTGTTCCTCCAATTATTCTGCGGCGGCCGGCAGCTTCGGCGCGACGCCGAAGTCTTCCGGGAAATGATTGAGCGCGCTCAGCACCGGGTAGGGCGTGAAGCCGCCCAGGGCGCACAGGGAACCAAGCTTCATGGTGTGGCAAAGGTCCGTCAGCAGGGCGAGATTCTGCTCGCGCTTCTCGCCGGCCATCACCTTGTCGAGGGTCTCGACGCCCCGGGTCGAGCCGATGCGGCAGGGCGTGCACTTGCCGCAGCTCTCGTGGGCGCAGAATTCCATGGCGAAGCGGGCCATGTCGGCGAGGTCCGCCGTGTCGTCGAACACCACCAGGCCGCCATGGCCGATGAGCGCATCCTTGGCGGTGAAGGCCTCGTAGTCGAACGGGGTGTCGAACTGGTGGGTGGGCAGATAGGCGCCCAGCGGGCCGCCGGCCTGCACCGCCTTGACCGGACGGCCGGACGCCGTGCCGCCGCCGATGTCGTAGACCAGCTCGCCCAGCGGGATGCCGAAGGCGGTCTCGAACAGGCCGCCGAACTTGATGTTGCCCGCGATCTGGATGGGCATGGTGCCGCGCGAACGGCCCATGCCGAAGTCGCGGTAATACTTGCCGCCCTTGTCCAGGATTACCGGCACGGTGGCCAGCGACACCAGGTTGTTGATAACGGTGGGCTTCTGGAACAGGCCCTTGTGGGCCGGCAGCGGCGGCTTGGCGCGCACCAGGCCGCGCTTGCCCTCCAGGCTTTCCAGCAGGGCGGTTTCCTCGCCGCACACATAGGCGCCGGCGCCCATGCGCATTTCCATGTCGAAGGACAGGCCCGAGCCGAGGATGTTGTCCCCCAGCAGGCCCGCGACGCGCGCCTTCTCGATGGCCTTTTCCATCACCACGAAGGCGAGGGGATATTCCGAGCGGCAGTAGACGTAGCCTTTGGTGGCACCCACCGCGAGGCCGGCGATGGTCATGCCCTCGATGAGGCAGAAGGGGTCCGCCTCCATGATGAGGCGGTCGGCGAAGGTGCCCGAGTCGCCCTCGTCCGCATTGCAGACGATGTAGCGCTGGTCCGCCGGGGCAGCCGCCACCGTGCGCCACTTGATGCCGGTGGGAAAGCCCGCGCCGCCGCGCCCGCGCAGGCCGCTTTCCACCACCTCTTCCACCGTGGCCGCCGGGCCGAGCGTGATGGCCCGCTCCAGCCCGCGATAGCCGCCATGGGCGTTGTAGTCGGTGAGCGAGAGCGGATCGATGATGCCGATACGGGCGAAGGTGAGCCGCGTCTGCTTCTTGAGATAGGGGATCTCCTCCACCACGCCCACGCACAGGGGATGGTCGGCGCCATGGAGGATGCCGGCGTGGAGCAGGTCTTCCACGTCGGAGGGCTTCACCGGGCCGTAGCCGACGCGACCGCGCTCGGTTTCCACCTCGATGAGGGGCTCCAGCCAGAACAGGCCGCGTGAGCCGTTGCGGGTGATGTCGGCGGTGACGCCGCGGGCGGCGAGCCCGGCTTCCAGCTTGCGGGCGACCCGGTCGGCGCCGCAGGCCACCGCGGTGGCGTCGTTGGGGACGAAGATGCGGGGGGATTTCATCAGGCGTCTCCGAAGCTCTTGCCGTTGGCGAAGCAGTCGGCGATCTCGTCGATGGCATCGCGGTCGAGGCGGCCCACCAGCTGGCCGTCCACCAGAGCGGACGGGGCGCAGGCGCACAGGCCCAGGCAATAGATGGGCTCCAGGGTCACCCGTCCGTCGGGGGAGGTTGAGCCCATGTCCACGCCGAGCTTTTCCTCGGCATAGTGGGCGAGCGCCTTGCCGCCCACGGACTGGCAGGCCTCGGCGGCGCACAGCTTCACCACGTGGCGGCCGGGGGCCTCGCGCCGGAAGTCGTGATAGAAGGTGAGGACGCCATAGACCTCGGCGCGCGAGAGGTTGAGGCTTTCGGCGATCATGGGCACCGCCGGGTCCGGCACGAAGCCGAACGTCTCCTGCAGGGCGTGCAGGATGGGCATGGTGGCCCCTTCCAGATGCCGGTTCTCCGAGATCACCTGCGCTGCGCGCTCGGTGCTCCAATCCTCATAGACCGCCATGGACGTCTCGCTTTCCCAAAAGCCGTGAGGGCGCATTGCCGCCGCTTCGTCTTGCTTATGGGAAAGTGTGGCACAGCCGGCCCTCTTATCAAGCCAGCTGTAGGATGTTGCAATAGAACATCTCTATTGATGGCGGAGGTAAGGAGCGGCGCGTCGTCTGAATCAAACGCTCCGTGCTGCGTCAATCGCGTCTGTCTGGGATGGTTCTTGGTATATTGATCGCGTTTTTCTATGTATGGGCCGACGCGCCCCTGCGGCTGGCCATCGGAATTATTGCATTGCAGCAATGGCCGGATCGGCGAGACCGCTCTGTTCCAGCTTCGGCGCGATGCGCCGCGCCTCTGCCACCAGCGCCGCCGTGATGGGCGTGGTCGGCTCGCGGTGGGGCACCACCAGGCCGATGGAGTGGGAGATGTCCGGCTCCACGATGGGAATGGACCGCACCACCGAGGTGAGGCCCAGGGAATCCGCCAGCATGGCCGGCATCACGCTCGCCCACAGGCCGGTGCGCACGTGGGTGAACAGCACGATCATGGAATTGGATTCGAGGGTCGGCTTGTGGCTGGCTCCGGCGGCGGCCAGCAGATTGTCGACGATGCGGCGGTTCTGCATGTCCGGGGTGAGCAGCGCGAGCTGAAGCTCGGCCACCTCCGCCCAGGTCACCGCGTCGCGCTCGCCGTAGCGGGACTGGGGCGAGGTCACGAGGCGGTAGCGCTCGCGGTAGAGCGGCACCGTGTTCACCCGGCCCAGCGGTTCGTTGTCGAGATAGGTGAGGCCGGCGTCGATCTCCAGGTTTTCGAGATGGTTCAAGATCTCGATGGAGGTGCGGGAGATCACCGTGAAGCGCACGTCCGGGTGGCGGGCGCGGAACGGGGTGGTCAGCGCCGCCACCATGGGCAAAGCGGTGGGGATGGCGGCGATGCGCAGCGGGCCGGCGAGGCCGCGCTTCAGGGCGTCGATGTCCTGCCGCATGGCCCGCGAATCGGCCACGATGCGCCGCGCCCATTCCAGCGTCCGCTCGCCCTCGGGCGTAAAGCCCATGAAGCGCGAGCCACGCTGCACCAGCAGCACGCCCAGCGTTTCTTCCAACTGCTTGATTCCGGCGGAAAGGGTCGGCTGCGTCACCCCGCAGGCTTCGCCGGCGCGGCCGAAATGACGTTCCCGGGCGAGTGCGATCAGGTATTCGAGTTTATCGATCATGGGGCCATATCACGGGGACACGGGGTGCTGCGCAAGGCGGCTGTGTTGCCGCAGCGCAGCGCCGGCGTTGCGGCCGCGGGGTGGGTGCCGGG
>NZ_JAIVFO010000197.1 GCF_029991245.1 Xanthobacter autotrophicus
GACGGAAGGGCTGCGCATGGCGCTGGCCAAGCACGGCTTCGACGGCGTCATCGCCGGCATCCGCCGCGACGAGGAGCCGACCCGCGCCAAGGAGCGTTTCTTCTCCCCGCGCGGCACCGACGGCGCCTGGAACGTGCGCGAGCAGCCCCCCGAATTCTGGGACCAGTACAACACGGCCCTGACCCCCGGCGCCCATGTGCGCATCCATCCCATCCTGCATTGGACCGAGATGGACATCTGGGCCTACACCCAGCGCGAGGGCATCCCGGTGATCCCGCTGTATTTCTCCAAGGACGGCAAGCGCTACCGCTCGCTGGGCGACCAGGACATCACCAGCCCGGTGGAGTCGGATGCGTCCACGCTGGACGAGATCCTGGCCGAACTCGCCACCACCAAGACCTCCGAGCGCTCGGGCCGCGCCATGGACCACGAATCCGAGGACGCCTTCGAGCGCCTGCGCACCGCCGGCTACCTGTGAGGCCAGCCCAGCGCGCCGCCTCCCGAGATTTTGAAGAGATCATTGCCCATGTCCGCGTCAACGTCCGCTTCCTCGTCCGCGTCAACGCCCGCCGCGCCGCTCGCCACCTCTTCCGCCGCGGCTGCGGCCAAGGAGCGTGAGCTTCTGCGCATCGTCATCGTCGGCCACGTGGACCACGGAAAGTCCACCCTGGTCGGCCGTCTCCTGCACGAGACCGGCTCGTTGCCCGACGGCAAGCTGGAGATGCTGAAGGAGGTCTCCGCCCGCCGCGGCATGCCGTTCGAGTGGTCGTTCCTGCTGGACGCGCTGCAGACCGAGCGCGACCAGGGCATCACGGTGGATACCAGCCAGATCCGCTTCAAGACCGCCCAACGCGACTATGTGCTCATCGATGCGCCCGGCCATGTGGAATTCCTGCGCAACATGGTCACCGGCGCCGCCCAGGCCGATGCCGCCGTGCTGCTGGTGGATGCGGGCGAGGGCGTGCGCGAGCAGACGCGCCGTCACGCCTTCCTCCTGCACCTGCTCGGCCTGCGGCAGGTGGCGGTGGTGGTGAACAAGATGGACCGCGTCGCCTTCGACCAGGAGGCGTTCGCGGTCATCGAGGAGGATGTGAGCGCCTATCTCGCCGGCTTCGGCCTGCGCCCCACCTTCGTCATTCCGGTTTCGGCCCGCGACGGCGACTTCATCTCCGAGCGCACCGCGCGCCTGCCGTGGTATTCCGGCCCCACGGTGGTGGAGGCGCTGGACGCCTTCACCGCTCCGCCGAGCCTGTCCGACCAGCCGCTACGCTTCCCCATCCAGGCGGTCTACAAGTTCGACGAGCGGCGCATCCTCGCCGGGCGAATTGAAAGCGGGCGCCTCTCGGTGGGCGACGAACTGGCGTTCGAGCCGTCGGGCGCCACCGCGCGGGTGAAGTCCATCGAGGCGTGGCCTGGCCCGGGGCCGACCACGGTGGAGGCCGGCCAGTCGGTGGGCATCACCCTCGACAAGGACATCTTCGTCACCCGCGGCGACATCGCCGCCCATGGCGACCAGCGCCCGCGCGCCGCCAAAAGCCTGAAGATACGCCTGTTCTGGCTGGACGACGCGCCGCTGAAGGCGGGCGACCCGGTGGTGGTGCGCCTGTCCACCGCCGCCGCGCCCGGCGTTGTCTCGGCGGTGACCAGCGCGGTGGATCCCGCCAATCTTGTCACCGAGGGCCAGGCGAGCCTCGGCCGCAATTACGTGGGCGAGGTGGAAATCAGCCTGCGTCAGGCCCTGCCGGCCGATCCCTACCACCTCAACGCCTTCACCGGCCGGGTGGTGGTGGAGCGCGAGCGGCGCATCTGCGGCGGCGGCATCATCCTGCACGCGGCCCGCGAGGCCCGGCTGGAGGCGCCGAAGCGCGGCCCGGTGGTGGCGGTCGATTCGGCCGTGACCCCGGCCGAGCGGGTCACGCGCTTCCATCACCAGGGCGCGGTGCTGTGGCTGACCGGGCTTCCCGCGGCGGGCAAATCCACCGTGGCGCGGGCCACGGAGCGGCGCCTGTTCGATCTCGGCGGCTCGCCGGTCTATCTGGACGGCGACACCCTGCGCACCGGCCTGAATGCCGACCTCGGCTTCTCGCCGCAGGAGCGCTCGGAGAACATCCGCCGCGTCGCCCACATGGCCGGCTTCCTCGCCCGCAACGGCCATATCGCCATCGTCGCTTTGGTGTCGCCCACGCGCGCCGACCGGGAGCAGGCGCGGGAGGTGGGCGGGCGCTTCTTCCACGAGGTGTTCATCCGCGCGTCCCTGGAGGTGTGCGAGGGGCGCGACCCGAAGGGTCACTACGCCAAGGCGCGCAAGGGCGAGATTGCCAGCTTCACCGGCATTTCCGCGCCCTATGAGGAGCCGGAGGCGCCCGAGCTGGTGCTTGACACCACCGTCGACGTCACCGCCTCGGTGGCAGCGCTGGAAGCCTATCTGGAAGAGGCTGGCGTGCTGTTCCCGCCGGATACCGATTCGCCGATCTGAGAACGGGGCGCCTTGTGGGGTTGCTCCGGCTTTGGCAGCTTGGCGGGCCCAATCCGCCAGGCCGCCGACCTTGCCATCGCTGCCGACGACATCAAGATGACCCTGGCCTACACCCGTATCGGCACTTCGCCGGACGGCTCGTCCACCTTCTCGCTGCCGCGGGTGGTGGGGTTGCGCAAGGCCATGGAGATCGCCTTGCTCTCCGATACGATCGAGGCGGCGGAGGCATTGCGGCTGGGCCTTGTGAACAAGGTGGTGCCGGCGGCCGATCTTCAGGCCGAGACGGATGCGCTGGCGAAGCGCCTCGCGGCCGGGCCGACGCTGGCCTATGGCCGCATCAAGCACCTGCTGCGCGCCTCCTTCAACCACAGCCTGTCGGACCAGCTCAACGCCGAGCGCGATGCCTTCATCGCCAGCGCCGGCACCCACGATTTCGCCGAGGGCGCCACCGCCTTCGTGGAAAAACGCGCGCCCCGCTTCGAAGGGCGGTAGAGCGACCGGACGGACCGCAGGCCCTGCCCGTCGGCTTCCGTCGGCGGGCAGGGTGCGCTTTGCTCGCAAAACACACTATAATAATGTTTATTGACTGAAATCACTTTCCATATAAAATGACTGGATATGATGGGAAGTGAATTATGACCATAGCACGCGGGCGTGTCCTTCGGGACAGCTTCCTCTTCGTCCTGGCCTACGGCGTCATTGCCGCCGCGGTCATCTTCGGCTGAGCTGCAGAGGCCTTGCGACGAGGCGTGCGCCGCCCCCGCTGCGCGAGGGTCGGACCGGTGGTGGAGCGCGCCTGGGCAGCTTTTCATCCGGTCCATGCCTCGGGTGCGGCAACCCGCGCCAGGCCATAAGCCTCTGTCGGGCTTGGCATCTCGCGCCCACTCCGGCACCCTTCCCACCATGCGATGGGGAATTGGGACGGTGAGGACGCGATGGGACACCTGATCCCAGCTGCCGGCAAAGCGGCCGAGACCGGCCGGGAGGCGGCGCGGACCAGCGGCGTCGCGCCCCGGCTGCATGAGCGGGCCTTCGACATTCTGGCGGCACAGATCGTTTCCGGTGCGCTCCGGCCCGGCGAGCGGCTGCTGGAGTCCCGGATCGCCGAGCGCTTCGGCATCTCCCGGGCGCCGGCCCGCCAGGCCCTTGCCCGTCTTGAGCAATTGGGCCTCGTGCGCCGCGCCGAGGGGCACGGCTTCGTCGTCGAGCTTCCCATCGGACCCGTACCGGCCTTTGCCGAACAGGCGCCGGCGGCGGACATCCAGCTCGCCCCCGAATCCACCTGGGAGCGCATCTACAAGGAGGTGGAGCACGAGGTGGTCACCCGCAGCGCCTTCGGCGCTTTCCGCGTGGTGGAGAATCACCTCGCCGCCGCCTACGGCGTCAGCCGCACGGTGGCGCGGGAGGCGCTGTCGCGGCTTCACCAGCGCGGGGTCGTGCGCAAGGATGCGCGCCAGCACTGGTATGCGCCGGCATTGACCCCCGCCTATGTGGCCGAGCTGTTCGAGATGCGCGCCATCCTGGAGCCTGCGGCCCTGCGGCTCGCCGCCCCGCGGCTGCCGCCGGCGATCCTCGCGGCGCTCAAGGGGAACCTCGCCGATGCCATGGCCGCCCCCGAAGCGGTGGACGGGGCGCGCCTCAGCGCTCTGGAGGAGGAATTGCACATCAGCCTTCTCGGCCATTGCGGCAACGCCACCCTCATGGATGCCCTTTCCACCTACCAGACGCTGCTGGTGGCCCTGACCTTCCTTTATGACGCCGCCGCCCGCGCGCCCGGCGTGGAGCCGTTCCTGGCCGAGCATCTGGACGTGGCGGAGCGGCTGGCCGCCGGCCATGCGGAAGCGGCGGTGGAGGCGCTCAAGAGCCACCTTGACGGTTCCTTCGCCCGCGCCATGGAACGCCTGGAGCGGGTGCGGCAGGCCCCCGCGCCCGGGCCGCTGCCCTATCTTTCGCCCTTGTAGGGCCGCCTGCCGGAGATGGCGGGCTGCGATGCGCCACAACGGTTTGCCGACGCGAACCGATGCCGCCATCCCAGCCCAACGTGTAACGGATTGATTCAATGTATTTTTGTGAAGTGCTCATGGGATGAGCCTGTCGCCGCCGCGCCCTAAAACATGGAGCGGCGCGCGCCCTTGGCGGTCACATGGGCGTGACGCCCCTCGTTGCCGCGGGCGCGGCACCTATTTGTTGATCCAGACGGGTGGCGCGCGGCACGAACAGGGTTAAGATGAACTCGTTCGTCGGCGCAGAGCCTGTCTGCTTGCCGACGACCGTCGCAAGCGTCTTGGAGGAGGATCTCCATGTCCCTCATTGCCGGTTCCGCTCTCGCCCTCGCAGCTCTCGTCGGGGCCATGGTCCTCGCCCAGCTTGCGGCGCGGCAGAAGCAGGCGGTACCCGTGCGCGTGCGGGCGCGCCGCGACAACCGCTGAGGCGCACCGCTCTCGTCCTACCCCCTCGTGTTGCCGGCCTCGTCTTGCGGCCTTCGCCCCCCGAAAAATCCTGATCTTCGCTTGAAGTGGGATCGGGTGCGCCCTTAGACGGGATCGCGGAGCGGTTTGGTCGAGGGGCATCCGGCTGGCGCCGCGCTGTCGGGGGATAGTGCAATCGATATGGATACCGACATCGAGATCCGCGTTGAGCGGGTCTCGCAGCTATTCAACATGCTCGATCCCTTCCCCTTCCGGGAGCGGGATCTCGCCCCCGAGGCCGAGGCGTATATCGTCGCCTGGGCCCGGGAGTTGCCGCGCCGCGCGCCGGTGCGCATCGTCGTGCACCTGCCCGAAACGGAAGCCGCCACGCCTGAGGCTCAGGGCCTGCCAGAGGCGATGCGCCATTATTTCGTGGATCGCGAGATCGCGGTGTCGGGCGAGTTGAAAGAACTGTTCCGCATCGGGCGGCTGTCGCTCGCCATCGGCTGCGCAGTGCTGGCCTTCTGCCTCGGCGTCGCCGGCCTGATCGGCGAGGGGGCCTTTTCGCGGAACCTGGCGGGATTTGCGGCCGAAGGCCTGCTGATCCTGGGCTGGGTCGCGCTGTGGCGGCCCATGGAGATCTTCCTCTACGACTGGTGGCCCATCGCCCGCCAGCGCAGCCTGTACCGGCGCCTTGCCGCAGCCGAGGTTACAGTGCAAAGCGCCGTCCACCGCAGCTGATGACCAGCGCGGTTGGTGGCCGGGCCAAGCCCGGCACCCCTTGAAGCCTGGCGCCCTTGAACGACCGGAACCGGCCCCGAACCTCGGGGCCGGGCTGCGTCAGGCGGCGGCGAGGGCGGCGCGGGCGTGGCCGCGGATGCGTTCCACCATGGAGCGCAGGCCGTTGGAGCGCTGCGGTGTCAGGTGACCCTCAAGCCCGATCTGCCGGAACACGCCGAGGATGTCCGTCTCCATGATCTCCTTCGGGCTGTGGCCCGACACGAGATGGAGCAGGACCGCCACCAGCCCGCGCACGATGTGCGCGTCGGAATCCCCCTGGAATTCGATGATGGTGCCGGCCGGCGTCTGCTTCAGGTCGGAAATCAGCCAGACCTGGCTGGCGCAGCCCTGCACCTTGTTGGTCTCGTTGCGCTCGGCGTCGGGGAAGGGCGGCAGCTTCTTGCCCAGCTCGATGACGTGCCGGTAGCGGTCTTCCCAATTGTCCAGGAATTCAAAATCGGCAATGAGGTCGTCTGCGTTCATGAGGCCAATTCCTCGTCTCACCTGTGGCACCCCCGAAAAACGGAAGGGGCACCCATAGAACCTTGCGGTGCAGCATAACACAGCCGGCAAGGAATGCGGTCACTTTGATTCGATGTGGCAATCGCAAGGGGGACAGCCACCCGGTGTCAGGCCGGGCGGCGCGGCGGCAGGGGGGGAGCCGCAGGG
>NZ_JAIVFO010000198.1 GCF_029991245.1 Xanthobacter autotrophicus
TGTGTATAAGAGCAAGGCCCTCCCCCGCAAGCGGGAGAGGGTTCACCGGTGCGCCCGGTCGCGGCAGCAGCTTTCGAAAACGAGCGCGAGCCGCCAGCGCAGCGCGCCGCCCTATCCCTGCGCGAGCCGCCAGCGCGGCGCGCCGAGCCTTGGCCCTGCTCTTGCCCGAGCGCGAGCCGCTAGCGCGGTGCGCCAAGCCTTGCCCGAGCGCGAGCCGCTAGCGCGGTGCGCCAAGCCTTGCCCGAGCGCGAGCCGCTAGCGCGGTGCGCGCTTGGCCAAAATCCGCTGGAGCGTGCGGCGGTGCATGGAGAGGCGGCGCGCGGTCTCGGAGACATTGCGTCCGCACAATTCGTAGACGCGCTGGATATGCTCCCACCGCACCCGGTCGGCGGACATGGGATTCTCCGGCGGGATCGGCTTGTGATCGGCGCTGGCGAGCAGCGCGGCCACCACGTCGTCCGCATCGGCGGGCTTGGCCAGATAGTCCACCGCGCCCATCTTCACCGCCGTCACCGCCGTGGCGATGTTGCCGTAGCCGGTGAGCACGATGGCCCGCGCGCCGGGCCGGTGCCGCTTCAGCGCCGAGATCACGTCGAGCCCGGTGCCGTCGCCGAGGCGCATGTCCACCACCGCATAGGCGGGGGCCGAGGCTTCCACGCGGGCGAGGCCATCGGCAACCGTCTCTGCCGTCGCCACCTCGAAGCCGCGGGCTTCCATGGCTCGCGCGAGGCGCTGCAGAAAGGACCGGTCGTCGTCCACGATCAGAACCGACCGGTCTTCCCCCACGTCGGGCGGCGTCGTCTCATTCATAACGTCTTCCTCAAAATCCAGCTCCGGCAGGGCCGGGTACGAACAGAACTGGCTGCGGCTTTCTACGCCGACTGCCTGGTAGATTAATCCGATCCGCGTCCCTTTGTCGCGTAGTCATCCGTCTCAATGGCCAGTGCCTTGCGCGGCCAGTGCATGCGGATGACCGCGCCGGTCTCCGGCGGGAAGCGATTCTGGAAGGTCAAGGTCGCGCCGGTGCGCTCAAGCAGGGTCTTGGCAATGAAGAAGCCGAGCCCCAGCCCGCTCTCACCGTCCTCTTCCAGCCGGTCGCGGGCCCGGGACGTCACATAGGGCTGGCCGATGCGCCCGCTCACCTCCGGCGAAAAACCCGGGCCGTCGTCGGCCACCACGATGTCGAGGCCGGCCACGCTCCACTGGGCGCTGATATCGACCCGCGTGGCGGCAAAATCCACCGCATTCTCCACCAGATTGCCCAGGCCGTAGAGCAGGCCGGGATTGCGGGCAATCACCGGGGCGTTCGGATCGTCCTTCACCTGGACGTTGATGGCGATGCCGAAATTGCGATGCGGCTCCACCACCTCCTCCAGCAGCAGGGCCAGCGGCATGCGGTCGAACGGCGCGTCGCCCGCACTCAGGGAGGTGAGCTTCTGCAGGATGTCGCGGCAGCGGTTCGCCTGGTCGCGCAGCAGGGCCACGTCCTCCGCATGGGGATCCCCGTCGGTCATGGACCGCTGCATCTCCTTCACCACCAGGGCGATGGTGGAGAGCGGCGTGCCCAGCTCGTGGGCGGCGGCGGCGGCGAGGCCGTCGATGGCGGACAGATGCTGCTCCCGCGCCAGCACCAGCTCGGTGGCGGCGAGCGCCTCCGCCAGTTCCCGCGCCTCCTCGGCCACCCGCCACGCATGCATGCCGATGAAGCCCACCGCCACCGACAGGGACACCCATATGCCGGCGAGATAGAGGTCCGGCAGCACCGGCAGGTTGCCGCCCGCCCACGGCAGCGGCCGCGCCCACAGGCCCACGGTCCCGGCGCAGGCCACCGCGAGCACGCCCAGCAGCACCGTGGTGGTCCAGGACAGGGCGGTGGAGGAAATCATGACCGGGGCGAGGTACAGCAGCACGAACGGGTTCTTCAGCCCGCCCGTCAGATAGAGCAGGGCGGTGAGCTGGAGCACGTCATAGGCCAGCAGCGGCCCGGCGGCGGCGTCGCCGAGCCGGCGGGCCACCGGATACTTCACCCGCAGCAGCACGTTCACCAGCGCAGACAGGCCCACCACCGCAAGGCAGGAGGTCAGCGGCAGCGGAAAGCCAAGCCCGAGGTTCACCACCACCAGCGCCAGCACCTGGCCCGAGACCGCGAGCCAGCGCAGCCGAATCAAGGTGTCGAGGCGCAACCCGAAAGAGCGGCCGTGCGGCGGCGTGACGAAGGCGGTGCTCATGAGCGAGCGCCTTTCATATCAGGGACTTCAGGGGAGTCCGCGCGGCATGAAGTCCTGGCATCCCCCGAAGTGACGTAAGGGAATAGTGGCCCGGATGCCATAAGCGTGCGCGAAGCGAACTCTATGTCTTTTGTCGGCATTGACCAAGCCTGCAAGTGCGCTCACGTTTCTGAAGGGCGCCATCCGTAACGGAGCGCACTAATCGTGAGGAGCGCAGATGGCAATCGGTGAGTTCGCGAGCGCGCTGCGGTTACCGCGCCAGGGTGACGTCGGCCTTTCGACCCCGCTCTACTGGATGTACGAAATGGGGTACGCGGCGCTCAACCCGTCGCGGGCGGTGGCTGATGCCAGCCGGGCGGTCCTGAACAACCCCATCAATCCGGTCTCCCACACCACCCTCGGCAAGTCCATGGCGGCGGCCTGCGAGCTGTTCGAGCGCACCACGCGGCGCTACGGCAAGCCGGACTGGGAAATCACCCACACCGTGGCAAACGGCCAGAGCGTGCCCGTGCACGTGAACACCGTGTGGCGGCGGCCGTTCTGCAACCTGCTGCATTTCGAGCGGGCGTTCGAATATCCGCCGCGCCAGCCGCAGCCGCGCCTGCTCATCGTGGCCCCGGTGTCCGGCCACCATGCCACGCTGCTGCGCGGCACCGTTGAAGCCATGCTGCCCACCCATGACGTCTATGTCACCGACTGGGTGGACGCCAAGCTCGTCCCCCTCACCGAGGGGCGGTTCAGCCTGTCGGACTATGTGGACTACCTCATCTCCATCTTCCACCGCATGGGCGGCGACTGCCACGTGATGGCGGTGTGCCAGCCGGCGGTTCCGGTGATGATGGCGGTGGCGCGCATGGAGGCGGAGGAAGACCCCTTCGTGCCCAAGTCCATGATCCTCATGGGCGGCCCCATCGACACCCGCGAGGCGCCCACGGCGGTGAACACCCTCGCCAAGGATCGCGGCATCGACTGGTTCAAGCGCACCGTGCTCACCACCGTGCCGTGGTCGCATCCGGGCGCCATGCGCGAGGTCTATCCCGGCTTCCTGCAGCTCAACGGCTTCATGTCCATGAACATGGACCGGCACCTGCAGGCCCATTGGGACCTGTTCCACCATCTGGTGCAGGGCGACGGCGATTCGGCCGAGAAGCACCGCGACTTCTACGACGAATATCTCGCGGTCATGGACCTGACGGCCGAGTTCTATATTGAAACGGTTGAGAACGTGTTCATCACCCATTCCCTTCCCAAGGGTGAGATCATGCACCATTCCCAGATGGTGAAGCCCGACGCCATCCACCGCGTCGCGCTGATGACGGTGGAAGGCGAGAAGGACGACATCTCCGGCATCGGCCAGACCAAGGCGGCGCACAAGATCTGCCCGCGCATTCCCGAGGACAAGCGCGCCCATTACGAGCAGCCGGGCGTCGGCCATTACGGCGTGTTCAACGGCTCGCGCTTCCGCTCGGAGATCGCCCCGCGCATCGCCGACTTCATCATGTCCCAGGAGCTGCCCCGCGGCGCCACCGCCCAGCACCCCAGCGAGCGGCCGGCCGCCGAGACGGTCGAGGAAGGCCCGGACGTGTTTGCCCTCAACAAGAACGTGACCGCCTTTTATCCCCGGGTTGCTCCGACTTAGCACTGGCAGGGCGAAGCAATTGAGGGGAAGATGCGGAGGTAGCGTCTCCCCGGTTGCCCCCATGCTGTTCCGTCGTCACGACCCAAAGCCGCCCGCGCCGCGGGCGGCGGAATGGATCGAGCTGATGCTCGATGATGGATTGCTGCGCGTGGCGGTACGTAGACACCCCCAGGCGCAGCGCCTGACCCTCCGCGTCCGTGCCGCCGCGCGGGACGTGACCCTCACCGCCCCGCCCCACGTGCCCCTCGCCTTCGCCCGCGACTTCGTGCATCGCCATCGCGAATGGGTACGCGTGCGCCTGGTGCGCCTGCCCGAAAAGGTGCTGTTCGAGCCCGGCGCGCTGATCCCGCTCCACGGCACGCCCCATCGCATCGTCCATTGCCCGCAGGCCCGCGGCACCGTCTGGGCGGCGCCGGACGCCGACGGCCACCCCGCCTTGCATGTGGCCGGCGAGGCCCCCCATCTGGCGCGCCGGGTGCAGGACTACCTCAAGCGGGAAGCGCGGCAGGCGCTTGCCGCCGCGGTCAAGCACTACACGGGCGCGCTGAAGGTGGAGGTGGGCCGCATCACGCTGCGGGATACGGCGAGCCGCTGGGGCTCATGCTCGGCACGGGGCGACCTGTCGTTCTCGTGGCGGCTCATCATGGCGCCGCCTTTCGTCCAGAATTACCTCGCCGCGCACGAAGTCGCCCATCGGCTGGAGATGAACCACGGCCCGCGCTTCTGGCGGCTGGTGGAGCAGGTGTGCCCGCACCGCCGGGAGGCCGAAGCCTGGCTGCGCCGCCACGGCTCCGACCTCCACCGCTACGGCGGGGAATAGGCCCCGCTCAAGTCCTGCTGACCGCTCAGTTCCATTCCTTGCGGCCGAGGGCGAAGCGGCCCGGTCCGGAGGCGAAATAGAACAGCAGGCCACCGATGATGGCCGCGTTCTTGAAGAAATGGATCTGCTGGCCCATCGCCGCGGCCGGGTCCGCAATCGTCCAGAACACGTGGGAGGTGGCGGTGGCGATCACCACGAAGCCGGCCAGCACCACCGCGACGATGCGCGGGATGAAGCCGAGGATCAGCAGCAGGCCGCCGCCCACTTCCACCGCGATGGTCGCATAGGCCATCAGGGTGGGCATCGGCACGCCCTTGGCCGCCAGGCTCGCGGCGAAGCCGGCGACGTTGCCGATCTTGCCGATGCCCATGGGCAGGAACAGGGAGGCCATCAGCAGCCGGCCCGCGAGCAGGGCCAAATCATCGAGTATCCGCAAGCCCGTTCTCCTCCGCTTACCGCCATAATGACGAAAGGTGAGGTTTGTTAGGAGCGGACCCCGGGCGCGGGCAAGCGCCGCGCTGACGCAGCGGATACACTATTTCGTGTGCTCGCCCTCTTGCGGACCCCGGTGCCTTGCCACCTCCTCAACCTCTTCCGCCGCCGCGAACAGCAGCCGCGCCGCCACCGGCAGGGCCACCGACAAGCCGGCGAAGCGGAACAGGTGGTGGGCGCTCATGAAGGCCGGGTCGTAGCCCAGCGCGAAGCCCAGCGCGGTCATGGCCTCCAGCGCGCCGGGGGCAAAAGCGGTGACGAGCTTGCCGAGGTCATCCCCCGTCAGCCAGGCCGCCAGCAGGGCGAACAGGGTGGAGATGCTCACCGCCACCAGGAAGGCCCCCAGCGAGGCCCGGAAATAGGCCCGGATGGTGCCGAGCGTGGTGCCGAGAAAGCGCACCCCAACGCTCGCCCCCAGCACCACGAAGGCGGGCACGATGAGCGCTTGCGGCAGCACCGCGTTGGAAACGCCGGAGGCGTGGAGCCCCGCGCTGCCGGCGAGCGCGCCGAGGATGAGCCCGCCCGGCACCTTGAGCCATGCCGCACCGAGCCCGGCGGTCACGCAGACGCACAGCAGCACCGCCACCTCCACCGCCGTCGAGACGTGGGGCGGCGTCGGCAGGCCACCGGCCGTAAGCCCGGAGACCCCCAGCACGTTGGGCAGCGCCACCACCAGCAGGAACAGGCGCAGGGCCTGGGCGAACGCCACCTTGCGCAGGTCCGCGTTGGTGTCGGCGGCCATGGCCACCACGGTGCCGAAGGCGCCGGGGGCGGAGGCCCAGAAGGCGGTCTCCCGGCTCCAGCCGGCGACCCGGTTGAGGAACAGGGCGCCCCCGGCCATGGTGGCGAGCACGCTCGCCCCGAGGCACGCCATGCTGACCGGCCAGGTGGCGGCGCGGGCGAAGGTCTCCGGCGTCAGCGCCGTGCCCATGGAGGTGCCGAGCACGATGAAGGCGAGGAAGCGCACCCATTCGGGCACCGCGATGCGCACCCCCGCCACGGCGAGGGCGATGGACACCACCAGCGCCCCGGAGATCCAGGCGGCGGGCAGGCCGAGGACGGCGAACACGGCGCCGCCCAATGCCCCCGCCCCCAGCGTCACCACCGTCGCGACGGCCGACCGCACCTGATACGCAAGTGAAC
>NZ_JAIVFO010000199.1 GCF_029991245.1 Xanthobacter autotrophicus
GCTGCATGCCGGGGGGAGCGATATAATTGTTACGCCACCAGCCGGGCTGGCGCGGCCCCGGAGGCGGGCCATACCAGCCGGGGCGCGGCCGCGGCGCATAGCCTTCCCAGCGGTAGCGGTCGGCGTACCAGGGCTGGTTCACATAATAGGGCCGGCCCACATAATACTGGTTCCAGTATTGCGAGGCGGCAAACGCCACCACGGGCACGCCGATGGCGGCCACGCCCCAGTCGGGAAGCACGGCGGTGCGGCCTTGCTGCTCATAGCCGAGATACTCGCTGTAGACCCAGCCGCGGTAATCCTGCCAGATCACGTCGCACCAGGATTCATCCTGGAGACAGCCCTCGACTTCGAGCGGCGCACCTTCGGGGATGACGCCAAGGCTGGGGAATTCGGTATCCGGACCAGTGCGGATATTCACGTTCGCGGTGGAAAAGGCCGGCGCCGCATGGGCCGCCGACACCATTCCGGCCATCGCCAGGCCCGCGACCCAGCCAGCCAGTCTGAGCACCCTCATGGATCACTCCCATTCGACTCGATAGAGAGTCGATGCACTTAGTTTATCTCCGGCCTCATGGCGTTTCATGTGCCAAGGCAGGGCCATTCCTAAGCGGCAGGAAGGCGCAATTACGTCAGGAGATGGTAAACGGAACAATATCCCGCACGTTCTCGTCAATGCGGATCTCCCGGTCCAGCGGCGGAAAGGCCCGCAGGTCGCAATCGCGCCTCGGGCAGATGCGGCAGGAAACCCCGAGCTTGGCCACCGGCGCGGCCTTGAGGTCCAGCCCGTCCGCGTAGACGATGTCGTGGGCGAAGGCCACCTCGCAGCCAAGCCCGAAGGCATAGGCCCGCGAGGGCTGGCCGTGGCGCAGGGAGGGGCTGACCACGGCGCGGGCAAGGCAGATGTAGCGCGCCCCGTCGGGCATCTCGCCCACCTGCACCAGCGTGCGCCCCGGCATCTCGAACGCCTCGTGCACGTTCCAGGCGGCGCAGGCCCCGCCGTGGCGGGCGAACTGGAAGCGCGTGGCCGAATGGCGCTTGGTGATGTTGCCGGCGCGGTCCACCTTGGCGAAATAGAACGGCACCCCCTTCGCCCCCGGCCGCTGGAGCGTGGACAGGCGATGGCACACCTGCTCCAGGCTGGCGCCGGTCTCCAGCACGAGGCGGTCGAGGTCGTGCCGCAGCCGCCGGGCCAGATCGTGGAAGTGGCGATAGGGCAGCATGAGCGCGCCGGCGAAATAATTATGCAGCGCCAGCCGGCAGATCTCCGTCGCGGTCTGGCTGCGGAAGGCGCCGGAGGCCACCGTATCCTCCACCAGCGCGCCATGCTCCAGCTGGGCGATGGTGGCGGCGATGCGGAACGCCCGCGTCGGCGCCGACAAGACCCCCGACAGCACCAGCCGCCGCAAGCGCGGATCGAAGCGCGACAGCGGCGCATCCGGGTCCGCCGGCCCCACCTCCACCTGCACATTGTGGCGGCGGGCGAGATGGGCGGCGAAGGCGGCGGCGGGGTCCGCCCCTTCCAGGATGCCGAGGCTGGAGGCAGCCTGTTCCGCGGCCCGGTCGAGGGGGTCCACGTAATTGTCGATGTAGTGGAAGAAATCCCGCACTTCCTCGTAGGGGATCAGCTTGGCCTCGTCCGCCCCCGGCGTCACGCCGGCGGTGAGCATGTCGTCGAGGGAGGCGCGCCATTCCGCCGTGCGCCGCAGCGCCACGTGCATGCGCAGGAAGGCATGGGCGAAGGCGGGGGAGAGGTTGGCCACGGCCTTCATGTCCTGCAGGCCGAGGTCCAGATCCTTGAACAGCGGGTCGGCGGCGGTCTCGCGCAGGTCCGCCACCAGCCGGTCCAGGTCCTCCGCGCCGAAGGAGGTGATGTCCACGGCGAAGGTGCGCGAGATGGCGATGAGGATCGAGGCCGTCAGCGGCCGCTGGTTGCTTTCGATCTGGTTGATGTAGGACGGCGAGACGGCGAGGCGCTGCGCCAGCTCGCTCTGCTTGAGCCCCAGCTTTTCCCGCAGCCGCCGCACCGCATGGCCGGCATAGATCTTCTGACGCATGGGCGGCCCCGACTTCGGGATTGCAAATTCTTCACAATAAACAACGTGAATTTTTCACATATTCCCAAAGCCCGCAACTCCTGTTAGCCGACAGCAGCGTTCGGGAGCAGAGGCAGCGCAAAGCTTGGGCTTTCGCCCCCTTTGAACCCTCGATAGTCTCGTTTCACAAATATGGTTCCAAGTACCAAACCTGGGGAGCGCTCGGCATGAAGGATATCCTCGAAGAGCTGGAAAGCCGGCGCTCCATCGCCCGGCTCGGCGGCGGGGCACGGCGCATCGAGGCCCAGCACGCCCGCGGCAAGCTCACCGCCCGCGAGCGCATCGAGCTGCTGCTCGACCGCGGCACGTTCGAGGAATACGACACCTTCGTGCAGCACCGCTGCGTGGACTTCGGCATGACCGACCAGAAGGTCCCCGGCGACGGCGTCGTCACCGGCTGGGGCACGGTCAACGGCCGCAAGGTGTTCGTCTTCGCCAAGGACTTCACCGTGTTCGGCGGCTCCCTCTCCGAGGAGCACGCCCGCAAGATCACCAAGATCCAGGACATGGCGCTGAAGACTCGCGCGCCCATCATCGGCCTGTTCGATGCCGGCGGCGCGCGCATCCAGGAAGGCGTCGCGGCGCTGGGCGGCTACGGCGAGGTGTTCAAGCGCAACGTGGTCGCCTCCGGCGTCATCCCGCAGATCTCGCTGATCATGGGCCCGTGCGCCGGCGGCGACGTCTATTCCCCGGCCATGACCGACTTCATCTTCATGGTCCGCGACACCTCCTACATGTTCGTGACCGGCCCGGAAGTGGTGAAGACCGTCACCAACGAGACCGTCACCTCCGAGGAGCTGGGCGGCGCCAAGGTGCACACCACCAAGTCCTCGGTGGCCGACGGCTCCTACGAGAACGACGTGGAGATGCTGCTGGAGACCCGGCGGCTCATCGACTTCCTGCCCGCCAACAACCAGGAGGGCGCCCCCGAGTGGCCGTCCTTCGACGATCCGGGCCGCTACGACGAGAGCCTCGACACCCTGGTCCCGGACAATCCCAACAAGCCCTACGACATCAAGGAGCTGATGCTGAAGGTCGTGGACGAGGGCGATTTCTTCGAGATCCAGGCCGCCTACGCCCGCAACATGGTCACCGGCTTCGGCCGCATCGAGGGGCGCACGGTGGGCTTCGTCGCCAACCAGCCCATGGTGCTGGCCGGCGTGCTCGACAGTGACGCCTCCCGCAAGGCGGCGCGCTTCGTGCGCTTCTGCGACGCCTTCGAGATCCCCATCGTCACCTTCGTGGACGTGCCCGGCTTCCTGCCCGGCACGGCGCAGGAATACGGCGGCCTCATCAAGCACGGCGCCAAGCTGCTGTTCGCCTATTCGCAGGCCACCGTGCCGCTGGTCACCGTCATCACCCGCAAGGCCTTCGGCGGCGCGTATGACGTGATGGCCTCCAAGCACGTGGGCGCGGACGTGAACTATGCCTGGCCCACCGCCCAGATCGCGGTGATGGGCGCCAAGGGCGCGGTGGAGATCATCTTCCGCGCCGACATGGGCGACCCGGAGAAGATCGCGGCCCAGACCAAGAATTACGAGGAACGCTTCCTCTCGCCCTTCGTGGCGGCGGAGCGCGGCTATGTGGACGAGGTGATTATGCCGCACTCGACCCGCCGGCGCCTCGCCCGCGCGCTCGCCATGCTGCGCACCAAGAAGCTCGAGCAGCCCTCGCGCAAGCACGACAACATGCCGCTTTAAGCGGCTTCCAAGCGGCACCGACGCTCCCCCTCTCCCCGTGCGGGAGAGGGTTGGGGTGAGGGGTGTGGCGCCAGTGGACCCGGCGCCGGGCAGACCCCTCACCCGCCTTCGCTTCGCTCCGGCACCCTCTCCCGCACGGGGAGAGGGGTAAGGGGCCACACCGCACCTATTTCCGCGCCGATGGCGCCCAAGGAACCCGCACCATGTTCTCGAAGATCCTGATCGCGAACCGGGGTGAGATCGCCTGCCGCGTCATCAAGACGGCGCGCAAGATGGGCATCAAGACCGTCGCCGTCTATTCCGACGCCGACCGGGACGCCCTCCATGTGGAGATGGCCGACGAGGCGGTGCATATCGGCCCTCCCCAGGCCGCCCAGTCCTACCTGATCGCCGAGAAGATCGTGGAGGCCTGCAAGCTCACCGGCGCCGAAGCGGTGCATCCCGGCTACGGCTTCCTCTCCGAGCGCGCCTCCTTCCCCAAGCTGCTGGCGGAACACGGCATCGTCTTCATCGGTCCCAATCCCCACGCCATCGAGGCCATGGGCGACAAGATCGAGTCCAAGAAGGCGGCGGCGGCAGCCCATGTCTCCACCGTGCCCGGCTATCTGGGCGTGCTGGAGAACGGCACCGAGGCGGCGAAGATCGCCGACGAGATCGGCTATCCGGTGATGATCAAGGCCTCCGCCGGCGGCGGCGGCAAGGGCATGCGCATCGCCTATTCCCGCGACGAGGTGCAGGACGGCTTCGACCGCGCCAAGAGCGAGGCCAAGTCCTCGTTCGGCGATGACCGCGTGTTCGTGGAGAAGTTCATCGTCGACCCGCGCCACATCGAGATCCAGGTGCTGGGCGACAAGCACGGCAACGTCATCTACCTGGGCGAGCGCGAATGCTCCATCCAGCGCCGCAACCAGAAGGTGGTGGAGGAAGCCCCCTCCCCGCTGCTGGACGAGGCCACCCGCCGGAAGATGGGCGAGCAGGCCGTGGCCCTCGCCAAGGCCGTGGGCTACGACAGCGCCGGCACGGTGGAGTTCGTGGCCGGGCAGGACAAGAGCTTCTACTTCCTGGAGATGAACACCCGCCTGCAGGTGGAGCATCCGGTCACCGAGCTGATCACCGGCATCGACCTCGTGGAGCAGATGATCCGCGTCGCCGCGGGCGAGCCGCTCTCCCTCACCCAGGAGGACGTGAAGCTCACCGGCTGGGCGGTGGAAAGCCGCATCTATGCGGAAGACCCCTACCGCAACTTCCTGCCCTCCACCGGCCGCCTGGTGCGCTATCGCCCGCCGGCGGAAGGCAAGGACGGCCCCATCACCGTGCGCAACGACACCGGCGTCTATGAGGGCGGGGAAATCTCCATCTTCTACGATCCCATGATCGCGAAGCTGGTGACCCACGCCCCCACCCGCGCCATCGCCATCGAGGCGCAGGCGGATGCGCTGGATGCCTTCGCCATCGACGGCATCGGCCACAACATCCCGTTCCTGTCGGCGCTCATGTCCCACCCGCGCTGGCGGGAGGGCAACCTCTCCACCGGCTTCATCGCCGAGGAATATCCCGACGGCTTCCACGCCCGCGCGCCGGAAGGCGAGCTGGTGCACACCCTGTCGGCCGTGGCGGCGGTGATCGACCACATCCACAACGCCCGCAAGCGGCACATCTCCGGCCAGACCTCCGGCGTGCCGGTGGCCTTCGCCAAGCGCCGCATCGTGCACCTCTCCGCCGCCGAGGCGACCCTTTCCACCCCGTGCGAGGTGGAAGCGGTGGACGGCGGCTACAAGGTGCAGATCTTCGACGCCGACGGCACGGCCGGCCACACCCACCTGCTGCGCTCCACCTGGAAGCCCGGCGACGTGGTGTGGACGGGCACCATCGACGCCGACCAGGTGGCGGTGCAGGTGCGCACCATCCCCAACGGCTATGTGCTGGCCCATCGCGGCATCGCCACCAAGGCGCGGGTCTACACCGAGCTGTCGGCCTCGCTCGCGGCGCTGATGCCGAAGAAGGAAACCGCCGGCGGCGGCAAGGAGCTTTTGTGCCCCATGCCGGGCCTCGTGGTCTCCATCGCCGTCACCCCCGGCCAGGAGGTGAAGAACGGCGAGATCCTCGCCATCGTGGAAGCCATGAAGATGGAGAACGTGCTGCGCGCCGAGCGCGACGGCGTCATCAAGGCGGTCCACGCCAAGGCGGGCGACAGCCTCGCCGTGGATGCGGTGATCCTGGAATTCGCGTGATGACGAACCGGGAGCGGGCCATCCCCTCTCCCGCTCGCGGGGGAGGGTTAGGGTGGGGGCCTGCTGGCCACATGCCCTGC